>NZ_JBMPPJ010000036.1:0-38729 GCF_049339865.1 Undibacterium sp. TC9W | reverse complement strand
TTGCGACTGCCGCAACAGCAGCGGGGGCGAGCCTTGCCAATACTGGCCAGGCCTATACCATCACCGTCAACAGTGGTACCGCAGCAGGCACGTATGTGTTCCAGAATTCGGGCAGTAGCGCAACAGCCGTGGATGGCAGCGACTTTATCGTCAAACTGGGTGGCACCACAGGCAGCATAGTAGCCAGTGACTTTGGTATTGCCAATGCCGTCAGTGTCACTGCTGGTGGCACGTTCAATGGTGTCTCTGGCGCCAATGATATCTTCATGTCCAGCATTCCTGGGCTCAATGGGACGACCATTGCTGGTAATGCGGCAGATACGGATGTACTGACCCTGACTACAGCGGGCACTTTTAATATCAATAATGGCAGCACCGGTGGCACTATCAGCAACATCAAGGTATTGAATCTGGCTAATGGCACCAATGTCTTCGCCTACAACACATCGGCAGGTTTCACCACCATCAATGGCGGCTCTGGCGATGATACCTTCATTCCCAACACAGCCTTGTTGCCTATCGTTATGAATGGCGGCGCGGGTACTGACACTATCGCGCTGACAGCAGCGTATGCTGCCACAGCTTCCGGTTCCGGCAGCTTTGCCAGCAATGTGACCGGCTTTGAGAAATTGCGCCTCACTAGTGTCACCAACCAGACCATAGACTTGCAGACCCTGGGTAACTATAGCGACGTTACTTTCTCTGGCGCAATCGGACTGACATTGAGCAACCTGCCCAGCAATGGCAATATCACGCTGATTGGTACAGGCACGGCCGTTACCCTTACCAATGCTGCCTTTGCGGGTGGTGTCAATGATGTCGTCAACCTGACGCTGGCGGATAGCAGCTCTTCTGGCGTTTCTTTTGCGACCACCGGTGTTACTGCATCCGGCGTCGAGACCGTCAATATCAGTGTCAACGACACCCAGGAAACACCCACAGGCGCTTTCAACGACTCACTGACCTGGCTGGGTAACTCGGTCAAAACCATCAATGTGAGTGGCAATGCAGGGCTGAACCTGTCATCATCGAGCACCGCGCTGACAAACGTTGACGCCAGCGGCATTACCCTTGGTGGCTTTACCTGGACATCCGGTGCCCTGACAGGCACGGCTACTGTCAAAGGCAGTGCCAGCGGGACCAATACCGTCGATATGATCCCTGCCAGGGCGAGTGTTAACTACACTGGCGGTAGTGGAGACGACAATGTGTATTTCAGTAGCAATATTTCCAATACGGCGTCCTTAGGCAACGGCAATAATAGTCTGTCACTCGGTGGCGGTACCATCCTTGGTACTTATACCGCTGGTACAGGCACTGACACGCTGATATTCGCCGATTGGGTTACGGATATCAGCAATGCGACGATTACCGGTTTTGAAAATCTGTCTTCGCGCTCTGGAATGCTCGAAATCACGGCAACCATAGACCAGATGTCGCAATTTACCGGCGACCTCAGTTTAGTAAGGGCACTGACCCTGGCTACGGCTGGTAGCTTCAATGCCTTTGGGCGTATACCCCTTTACTTCCTCGCCAATGGCACCAACTATTTTACGTCAAACGATTGGGTGGGCCAAGTGATTGGTGGATCAGGTAGCGATACTATTAATTTTACGGCCGACCAGATCACCTCCCGCTCGCCCTGGGTGGATGGCAGCGATGGTACGGATACCCTCAATATCGGCGCGACCACCACCCAGAACATTGACCTGAGTACCAGAGTCTCGAATATCGAAACCATCAACGTGGCTGGCAGTACAGGTACAGCCAGCTTCACCAACGCGAATGGTGCAGGTGTCACATTGAACTATACCAAGAGCACGGGTAACAACACCATTACCCTGGGTAGTGGTGGCCAGACCCTGAACCTGCTGGGTTCCAGCTCTGCGGCGACTACCATCACCGGTGGTGCGGCGGTGGATACGATTAATCTGCAGACCGCTGGTTCAGGCTCGGAAACATTGATAGAAACTGGGGTCAATATGTCGAACAGGACCAAGATAGACGAGGTGGCAAATTTCAATGCGACGGGTACGGATTACTTCAAGACCGGTTTCAATGCGACAAGTTCGAATGGCCTTTACAAACCTACTGCATCTTTGTCCGACTATCTGACTGTCATTGCCAATACGCTGGACCCTTTTTTTGTGGACGCTGCTCAGTATTTCTTAATCACGATAGCGGGAGGCTCGGCAGCAGGTACATATTTGCTGCAGAATACTGGTTCAGATCTCAACCGGTTTGACGATACCGACTTCTTTGTGAAATTGACCGGTACGGTTGGCCAGATCACATCTGCCAATATGATTGCATAAAGACACCTACCACTGCGTTTGGTAGGCGTCGCTATTGCAATTTATTTGCTCAACAAACTCCTTGATGATTCTATTTCGCTCTTCTTCACTGGCATTCATTGCTTGAGAAGTAAGAGCGACAAGAGTGACGTTATATGAGGAAATTTGCATGTGTTGCGCCTTAATGTTGATTTGCACTGAAAATTGACTTTGGGTCATAATCCAGCGCAAATTAACACATATGTGTTCGGGCATTAAAGTTCAGAGTTAAATGAATTTCGACATTTCGACAATTGTCGATGTTCATTTAACTCTGGACTCAATAATTTTAAATATCAACGACTTACCTTTTTGTAAGAGATTTGTTTTTGAAATAAAAAACCATCTAACTCTGAACCTTCATGGGTTTCGTTCAGCTAACTCTGAACTTTCCTGGGTTTCGTTCAGCTAACTCTGAACTTTTCGTTTTACCGATTTTTATTCAAAATTTTCGGTCGCCTCTCATTCATGTGCCAGCTACCGTTAACCGGGCATTTGTGTTTGCGGGCGATCGTCTCGAAAATCGGCAGGAAACGGATTGCCCATAGTTTGATCGACTAATTGTCAACCGAGACACCATGCTCGTCCATCATCTCCTCCAGATGTCGGTAGGTCAACGGGCAAGCCACATTCCAGCGGATGCATACCAGGATCAAGTCGATTGGAAAACGCGATCCTTTGAAGTCGAGCATATCGATTTGTCCATTATTGAAAATCCGCAATCTACTTGGTCTGCCCGGCAGAATCCGCTAATGCGACAGAACCCTGCTTTAATCAGGTTGACCATCTGCTCGCGCACTAAGATAGACGGGTAGCATCATGGCGATCCAGCATGCCAGCAGGGCAAGCCAGGCTGTTGCGGAAGCGATGATGAGTATATCCAATGAAAGCAGACTGGCCAGAATGCGCAGCAAAGCTGCAAGATGTAGTCCCAGGTATATGCACCATAATAAATTCGATACCTGCAATGGCCGCCCGCTGTGGCCATAAGTGACTCTGCTGACAAAACCAACCAGCATGGTTCCCATAAAGCCCAAAGCCAGGGCATGTACGGACGCCGATCCTACTGCCGTGCCAAATGCACCCGCAGCCTGTAGCGCGAATACGATTGCAAGCCAGGCAAACGAGAAGTGCAACATTGCCAGCATGCGATTTGCCAGGCTGCGCAACAAGCCCCAGCGCCAGGACGTATACATGAAGCTCAGGCTCATGACGGTTGCCGTGATTGCTTCCAGCATACGCCATTGCATACTACCGCTTAGTACTAGCAATGCGCACCCGCTCAACCACGTGCCTAGTAGCCAGTAGGGGCGCCAGATGATATAGGGTTTGAGCACGTTACCGCTAAAAAATGGCAACATGCGGTGACAGACAGTTAAAAACACGGGAAGTAAAAAGCCAAAGAAGGCGAATTGTCGTGCAATTACCCAAGCCCCAGACCAGCCGCCACTCCATATCAGTGTCGCTGCCAAAGCACTTGCACCGCCGCACATGGCAAGGAAGATAGCTGCCGCATGTTTTTTATCTGCTACCGTACTGCGTCGTATCAAGCTGCCCCAGCGCCAGGTCACCGCCAACCAGGCGCATAGCATCAGGGCAAAACCTGAGCTGCGCAAAGCAGGCAAGCCCAGGCTGGCAGCCAGCATGGCCAGTAGCAGGCCGCAAAAATAGGTGGCACCATGCAGCAAGAAATAATCATCCTCAGCGCTGACTGACAACCATTTTGGACCCGCTGTAAAAGTAAAGCCCAAAATGAACAAGGGGAAGACACCGAGTGGCATCAGCAAGGCGTGCAAAGGTATGGCCATGGTTTGCGGATGCTGCAGTTGCAACCACCACCATAAAAACAGGATGAGGACGGACACAGCGCCGAGAAAGAAATACAGTCTGTGCGGGGCAGTTGCAAGACGTTTCATGATCATTGATCCGGTAAGTAAGCGGGCATTAGAAGCACCCACAAAAATTAAGGTCTGCCATCATTCTTGTGGCTCTACGGCACACAATGGCTGTAACGCATATTCAACCAGCTGCCAGATTTGCTGCGTCTCATCGTCCGTGGCATCTGCATGAAAACGCTTGCTTGCGCCTTGCTGATTGAGCACCAGATGAACATCAGGGGCAACTCCAGCTTGTCGCAGGCAGGCTTTGACGCAAGCCAGCGCGCAGCCATCCAGTGCGAGGATGGGCCTGCCAGATTGTGCCAGCCTGACCAGGCTGACCACGCCACCGCCAACGCCGCTGATACATGACATTTGCGCCTTTTGTTCGCGGTCTAGCCGTACTGCACAGTCATTGGCCAGTTGCGCAACACTGGAACATCCTGAGCAGGCATACACTAGCGGTAGTTGATCTGTTTTCATCACATGGTCTCACCTGCGTGCATGAAGTGCTGGGCGAACTGGCCTAACCAGGCGGGACGCTCGCTGGCGTCTATCCAGTATTTGACAGCGATGCCAAGTTCGGTGTCACCTTCCATCTTTAAACGACGACGGAAGAACAGGGTGTCTGCATCTTCCTGGCCAGTTACCAGTTTTAAAAAATCCATGGCGCAGGCAGACAGGCTGACATCTGGCTGGGGCAGAGATGAAAGCGGCTTGAATTTGCCCTGGTCGCAATAAAAACAAAGTGACAGTCCCAGGTCTTCTACCTTGATACGAAAACTCTTGCCATACAGGCTCTCAGGCGCAACCAGCAATGCACGCCGCCTGGCCAGTTCAAGTATCAGCATCAAGGGCGCATTCGCCAACTGCACTGGCAAATAGCTGCCCAGAGTTTGTATGCTTTTAGAAAAACGAAAATTACTCAAATCCATTTTATATCATCCTTGTTAGCTGATCTGTTCGCCAGCCAACCATTGCATGCCGGGTTTATCAGTCCAGTAGCCATTGCTGCGCTGTGCATGTGGTGGCAACAAAGTTTCATTGATCCTGGCACCCGTACTCATTGCTCTGGCGCTGTCAAATGCAGCGATCACTGCTGCCATGCCTTGTGCCTGCGGTTGCAGGCGCAAAATATCTATCTGCATGGCGGCCAGTTCTGGCAATTGCGCACCCAGGTCAAGGCAACTGGCGCTCTGGGTCTGTATGCCGTTGATGGTCAAAAAATCCTTGCCATCGCTGGTTGCCAAAGGCAAACCGTCGGGATATTGTTCACAGCGGAATTCACAACTGTCCTTGCGCAAGCGGTGATGCCGCGCCGTGAAACAGCGTGATGAAAACGCCAATGCAAGACGCCCCCACACCTGTACTTCAGTCTGCATCTGCAGCATCCGCTCGGCACGCTGAAGTTGCAAGGCAGCCAGGTCATCACGCCCCATCTCTATCGGCGGTAAAAAACGGCTGGCACCCAGGCTGGCCAGCCATGCCAGCGTGTCTGCATGGTAGATGTTCAAATGCGGGCCAGCGACAAAGGCCTTGCCCTGCATGGCACGCACGGCGCTAAAATCATTGGCTTCGACCAAAAAATCCTCGGCACAGGCGCGCTCTATCATCCTGTGCATATTGCGCCTGTCAGCTTCGCTGTCTATCAGGGTCAGGCTGGATAGCACCACTTGCTTGCCTGCAGCACGTAATTCTTTTCCCAGCGCCAGCCAGTCATCCAGTTTCATCAGATGGCGGCGTGAACAAATGACTTCACCGAGATAGACAATATCGACGGGCCATTGCATGGCATCGACATAGAAACTTAAGGTATCTTGCTTCGACCAGTAATAAGCCAAAGGTGCGAGAGAAAGCAAAGGTCTCGTTGACGGTAAGCTGGCAGACATATTCATTTCCATGGACGGTCAAAAGCCCCCTGAGTCACCTGTGCACCTTCGGCATGGCGAGCAAGGCTGGTTTGCCAGTCGGTACGGGGTGTATAACGTTCAGGGGCGCGTTGTGCTGCATCGAGTGCTGCGCGCAAGGTGCCCACAACCTGGCTGACGTAGTTGGGGCTGCGCTGGCGGCCTTCTATCTTGATGGCGGCTACCCCCATATTGATGAGCTTGGGTAGCAAGCCTATTGCATTCAGGCTGCTTGGTTCTTCCAGTGCATAATCTATTTCACCTTCGACTTCGAAGCGCCCTTTGCACAAAGTCGGATAACCGGCTGCTTCGCCTGGTGCATAGCGGTCTATCAGGGTTCCGCCAAGGCGGGCATACATGGTTTTATCTTTCTCTTCCCAACTGACCGCATGGGCTGGCGAACAAACACCTTTGTTGTTCGGTGAATCACCAGTGACATAGCTGGACAAAAGACAGCGTCCTTCGGCCATGACACACAGGCTGCCAAAACCGAAGACCTCGATTTCCACACTGGTCTGGCGAATAATTTTTTCTATCTCTGACAGAGTCAGGACACGGGGCAGTACGGCGCGTTTGATGGCAAATTGCTCGCGCATGAGTTCAATTGCGTCCAGCGTACTTGCCGAGCCCTGTACGGACAAGTGCAGGCGTAAATCAGGGTAACGATCACGGGCATAAGCCATCAAGCCAGGGTCAGCCAGTATCACCGCGTCTGCACCCATTTGTACCGCAGTATCAATTGCCGCCCGCCATTCGGCGACAGCGCGTGCTTGCGGATAGGTATTGATGGCAAAGAGAATTTGCCGGCCACGCGCATGGGCATAGGCAACACCATGCCTTATGTCATTGTCGCCAAAGTTAAGGCCGCCAAAATTGCGTGCATTGGTGGCGTTGCGCAAACCAAGGTACACTGCGTTTGCCCCTTTATCTACCGCTGCCTTCAAGGCAAGCAGACCACCGGCAGGAGCCACCAGATCTATAGGTTTCATGCATCAGATGGTAATGAAAATTATTCGCAAGGTCATTGTGCTGGGTCAAGAAATCGCGATCCCTTCATGCCTTAAGCCAATGCGTGAACATTTTTCTGATAAGACTTGAGTGCTTCTTCGGACGCTATATGTATGCTGGCACCACATACCTTGATCAAATGCTCATTCATCAACTGGTGCAAGACACGGGACAAGGTTTCAGGAGATAAATTCAGTAGTGAGGCGACCAGGTGTTTTTTGAGTTCAAGACGGATGTCATTGCTATGCTGGGAGGCAGATAGCTGCAAGAGATAATCGATCACTCTCTGGGTGGCATTTTGCAGGGAATAACGTTCTACATTGCGGATAAAACCCAACAGACGATAAGACAAGCCTGCCAGCATTTGCCGGGACATCGACGGTGAACGGTCAAGTAATTGCAGCAGGGCATGGCGGGGAATTTTCAGCAGCAGCGTGTTCTCCAGGGCTTCTGCATAAAAGGGGTAGGGTTCGTCCAGGAACATCATGGCTTCACCCAGGCTTTGTCCGCCACGTATCAGTTCGAGGACTTTATCATTGCCTTGCGATGAAGGCAGGCATAACTTGACCAGGCCAAAAACCACGATGTAAGTGGCTTCTGCCATATCGCCTTTGTGAAACAGCATCTCGCCCTTGTCCAGCTCCAGCTTGACCACTTCTTTTTGCAGTTCGCTGACATCTGCGTGTGCGATATGGCGGAACAAGGCATGATTTTGCAGCAGGCCCAATAAATTTATTTTCGTCATCACAGATCTCCGGCAAACTGATTGAGATCAAGTGTAGAAGTGATGCGGTGATATGCCTATACGCCGGGAGGACTAGGCCGCTGCTGCAAATGGATGATGAGCGTCGGGATGTTTAATTTTTATCCATGCCATGTTCGACTGCATACACAGCAATCTGCACACGGCTGGTCAGATTCAGTTTCTTCAAAATATTTTGCACATGGATTTTGACTGTGCTTTCTGCGACATCCAGATTGCGGGCAATTTCTTTATTGCTTTCACCACGTGCCAGGCAGACCATGGTTTCGCGTTCCCTGGGGGTCAGTTTTTCTTTTTTGGGGATATTGCTCTGATTAAGTCCTGAGCGAAATTGCATGACCAGCTTGGCTGTCATGGATTCGGCAATCACAGGCTCACCTGCGGCTGCACGTTTAATAGCCTGCGTCAGATAATCTGCTTCTATATTTTTCAATAAGTAACCGCGTGCGCCATTCTTTAATGCAGTCGTTAAGTCCTCGGCCTCTTCGGAAACGGTCAGCATGAGAACTGCAGTATCTGGCAAATCTTCGACGATGAGTTGCATGGCTTCCAGGCCAGATAGCCCTGGCATGTTCAAGTCCATCAAGACGACATCGGGACGTAATTGCTTGGCCCGTTTGACGCCATCAAGACCATCCACGGCTTCACCGACCACCTCAAACTCTGGATTACGCTGTAACAATAAGCGCACACCACTGCGAAAAAGAGTGTGGTCATCCACCAGTAAAATCTTGATAGGCATTGATATCCCGTGCTTTCCGATACTTATAAAATGAGCTTATGCTACCAGACGTTCTTGCCGCAATAGTTCAAGCGCTATGGTGGTGCCTTCACCAACCTGGCTCTTGATATCGAATTTTGCAGCCAGCCGTTCGGCTCTTTCCTGCATGATGCGCAGACCTACATGTGCATCACCTTTTTCGTGGACTTTGTCCATGTTGAACCCTTCGCCATCATCCGTCACGGTCAGGGAGAAATCCCGCTCATTCTGTACCTTGACCCTGACTTCGCTGGCTTGCGCATGCTTGCGCACGTTCGATAAAGCTTCTTGCAAAATGAATAGCACTTGTAATTGCTGTTCAGGTGCAAGAGGAGCGCCATTGCCGACAAACTCAATCTCACCATGCACACCAGTCTGACGCTGGAATTTGCCGACGACGTTGCGCATTTCTGATTCCAGGTTACTGTCTTGCAAGCGGGTGCGGAAATTAAGCAATAGCTCCCGCACGTCTTCATAGCTTTCCTGCACTCCAGCGCGGAGCATGGGAGTGATATCCTTGATTTCTTCTACATCGTTGCGACTCAAGGAATCCTCCAGCATTTGTACTTGCAGGTTCAGGAAGTTCAAACCTTGGGCAATGCTGTCATGCAAGCCTTGCGCCAACAGATTACGTTCATTCGATACGGCAAATTCTTTTTCTCTGGCGATCAGCCGCTGGTTTTCAATAGCGATACCCAGGTTTTTACCCAGGGTTTCCAGCAGGCGTCGTTCTTCGCTGGTGATGTCACGTTCCTTGGAAAAATGTAGCGAGAAGCTGCCTATGACTTGTTCGCGCGCCAGTATCTGGAAAACCGCCAATGAGAAAAAACCTTCTTCCTGGCAGCGGTAACGGCGTTGCTGGTCCATCTTGCGGAAGTCCCTGACGATGATTATGCCCTGATGGGTAGCCGCGCCGCACAGACAATCATCCTTTTTGATGCAATGTTCCTCTTCTATCATTTGTTCCGAGATACCTTCATGCACCGTGATATGCAAGTTATCGCTGAGGTTATCGAGTATGCGTACCGTGCCACCATCGGCTTCTATTCTCTGCATTATCCTGTGCAGGAACCCGCGACATAATTCTTCTATCGCATGCGGCCCTGCCAGGAATCCGGCAATTTCATACAAGGTGCTGATCTCATGATTTTGGTCTTGCAGCCTGGCGGTTTTTTCTGCTACGCGTTCTTCCAAAGTGCGGTGCACGCTTTGTACATGGTCAGCCATCTGGTTGAAGGCTTGCGCCAGGACGCCGAACTCATCTTCTGTTTCAATTGGCAGGCGCACGCTCAAATCGTCCTTGGACATGCGCGCGATACCTGCCTGCATGCGCGTGACCGGACCGACTATCCACAGGTACAGCAAATACAGCAATGCAATACTGGCCGCCAGTGACATGAAGATCAGTACGGTCTGGCATAAGCGCAACCAGGTGGTTTTTTCTGCCAGTTCAACTTCTACCAGCGATACCAGTTTATTGATGGTTTCCACAAAAACAGGTAGTTCTTCTCTGTACAAGACAAGTGCTGACTGCTTATTTTGCGGATCTTTTTCCGTCAGTACTTTTCGTGCATTGACCTGTATATGCTGCTGCCATTCATTTTGAACCAATAGCATTTGCTCATGAACAGGCTTGGACGCGGGCAAGAACAGGGGCCGTTTGGCGTCGCCCGTTTGCAAGTCGTTCAAAGTGCGATTGAAGTCCTCAAGTTCATGCTCTATTTTCATGGCGACCTGATCATGTTCAAGTTCCATCGCCAATCTGTAAGAACGCATGCGCAGACTGCCTGCTTCATTGATTGCTGCACCGCCCCCCTCCAATTGCCATGACAGCAACAAGGTATAGCCAACTGCTGCCAGCGTAAGGCCCAGGCCTATCAGCGTCGTCAGTAGTATCCTGAAAGTCAGGCGCTTGCCTACTGGCAAGGTATGGGGTGAGCCTGATATAGGGTTCATGATGGGTACTTTAGCTGGTATGGGTCAGACGAGTCAGGGCTGGTGTCAGAGCTAGTATAGGCGCATTGCAGACCATTCTTCATGGTTCGCTATAAGAGACTTCTTTTATGACGGCCTTGCTGGCAATGTTCAGGGGGCATACCATGGGTAAAAACGTGTCAGAACGTTCTGAATAGGCCAGCAAGGCACCGTTGCTCATATCAAAATACCAGCCATGCAAAGCAATGTCGCCTCTGGCCTCACGCTCGGATATCCAGGGAAAACTGCGCAGATTATTCAAGGAATTGATGATTGCGCCCAATTCGCAGGCACGTATCTGTTCCGATTCCGAACAATTCGCCAGTTGCTGCAGCACTTGCTGCTTGACTGGTTCAACTATCTTCATCCAGCGGCCTATGAAATCTATCTTGCGACTGGGCTGGTAACCCTGCATCAGTGCCCGTATGCCGCCACATTTTTCATGGCCCATGACGATGATGCGTTTTACATTCAGCGCCTCGACGGCAAACTGTATGGCCGCACTCACGCCATGCTGTTGTGCTGATTCATTGCAGGGTGGTACCAGGTTGGCGACATTGCGAATCACAAAAATATCGCCAGGATCGCAATCGAGCAACAGGGCGGGGTCTACCCGTGAATCGCAACAACCTATCAATAAGGTGGTGGGATTCTGGCCGTGATTCAGCTTTTCAAACAGGCGGTCTTCTCCTGTGAAATATTTGCTTTGAAAACGCTGGAACCCCTCTATGAATTGCTGGATATTTCTGACTTCCATACTTTACTCCATCATTCTGCTAGCCGCCAGTTTGTGACATGAAGCGGATAATTTTATGTGGTTGTTCCTTGAATTCATGGCGCTCCGGCTTTAATTCTATCGCTGTCCGTATGGCAGCATCAAGTTTCTGGTCACTGATACCGGCGCGCAGCAAGGGGCGCAGTTCAAACTTTTCTTCCTGCCCCAGGCACATATACAAAGTACCATCTACCGACAAACGCACGCGGTTGCAGGTGGCACAAAAGTGCTGGCTGATGGGAGAAATAAAGCCTATCGTGCCTTTGCTGTCGCCCGTCGTCCAGTAACGGGCCGGGCCACCACCGAGTTCTGCCGCTGCGGGGACTAAATTAAACCGGCTGACCAATTGATCGCGGATCGGACCTATATCCATATACTGGCTGTTGCGCCCAGTCTCGCCCATGGGCATGGCTTCGATCAGGCGCAAGATAAAACCTTCTTCAAAACAGAATTGCGCCATGCGCATGATTTCATGGTCATTGATGCCACGCATTACCACCATATTCAGCTTGATAGGGTCGAACCCCGCTCGCTTGCCCGCTTGCAGACCAGCCATGATGCTGTCGAAGCTATCGCGCCCTGTAATTTTTTCTGTGCAGGCCCGGTCCAGGCTATCCAGGCTGACATTGATGCGGCGTACGCCTGCATCGTGCAAGACTTGTGCATGCTTGTGCAATTGGGTCGCATTGGTGGAAAGCGAAATGTCTTTTAGCCCTGGCAAGCCCGATAACTGTGCCACCAGTTGTGGCAAGCCACGGCGTAACAAAGGCTCGCCACCGGTCAGACGTACACGCCCTACACCCATGCGTGCAAATGCGGCAACAACCCGGGCAATTTCATCAAAACGCAGCCAGTTCTCAGGCTCTTCAAAGCCAGAAAAACCTTTGGGCATGCAATAACTGCAACGCAAATCGCAGCGGTCAGTGACAGACAGGCGCAAATAACTGACCCGGCGGCCAAAGCGGTCTATCAGTGCTGGCGCAGTTACAAGTGTGGTTGAAGGAGGGGCAGGAGTTTCCATACCTGCATTGTGGTTGGAGACTTGCGACAGCACAATTCGCCGCCAAGCTAAAGGGAGATAGTTCTTTCGACCTATATGAGCGACTTGGAGTGACTTATTTGATCAGAAATACTGTTTTCAATTCATGACGGTAACGTAGTAAGCACATGATCAGCAGACTGCCCAGATAGCCCTGGGATATGGAAAAGGCAATTCCTGCCGCTGTAGCAAGCCAGGCCGGTGCCAGCGGCAATAACATCAGTAAAGCGAATGCCAGCAATACAGCACGCGCTTGCCACAGCAAGCGCTGTGGCGGCAAAACTGCTTGCATGGTAGGTACGCGCTGCCCCATCGGCGTCTGTTTGCGCAAATGCAGGAATATCAAGAATGGAATAATCTTGCCCAGCATCGCATTGACCGGTAATATCGCACCACCAAGCAGTACCAGCACAGCTATCCACCATGGAAGTGCCTGCGAGATAAGATCCGGCAAAATAAATCCACCAACATGTTTGAGGACAGTTGGCAAGGCTGCCAGCAGAGCTGCGCACATATAGCTGGCTGTACACACCAGCCATAAGCCCCATGCAGGATCAAAGCAGCGTTTGGCACACCAGACAGTCACAAAGGCAATTGAGGCCAACAAGCAAATCACCAGGCAAGCGAATAAGAAAGCAAACTGCTGTAGCGCTGGCCAGAATGCCAATAACAAGGGTAGACAAAGGACGCCCGGCAATGCCCTTTGCCAATGTACCGACGGTCGTTTTGTTTGCAAGAACATGGGTACCGTCGTCGATGCTACTCCCAGTACCAGCGTCGCTATCCAGCCTGTCAATCCCCAAGCCACATGCAAGTCCAGCAAGTACATGACATCAAGTTGCCACCAACCGGCAAAATTGCCTGCCAGGCTGATACCCAGTGCCACGACCAGCAAGAACGCCAGAGGTATCCACCGCAAGGTGCGCGTGGTGCTATCGACAACCGCGATCTTGCACGCCGCTGTCAGTAAGACCAGTGTGACAGCACCATATAATAGCGAAGCCAGCATACCGGCAAAAACAAATCCTGTAGTGATACCCTGCAAGAATCCCAGACTAAGGCCAACTGCGATCAAGGCAGAGCCAAGCGCCACAAAAGGAGCTATCTTGCGCGCGCCTGCCACTGCCTGTCCTGCTACCACAGGTATTAATTGAAACAGCGCGCCTATCATAATGGGTGCCAGCATCCCCAGTACCAGGCAGTGAGTAAGCGCCAAAGTCAAAGGCGAAAACCGGTCTGGCAAACCTTGCTGCGGGCCAAATGCCAGCAGCAGACCTGTCAATACCCCCATCCAGGGCGCAGGCAATAGACAGCCAAAGATAGTGGCTGGCGAAGGAGACAGTTCGTAGTTAAGAATTTTTACGCCAGCCATAGATGGCTATCTGTGCATTGCTTGAGTTTGAAACGAGGGGACTCACTAAGCGCACTAAGCGCAAGAGCAGGCACCGCAACAAGTACTACCCATACCCAGAACTGCTTCCAGATTGGGAATACTGCCGCCACACATGGGATACAGAATATTCTCTTCCTTGATATTGTGTTGCTGTATCAGGACATTCAGCGTATCCAGCACCGCCAGTGCCTGGTCTGCCTGTCCGGCTGCTATTGCAGCGCTTGCTTCATCGCGCAAATTGCGGATTTCTATGTGCTCAGCACGCATGACCACAGTTGGACCATGCGACATGCCAGTTGCTTTTTCTAGAGCCGGGAAAAGCCTGTCTTCTTCCAAGGTGAAATGACTATCCAGTTGCTCACTGAATAAACAAAAATTCCGTCCAGCGGCTGCCATATCACCCTTGTGCAAAGCAGCTTCACAGCGATTCAATTGCTCATCACATTCTGTGTGCTGAACCACGAGTTTTTTCATTGCTTGCGACATGATTTTACTTTCTTGATTATTGAACCAACGGCGTATCTGCGCCTTGTATATCGATGCCAGAAATCTTTGCGCGCCCCACCAGCAATTGCAGATACTGGCGCATGGCGTGATCATGGCTGGCCTGGTGCATGGCCTTGGCGATATTGCTTTCTATGTCGTCGAAAGGCAGTAAATTTCCATCCATTTTGCGACCCACCAGGATGATGTGCAGGCCGAAGCGGGTTTCTACCAGCTTGGGAATAATGCGCCCTGGCTCTGCCGCAAATACGGCTTGCTCAAACTCTGGCACTGTCGCACCGCGTGTTATTTGCCCAAGGCTGCCGCCTACTTCACTGGATGGGCAATTTGAATTAGCTTTCGCACATTCTGCAAACATGGCAGGATTTTCCAGCAAATCTGCCAGCACCACAGAAGCATGTTTGCGCAAGGCATCCAGATCGACACCTGGTGTCACCTGAAACAGGATATGGCTGGCTTCTGCCAGTTCACCAACCTTGAAGCGGTCCGGATAAGCCTGGTACTGACGCAGGCATTCGTCGCGCCCTGGTGTCGGCACCTTGACTTCTTGCTGCAGCAAGGCATCGACACTGGCATCATCGTCTTCAAGTCGCAAGCCCAGATGTTGTGCCTCATCCAGCAGGACACGGCGCAACACCAGGGCCGTCATGGCGCTTTTCATCGCATCTGCGGCATCCTGATGCGCAGGTAATTCCTGCTCCATATCGGCGTCTGTCAGTTCGTAATCATTGACAATAACTGGCATGTTGTTCTCCCTTACTAAACTTATTGAATCTATGGATAATCAGCGTGGTCTTACCAACTGCCAAGCGCGGCTGATATAAGTCACTGAAGCAAAACCACTCCAGACGTGCACCAGACGGGTGAATGGGAAGATCACGAACAGACTCAGGCCCATGAATAAATGCAGCTTGAACAGCAAAGGTGCAGCGACGATGAATTCAGCAGCATCACCCTTGAAAGTGACGATGTGTTGGGCCCAGGTCATCAGCAAGACCATCATGTGGCCATCGCTATGATTCGCTGATTCAAAAATCGTCGACAGGCCCAGACCCAGTGTGACGAATATCCATAACAGCAAAACCTTGTCCCCTGTTTTTGTCACTGCAGAGATACGTGCATCGGTAAGGCGACGGTGCAACAAGATCAGCAGGCCCAGCATGCACAGCGTGCCAAAGATGCCACCAGCGACGATGGCGATCATTTGCTTGAAGCTGTGGCTGATACCCACTGTGTCCCACACGATGACCGGCGTCAGCAAACCCACCAGATGACCAAAGAACAGGCCCAAAATCCCTACATGGAACAGGATATTGCCTAGCCGCAGATTACCGGTATGCAGCATCTGCGAAGAGTCACTCTTCCAGGTATATTGTTCACGTTCAAAACGCGCTAGGCTGCCAAACAAAAAAATGGCCAGCGCGATATAGGGATAAATCCCATAAATAAATTGATGCAGATAAGTCATGATGGTCTCCCTGATTATTGGGCTGCAGCAGCACCTTGTTTAGGCTGTCTGGGATAAAAATTCACGGTATGCGTGCCCGACAGATTGGGCTTCAACAAAGGTTCAACGCCATCTGCGCCTGGGCCAAAGGTTTCCATTGCATCATCCATGTCGCGCACTGGAGGTTCCCCCTGCTCGTGTGGTACCACATCAGTCAGTGTTGTCAGCAACAAAAACAGATTGGCGTAGGGGCTGTCCTTGCGTTGCAGGCGCATACCTATTGCTGCCAGCACATGGATGGCTTCACCCAATAACTTTTCAGATGTTGTCTCATCCATCAGACTCAGGAATTCCAGGAACAGCGGAACAAAATCCGGTAATTCACTAGCCTCTGGCTCAAAGCCATGGGCGCGGTATTCTTCTATCAAATCAACCATAGCCTGCCCACGATCACGGCTTTCGCCATGGATATGTTCAAATAGATGCAGCGATAAAGAATGCGTGCGGTCAAACGTGCCTACATAATTTTCTTGTAGTGCAATCAGGCTGTTTGATTTCAGATAGTTCAATAAGGTCTGCAAAGCGTCCAGAAATACTGGTTCGTCTTGCAGCGCCTGCTCGATCTCTGGCAAGGCAGCGATCAGATCAGGCTGCGGGTAGCTCATCAATGCCGATAAAATGCGATAAATTTGCATACGATTTCCTTTTTTACTCAGTGCAGGGCGCATTTTCTGCGCCCTGACAAATTATTCGGTGGTCGACATTTTCTTGCGGGACTTGGGCATGTCCACAAAAATCACGCTACCTTGTGGTTTCTTGCCAAACAAGGCCCCATCCGAGGTGCCACCCGAACAACCATTACCAAAAGTAAATCCGCAACTACCTTTTTCATTGAAGCTGTCTTCCACCATTTCCTTGTGTGAAGATGGGATGACGAAACGGTCTTCGTAGTTGGCAATTGCCAACGTCTGGTACATGTCTTCCACTTGCGCGGCATTCAGCCCGACCTGTTTTAATACCTCATGATCAAGCTGTCCATGCACAGTTTCAGAACGTTTGTAGGCGCGCATGGCCAGCATGCGTTCCAGTGCGTTGGTGATGGGCTCTTCCTTGCCTGCTGTCAGTAAATTGGCCAGGTAACGTACAGGAATGCGCAAAGACTTCACGTCAGGAATAATGCCATTCATGCCCATGTGACCTGCCTCTGCTGCCTTTTGTATAGGTGACAGTGGCGGTACATACCAGACCATGGGCAAAGTGCGGTATTCAGGATGCAGGGGGAAAGCTATCTTCCATTCCATCGCCATTTTGTAGACGGGGGATTTTTGCGCCGACTGTATCCAGCTTTCAGGTATCCCATGCTTGCGCGCTTCGGCGATCACTTCCGGGTCATGCGGGTCCAGGAAGCAGCCAAGCTGCGCCTCATACAAATCCTTTTCATCGGGTACTGAAGCTGCAGCTTCTATCTTGTCTGCGTCATAAAGCAAGACACCCAGATAACGGATGCGGCCTACGCAAGTCTCTGAACAAACAGTTGGCTGACCAGCTTCTATGCGCGGATAGCAGAACGTGCATTTTTCCGCCTTACCCGAACTCCAGTTGTAGTAGATCTTTTTGTAAGGGCAACCGGAAATACACATGCGCCAGCCACGGCATTTATCCTGATCCACCAATACGATGCCATCATCTTCACGCTTATAGATAGAACCTGAAGGACAGGATGCCACGCAGGCCGGATTCAGGCAGTGTTCGCACAGACGCGGTAAATACATCATGAAGGTTGATTCGAAGGTGCTGTACATCTCTTTTTGCACACCTTCAAACAAGGCGTCTTTACTACGCGCACTAAATTCACCACCGAGATCATCTTCCCAGTTCGGCCCCCAGACTATCTTGTCCATTTTCTTGCCAGTCAGCACGGATATAGGGCGTGCTGTCGGCGGAGTCTGCATCAGGGGTGCATTTTGCAGATGTTCATAATCAAATGTGAATGGCTCGTAATAATCATCAATCGAAGGCAAGTTCGGATTGGCGAAGATATTGGCGAGTATGCGCAGCTTGCCGCCCTGTCTTGGTTCCAGCTTGCCAGCTTCAGTGCGGTGCCAGCCACCTTTCCATTTTTTCTGGTTTTCCCATTCCTTGGGATAACCGATGCCAGGCTTGGTCTCGACGTTATTGAACCAGGCGTATTCAACACCATCACGGCTGGTCCAGACGTTCTTGCAAGTGACTGAGCAGGTATGGCAACCAATACACTTGTCCAGGTTCAGTACCATGCCGACTTGTGCGCGTATTTTCATGATGCTGACTCCTCTTCCAGTTTGCCTTCCAGCCAATCTACTTTTTTCATCTTTCTCAAGACGATGAATTCGTCCCTGTTACTGCCTACGGTGCCGTAATAATTGAAGCCATAAGCAAGTTGTGCATAGCCACCTATCATGTGGGTAGGTTTCAAGACTGCACGCGTGACCGAGTTATGTATGCCACCGCGTTGGCCGCTGAGTTCTGCTCCAGGCGTATTGATGATTTTTTCCTGGGCGTGATACATCAGGCACATGCCTTTGGGCACACGCTGGCTGACTACGACACGGGCTGTCAAAGTACCGTTGCTGTTAAAGACTTCGACCCAGTCGTTATCTACCAGACCTGCTTCTTTTGCTTCGCCTTCGGATATCCACACGTGTGGACCACCACGGCTCAAGGTCAGCATGCGCAGATTGTCTGAATAAGTGGAATGGATACCCCATTTCTGATGCGGCGTGATGAAATTGAGAACGATCTCTTTTTCACCATTCGGTGATTTGTTCAGCATTGGTGCTACTGTCTTGGTGTCGATAGCCGGTTTGTAGACGCACAAGCCTTCACCAAAATCCAGCATCCAGCGGTGATCCTGATAGAACTGCTGGCGACCAGTCAGCGTGCGCCATGGTATGTATTCATGCACATTGGTGTAACCGGCGTTGTAGCTGACTTCTTCAGATTCCAGGCCAGACCAGGTCGGTGCTGAAATGATCTTGCGTGGTTGTGCCTGCACATCGCGGAAACGTATCTTGTCATGTTCACGGCCAACCGCCAGATGGGTGTGGTCACGGCCAGTAATCTTGCCCAGCGCTTCCCATGCCTTGACTGACACATGGCCATTGGTTTCTGGCGCGAAGGTGAGTATCATTTCGCAGGCGTCGATGGCACTTTCCAGACGTGGGCGACCCTTGCTGATACCTTCTTCAGTCACGACCTTGGTAATACCGCCAATTTCTTTGACTTCATGTTCGGAGTTCCAGTTGATGCCTTTACCGCCATTGCCCAGTTTGTCGAGCAAAGGTCCTATCGAGGTAAACTTCTTGTAGATATCTTTGTAGTTCCGTTCCACCACAAAGAAATTAGGTGCAGTCTTGCCGGGAATCAGATCGCATTCACCTTTTTTCCAATCTTTGGGTTCAAAAGCCTGGCCAAGTTCACCGGGTGTATCGTGCATCAAAGGTTGCAATACGATGTCGTTACGGGTACCGAGATATTCACCACCAATTTCAGTAAATTTTTTGGCGATGCCTTTATAGATTTCCCAGTCTGTCCTGCTTTCCCACAGAGGTTGCACTGCTTCACTCAAGGGGTGAATGAAGGGGTGCATGTCTGAGGTGTTGAGGTCATCCTTTTCGTACCAGGTAGCTGTCGGCAAGACGATGTCGCCATACAGGCAAGTGGTGCTCATGCGGAAGTCCAGCACTACCAGCAAATCCAGCTTGCCTTCTGCCGCCACAGGGCGGTATTTGACTTCAGATGGTTTGATCGCTTCATCAGGATCATCAAACAAGGCATTTTGTGTACCCAGCAAATACTTGAGGAAGTATTCATGCCCTTTGCCTGAACTACCGAGGATATTCGAGCGCCACACAAACATATTGCGTGGGAAGTTTTTAGGATTATCCGGGTCATCACAACTCATGTTGACCGTGCCTGATTTCAGGCTGTTTTTCAGATAATCTTGCGGTGTCAGTCCTGCTTTTTCTGCTGCATCACAAACGTCGAGTGGATTGGTTTCCAGTTGCGGTGCCGATGGCAGCCAGCCCAGGCGCTCGGACTTGGCATTCATGTCTATCATGCTCATGTGACTGACTTTTGACTTGTCTGCAGTCGGTGCAAGTATCTCATCCAGTGCCAGTTTTTCATGACGCCATTGGCTGGTGTGGGCATAGAAGAAGCTGGTGCCGTTCATCTGGCGTGCAGGGCGTACCCAGTCGCTGGCAAATGCCAGTGGTGCCCAGCCAAATTGTGGGCGCAGTTTTTCTTGACCAACATAGTGCGCCCAGCCACCACCGGATTTACCTATGCAACCGCACATCATCAGCATATTGATGATGCCGCGATAAATCATGTCATTGTGGTACCAGTGATTCAAGGCTGCACCGACGATGACCATGCTTTTGCCTTCGGTGTCATGGGCATTTTTCGCAAACTCACGCGCTACCTGTATCACCAGATCGCGCTTGACGCTGGTATGTTTTTCTTGCCAGGCAGGTGTGTAGGGAATATCGTCGTCATAGGAGGCTGCAACCGCACCACCCAGTCCCTGATCGACGCCGTAATTCGCCATCGACAAGTCATACACAGTCGCCACCAGGGCGACGCTTCCATCGGCCAGAGTGACACGTTTCGCTGGCAAATGACGCAATAACATATCGTTGGCGTCTGTGCCGCCAAAGTAATTGAAGCCTACCGTGACAACTTCGTCATGCTTGGCTATCAGACTCAGTTGCGGATCTATGACGCGACCAGAATTACCGTCTTTGGCTTCCAGGTTCCAGCGACCGACTTTGGCACCTTCATCAAATTTCCCTTCACCCCAGCGATAGCCGATAGAGCCATTGGGCGATACGATGTCACCCGTGATTTCATCGATAGCCAGTGTTTTCCAGTCTGGATTATTGGCTTCGTTCAGATTGCCCGGCAATTGCGATGCGCGCAGCATCTGGTCTGGTACACAACAGCCATTGCGCTCTACCAGACGCACCAGCATGGGCATGTCAGTATATTGTTTAACGTAGTTGCGGAAATAAGCTGACTTATTACCGAGATGGAATTCCTTCAGTATCACATGGCCCATGGCCATGGCCAGCGCAGCATCGGTGCCCTGCTTTGGGGCCATCCAGATATCGCCAAACTTGACCATCTCACCAAAGTCAGATGATACGGCTACTGTCTTGGTACCTTTGTAGCGCACCTCAGTATAAAAGTGGGCATCTGGTGTGCGTGTCTGCGGTACATTCGATCCCCATACCATCAGGTAAGTCGAGTTATACCAGTCAGCAGACTCAGGTACATCAGTTTGCTCGCCCCAGATCTGCGGGCTGGCTGGTGGCAGATCGCAATACCAGTCATAGAAGGACAGCGGTACGCCACCTATCAGACTCAGGTAGCGTGAACCGGCAGCATAAGACACCATGGACATCGCCGGGATAGGTGAAAAGCCGACTACGCGATCCGGGCCGAATTTTTTGATGGTGTAGGCATTTGATGCGGCGATGATTTCCTGCGCCGTATCCCAGTCAGCGCGGACAAAACCGCCGAGGCCGCGCACGGACTTGTAGCGCTTGGCTTTTTCAGGATTCTGGCTAATGGCTTCCCATGCATCTATCGGCCCCATGGTCTTGCGGGCTTCTTGCCACATTTCCATCAGACGGCCGCGTATCATCGGATACTTGACGCGTTGTGCTGAATATACATACCAGCTGTAAGACGCGCCGCGCGGACAGCCGCGTGGCTCATGATTAGGTAGATCGGGGCGGGTGCGTGGATAATCAGTTTGCTGGGTTTCCCAGGTAATCAAGCCGTTTTTGACATATACCTTCCACGAACAGGAACCTGTGCAATTGACACCATGGGTAGAGCGCACGATCTTGTCATGCTGCCAGCGGCTGCGATAACCATTTTCCCATTTGCGGTCTTCTTCTACCACGGCACCATGACCATCGGAAAAGGTGGACTTCACCCGCGACATGAACTTCAATCTATCCAGAAAATGACTCATCGTAACTCTCCATATCAAGTGGGCGATGTACCCACATTTTCTTTAATGCATGCTGAGAGTGTAGGGAATCTAGGCTGTCCCGCCCATTCTTCAGTGCGGTGGAATTTGTTGCGCATTCGCACTAGGCCATCTAGTCCTTTAGAACTAGAACGGCTCTGCTTTTAAAAAAACGGCCTGTGGATACACAGGCCGTTTTCCAGGATATTTCTATTGTTTAAAAATCTAGCAAGGCATCTCTGCACCTTTGCGTGAGTAATACCACCAGGTGATGGCCATACAACTGATGTAAAAGGCGATGAACACATACAGTGCCATATCAGGTGCGCCTGTCATCTTTATAGAGGTGCCGAAGCTTTGCGGAATAAAGAAACCGCCATAAGCGCCTATGGCACCAGAAAAACCGAGTACGGCGGCAGATTCCTTGGCAGCGTCCAGCCTGGCCTGTTTCATGGCAGGCTCGCCCTTGCCCTTGGCTGCGCGTTCACGGTCGGTCTGGAAAATGATCGGTATCATGCAAAAGGTTGAACCGTTTCCCAGGCCAGTCAAAATGAACATGACTATAAAAGACACCAGAAACGTCATGAACTGATGCTCGTGCAAGGCTGGCAAAATACCTGCGACTATGGTGGCTGCCATGGCAACAAAGACCCAGAATGTCAATCTGGCGCCACCGATTTTGTCAGAAATCATGCCACCAATAGGCCTCGCCAGTGCACCGGCCAAAGGCCCGAGAAAGGCAAATTTTGCGACATCAATTTCCGGGAACTGCGCCTTGATCAGCATCGCAAAACCAGCCGAAAAACCAATGAAAGAACCAAAGGTACCAATGTAGAGCCAGCACATCAGCCAGTTATGCTTACGCTTGAAGATCACAGCCTGGTCAGCGAAAGACGCCTTGGCTGAGGCAATATCGTTCATGCCAAACCAGGCCATCAGGGTTGCTACGACGATAAATGGTACCCAGATAAATCCGGCATTCGCCAGCCAGTACATATGGTCTGCGCCCGTCTTGGCATTATGGAAGAGGAAACCCTCACCAGATACAGCTGCGCCAAACATGGCAGAAGAAATCACAAACGGAGTCACAAACTGTACGACAGAGACACCCAGATTGCCTATGCCCGCATTCATACCAGTCGCATAACCCTTGCGTGATTTAGGGAAAAAGAAACTGATGTTCGCCATGCTGGAGCTGAAATTGCCGCCACCAAAGCCGCACAGCAATGCCAGTATCAGCAAGGTCGAATAACTGGTCGTCGGGTCCTGCAAGGCAAAGCCCATGCCAATGGCGGGGATCAGCAAACTTGCCGTGGAAATCGCTGTCCATTTGCGGCCTCCAAATACAGGCACCAGGAAAGAATAGAATATCCGCAAGGTCGCTCCTGACAAGGCAGGCAAGGCTGTCAGGAAAAACAGCTGGTCTTTGCTGAAATGAAATCCCGCCTTGTCGAGATTGGCTGCCACCACGCTCCACAGCATCCAGACCGCAAATGCCAGCATCAGGCTGGGGATGGATATCCATAAATTTCTGTTGGCAATCGAGCTGCCTTCCTTGCGCCAGAATTCAATATTTTCTGGCTCCCAGCGGTTTAATACATGACTCATCATATGCTCCTAGTTTTCAAATAACTTGTAATCAAAAAATGCTCACAGATGTCAGGTTGGCAAAGCCGCCTGGGCTGCCAGCATGCCTTCCCTGCGGAACTGGAAGTGCATCCATACCAGGGACACACAGACCGTGCCGTACAAGAGCATGAAGCAGGAGCTGCGTACTCCTGTCACATCAACAATTGCACCAAACAATACAGGCAGGATGAAACCGCCAAGGCCACCCGCGAGGCCAACCACGCCAGACACGGCACCGATATTGCTGCTGTAGTCATCCGAGATAAATTTGAAGACAGAAGCCTTGCCAACAGCCATCGCAATACCCACGACAAACAGGATGGCCGTGAACAGTGTTGGGGTCAGGCCGATATGGAAGGACTGCATGCCATTGATGGTCTTGATCGTAAAATCAGTCTGTGGATAAGACAGTAAAAAGAAAGCTACCCAGCACACCCACATGACCCACCAGGTCACTTTATAGGCACCATATTTATCGGACAGCCAGCCGCCAAAGGCACGCAGGACGCCGCCCGGCAAAGAGAAGCAGGCGGCCAGCAGGGCGGCGCTCTTGATGTCGAAGCCATATTCAGTCACGTAATATTTGACCATCCACAGACTCAGACCCACATAGCCACCAAACACGACCGAGTAATACTGGCAATAGCGCCAGACTTTGGGATCTTTCAGCATCTTGAGTTGAGTGAGGAAGCTGATGTTTGATTTGACGTTATGACTGGGATCAGTGGCAGAGAATACCCAGAAGATCAAGGCTGCAGCCAGCATCATGAATGCATACACCTTGGGCACCAGGGTCCAGCCAGCTGCTGCGATCAATGCCGGGGCGATGAATTTATTCACCGCTGCACCAGAATTGCCGGCCCCAAAGATGCCCATGGCAAGGCCTTGCCGCTCTTTCTTGAACCACCGTGCGACGTAGGGGGTGCCAACGGAAAAAGAACCCCCGGCCAGGCCGACGAACAAACCCAGCACCAGGAAATGCCAGTAAGCCGTGGCATAACTGATCAGGTAAATCGGTATAACCGTAAACAACATCAGCAGAAACAAGACGATGCGACCACCGAAGCGGTCAGTCCAGATACCCAGTGGTACACGGATTAAGGAACCGGTAAGCACGGGCATCGCCGTCAATAGACCAAATTCCGTTTCATTGAGATGTAATGCCGCCTTGATCGGAATACCAATCACGCCAAACATCATCCAGATGGTGAAACAGACGGTGAACGCCAGTGTGCTCGAACCCAGCACCGAATAGGCTTTGCCCTGACTAGCCATGACAGCTCCTTTTACTTTTATAGGTGCTATCAGCTTACAAAGAATAGGGTTATTTTAAAATTCGTCTGAAGGTTGCATTAATTGATGCAAAAGGAGGGGGGTATTGTCTAGTAGAACTAGTTCGTCGGACGAGTATTCGATGGAGCCGCAAGAGTTAAGGATATGCAGCAATAAGGTATTGCCAGTTTGGGAACGCGGTATACAGAGCATCTAACTCTGAACTGCCCAAACAGCAAAATCAAGTAATTATAAAACCGCAGGCAATTTAAGTCTGAACCTTTCTTCTTTTAACTCTGAATTCATAAGGTTTTTTTTCGCTTAAGTTTCAACTATGAGGGATCTGCAAAATCGTATTGAATACATGAGTTAGCCACCGCGATTTCTTGTATGTCTGTGCAACTTTTCTGGCGCAGCTCGCGGATTCGCCTAGCCATCACTATGCCGTATTTTGACCGCATGTCGGTAACGTCCGCATCATGAATTTGGGCCAGCGCCTCTGCTAGCTCGGGTGGCGGCTGGCACGCCCTAGCAGCCAGCCAGGATATTCGATCGGGAGTCTACTGACGGAGTCAAGCGCCAAAATATCTGCGTCATCCAGAATAATCTCGGTCGCTTTGATGTTCTCCTTCAGTTGCTCGACCCGCTTTGCTCCGATGAGTACGGTCGATACAAGGGGCTGTTTCAATAGCCAGGCAATAGCCACCTGAGCAGGACTTTGCCCGTGCTTCTCTGCGACCGATTGCAGAACTGGAATGAGCTGTTCGCCGCGAACGCGATCAATTGGCGGAAAATCCAGTTCGGTCTGCCTGCCGCCCTCGTGATTGCCGCCGCTGGAATATTTGCCGGTCAGGTATCCTCCCGCAAGGGGACTCCAAACCATGAGGCCGACGCGCTCCGACGTGAGTAATGGAACAATCTCGCGCTCAAGCTCGCGCCCCACGAGGGAGTAGTAGGCCTGTAGCGACGTTATCGGCGCGAGGTGGCGGGAATCGGCGATGCCGATCGACTTCATGATCTGCCATGCAGCCCAGTTCGAAACCCCGATGTAGCGGACGTCGCCGGCACGCACTAGGGTATCAAAAGCTTCGAGCGTCTCCTGGATTGGAGTCAAGGGGTCGAATCCATGAAGTTGATAGAGGTCGATATGGTCCATTCCCAGCCTTTTCATGCTTGCACGGCACTCGGCCAAAATGTGCCGACGCGATGCCCCCTGCCGGTTTGGACCCTCGCCCATGGAGCCAAAGACCTTCGTGGCGATGACAACGTCATCACGCGCCACACCAAGGTTCTTGAGCGAACGGCCCAGTATTTCTTCGCTGCGTCCATCGGCGTAGATGTTGGCTGTATCGAAAAGGTTGATACCCGCGTCGAGAGCGACTTCTATCAAGGCGTCTGCCTCGTCCTGACCTAGTTTGCCGACCTTGCCCCAAAGTCCCTCGGTGCCGCCAAACGTCATGGCGCCGAAGGATAACTCCGAGACAAACAGGCCGCTGTTTCCAAATTTTCGCATTCGCATAACACACCTCCTTAGTTTCTATCTGGTAGGGTAATTGTTCGAGGGAGCACACATTCACCTGAATCCCCCAAAGTCGGTGCCGTGCCAAAATAAGCACCGAGATGGGAGGCGAATAATTTGATCAATACAGGTTTCTCTGCCGCTCGCCGGTCTGAGCTGCCCGTTCAACTGCGGCAACGAGCCTGCTGTTGTGCGCGGCGTGGCCAAAGCCTGGCGTATCGTAGGTGCCAGCCGCGAGATCGCGGGCGAGGGAGGCATAGACTTCCCCTACATTGATCGCGGCTCCGGCCCAGAAATCGGCGGCGGTTGGACCGACACCAGACGCCACTGGCGCGTCAGGCGCGTCGAACGTGACGCTTGCCGAAAGCGTTAGGTCTCCGACCTGGACACCGGCCAGGTGGTTGCCGGTGATCTTCAGCCACCCCTCGGAACCGCGAATCTCAAAAGTGAAGCTCGCCTCCTGTGGCGCCACGTTGGCGAGAACTTGCACCGACACTGGCGCACCGCTGGCGGTCTTGGCGATGAGGTCGACGTGGTCCGGGACTTCTCGAACGGATGTCTCGCCGGTATCGACGATTTCGATGTCATGCCAGAGCAGCTCCGTACGTGCGTCCACCTCGACGATGTTTCCGAGCACAGCCTCGATGACGTCAAGTACATGTCCGGTCGTGATCGTCAGGAAGCTCGCCCCGGATGCAGCCTTGTTGAAATAGTCATAGTTACTTGGCGATTGGGGACCATAACCGAATGTAGTCGCATTAACACGCGCCGACAGCAAGCGACCGAGCTTTCCAGCGGTCACCAGCTCTGCCGCACGGCGGACGGCGGGACTATGGCGTCCTTGCAAGCCAATAGCTGTGTGCAACGATCCGACTGCGGCCGCCATTTCTTCGGCCTCGGCAACCGTTACACCTAGTGGCGACTCACAATATACAGTCTTGCCAGCCTTTAGGGCGGCAACCACGAGTTTCTTGTGCTCTGGCACTTTCACGGCGATAGTGACGACGTCGATGGTTTCGTCACTGATCAGTGCATAGGGATCAGCATACCAGCGCTCCGCCCCAAAGGTCTCGGCCGCTGTCTTTGCGCTCTCTTCCCGGCGTGTAGCTACTGCGGCGAGTACCAGCCCGGGCTGCGACTGAATAGCAGGGATATGGGAGGCACCCGCCCAACTAGCCTTCGTATCCGCACCGATAATGCCTATGCGTAGCTGTTTTAATGTCATGCTAAATACTCCTAATGGATGAAAGTTAAAGTGGTAGTCGAGGATCGGAAAGGTACTCGCCCGCTTCTAGATTCCTAACTATGTGACAATGTTACCCTCCGGATTCAAGCACTGTAAGGTGGAAATCCAAGCATAAGTGGTAAGCCATAGTTTACAATCAGGTAATGGACCCATCGCTGCTTCCCTCACTTGCCTGGTTCGCCCACATCGCCCACCACGGTAGCTTCACTCGCGCTGCTGAAGAAATGGGTTTGTCCCGGGCTGCCCTGTCACAGAATCTCAAATCTCTCGAACGTCAACTCGGTGTGAGACTTCTCAATCGCACCACCCGCCATATGTCTTTGACGGAGGACGGACAGAAGCTGTTCGACACGCTAAGGCCCGCTTTGCGTGACATCGAATATGTGATCCAGACGATGGGTGACACGCGCGATGCACCTTCTGGTATGGTCCGGATCAATACATCGCGGTTGGCAGCGAAAGCTCTGATAGAACCCCATCTTGCTGAGTTCCAGGAGCGCTACCCAAAGATCACTCTCGAACTTGTCATGGCAGACTCGCTGTCGAACATCATTGCCGAAGGCTTTGACGCTGGCATCCGCTTGGGGCAAGGCCTGGCCGAACATGTCGTTGCCATTCCCCTCACTCCAGCCCTGTCCATGGCAGTGGTGGCCTCACCCGCCTATCTGGCGCGCAATGGTGAGCCAATGATCCCTGGGGATCTTGCAAAGCACAACTGCATCAACTATCGGTTTTCGGGCACAGGTGCCATGCACGACTGGGATTTTACCGAGCCTGGAGAAAATGGCCGCCACTTTACACAAATGGTGACTGGACGGCTAACGACCAACGATGACCAGAGCATGACTCGGATGGCGCTGCAGGGGCTTGGATTGATTCAGATCGTCGACGTCGCGGTTCAGAAACCCCTGTCTGAAGGGCTCCTGGTTCGGGTTCTGAGCAATTGGACCTACAAACACGCCGCCTTCTACTTGTACACGCCCTCCCGAGAACACATGGCACCGAAGGTGCGTGCGCTGATCGATTTTCTAGTCGAGAAGCGTGAGGAAATATCGCTTCTCTAGAGATTGTCATCTATTATTTGGCCGAGCGAACCTGTCGCATAACATCCTGCGCGTAATGCAACTGCTAATGCCTATTACTATGCAATCACTGGCACTAAAGCCATTTTCGACGGCAAGCATACAGAGCAATAAAGTTCAGAGTTAAGTGGATTTCGACAAATGAGTAATAATTGGTTGACTGCCAATACTTCGCTGTAAAATCCCCCGTTCAGCAATCAATGCAAAAAGTCGCTTGCATAAATCACTGTTTTTTTATACAGTACTGCAAATCGCAGGAAATTAAGCCAGTATTCCTTTTTCCACCCGCCGCTTATTGAATGAAAGAATGTATGGACGATAAGAAACCAGAAAATGCCTCAGAAAAAGCAAAGGCACTTGCAGCAGCGCTGGCACAGATAGAAAAGCAGTTTGGTAAAGGTTCGGTCATGCGTATGGCCGACGGTGAAGTGGTGGAAGAGGTGCAGGTTGTTTCTACTGGCTCCCTGGGCCTGGATATCGCACTGGGTGTTGGTGGCTTGCCACGTGGCCGCGTCGTTGAGATTTACGGTCCTGAATCTTCTGGTAAAACCACATTGACGCTGCAGGCGATTGCTGAAATGCAAAAGTTGGGCGGTACTTGTGCGTTTATTGATGCTGAGCATGCGCTGGACGTTGGATATGCGCAAAAACTGGGTGTGAATCTGTCTGATTTGCTGATTTCCCAGCCTGATACAGGTGAGCAAGCACTGGAAATTACCGATGCGCTGGTACGTTCCGGCAGTGTCGACCTGGTTGTGATTGACTCGGTCGCGGCCTTGACGCCACGTGCCGAGATTGAAGGGGATATGGGTGATTCTTTGCCTGGCTTGCAAGCACGTTTGATGTCCCAGGCTTTGCGTAAGCTGACAGGTAGTATCAAGCGTACCAATACGCTGGTGATCTTTATTAACCAGATCCGTATGAAGATTGGTGTCATGTTTGGTAGTCCTGAAACCACGACAGGCGGTAATGCGCTGAAGTTTTATGCTTCCGTACGTCTGGATATCCGCCGTACTGGCTCTATCAAGTCCGGTGATGAAGTGGTGGGTAATGAAACCAAGGTCAAGGTTGTCAAGAACAAGGTCGCGCCACCATTTAAAGAAGCTCACTTTGACATCATGTATGGCGAAGGTACTTCACGCGAAGGTGAGATTCTGGATCTGGCAGCTGATGCCAAGATCATAGAAAAAGCCGGTGCCTGGTATAGTTATAATGGCGAACGTATTGGCCAGGGTAAGGACAATGCACGTACTTATCTGAAAGAGCGTCCCGAGCTGTCATTTGAAATTGAAAACAAAGTGCGCTTGCATCTGGGTGTGCCTTTGTTGATGCCGTCGGCAGTGACGGCTGAATAAGTTTTAACAACGTTAGCACCATAGTCTTGAATCATGCCGGTTGGTAGCTACCAACCGGCATTTTGCTTTTAAAGTATGAAGAAACCAACCATTAGCCTGAAAGCCCGCGCCTTGCGCTATTTATCTATGCGTGAACATAGCCGCATGGAGCTGGAGCGTAAGCTGGCACGCTATGCGGAAGAGGGTGATGACGTGGCTGCCGTGCTGGATTTTCTGGAGGCGGCCAAGTATTTATCTGGTGAGCGGTTTTCTGAATCTTTGGTTAACCGGCGGCAGATGAGGTTTGGCAATAACCGCATTTTGGCGGAACTGCAAAGCCATGGCCTGGATGCGCAGGATATCGAAAACGTTAAAGAAGATTTAAAAGAGTCTGAGGTAGAGAGGGCGGTTCAGGTCTTGCACAGGAAATTCCGGCATGCGCCGCAAGATCATCAGGAAAAAATGAAGCAGGCGGCATTTTTGCAGCAGCGGGGGTTTTCCAGCAGGGCGACGCAGGCGGCCATGCGGATGTCGCGGGATGAGGATGTGGAGTAAATGCAGGGTAACGGCATACTCAAGCAGTGTCGCCCCGGTGCAGGCTGGGGCTCAGCGGCGTTGCTTGATTTTGTTTGTCCTTGATTTATTTGTATAGACTCAAGAATCTTGAAAAAGGCTGCGGTAGATTTGGTTCTAAAGATGTTAACACGATGAACTCCTGCCTGCGTACACCGCTGTCCGGAATAATGTTTTTGACAGACAATAACGAGTAAATTCGCTCCCTTTCAAGGGTATGTCGTCGGGGTGTAACAAAGCATGCTTTGTTCCGACAGAATCTAAGTCGCCTATAAGCGGCGCAGTGGACGGCTTAGGGTGGGGATGGGTTTAGGTCGATTGACGATAGACGAATTTGCGTCGGAAACCCATCCCCATCCCAACCATTCCACCGCGCCGCTTGCAAGCGGCTTAGATATTTGTGGCACAAAGCTTCGCTTTGCGAATTCCCGCAAATCTCCCCTTGAAGGGGGGGAGCTTCAAGCATGACCGTTTGCAAATAATATTCATTTGCAAAATTAAGTCTCATACTCAGAAAAATCGCTACGAAACTGCTTGTACTTGAGGTACAAAACGAGTCAAGGCAATTATTCCGGACAGCAGTGTGCCTGCGCAGAAATGACGAAGTGGAGGATATTTTTATTATTAAATACCAGACATTGATTGAATTTCGGATATTGGGCTGATGGACCGCAGCTTTGTGAGCCCAGTCCCTACCTGCAAAGCAAAAACTTCCGGCCCCAACTTTGAAATAGATATCAGTTTACAATTTGAGTGAGCACGGCTTTCAAATACATATCGATATTGTAAGGAAAGAAATTTACCTGATATTCACCCGGTTTTCTTCTCCCAAACCACAAAAAACTTAATTTTCTGCTTAGATTTCTGCATAAGCATACTCAGAAAACTGCTTAAATTGTAGTCATATGATGAGTTCGCGGCTGGTCTGTGCTACACTCTGATGGTTTTTTTGCAGGGCCGCAGGAGCGGCTGTTATCGTAGAAGCTGCGGTAACGACACGCAATTGTGGCTATTTATTCAGTAATTCCGGTTTAGCCGCCAGCAGGCATGATGCCCTTATCTTCGTCAATCAACAGACGCGCCCTGAAGCACACGCGTACTATCCAGATCGAAGCGTTCGCGCGCGATGATGGATTGTGGGATCTTGACGCCCGTATCACTGACTATAAGCCTCGCGATATCACCCTCGCATCCGGCGTGCGCCCGAATGGCAGCGCGCTGCATGACCTCAGTCTGCGTATTACCATTGATTTGCAATTGACCATCGTTGATGTGGAAGCGTCTTCGGATGCGGTACCTTATCCGGGTTATTGCGAAGTCATTACCCCAGATTATAAAAAACTCATCGGTTTGAATTTGTTAAGACAGTTCCGCCAGGGCGTGAAAGAGCGCATGGCTGGTGTGCATGGCTGCACCCATCTGACGGAAATGGCGCAAATTCTGCCTACGGCTGCTGTCCAGGCTTTTGCCGGGGACGTGATCGATACGCGCGACGGTGCTACTGATCACGGCCAGCAGGCGCACCAACCTTTTCAACTTGATCGCTGTCACGCCCTTCGTACTGACGGGCCGGCGGTTGTTCAATATTACCCACGTTGGGCAAAAGCATCGCCTGACGTGAAATCACCCAGCTAGTTTGTTTGTTTAATTATTTATACCTCAGTGTCTGAAGGGAAGTCGTATGAAAATTCATGAGTATCAGGGTAAAGAAATCCTCCGCAAATTCGGAGTGACAGTACCACGCGGTATTCCATGCCTGTCTGTTGACGAAGCTGTCAAAGCGGCTGAAACGCTGGGCGGACCAGTCTGGGTTGTTAAAGCACAGATACACGCCGGTGGCCGTGGCAAGGGTGGTGGCGTGAAAGTCGCTAAATCCCTGGAACAAGTGCGTGAATACGCTGACGCGATTCTGGGCATGCAACTGGTCACGCATCAGACCAGTGCTGAAGGTCAAAAGGTTCGTCGCCTGTTGATCGAAGAAGGCGCAGACATCAAAAAAGAACTGTATGTCAGTATGGTCACTGACCGTATCAGCCAGCGCGTGGTCTTGATGGCCTCCAGTGAAGGCGGTATGGATATTGAAGAAGTGGCAGAAAAACATCCAGAACTGATCCACAACCTGGCAATCGATCCGACTGCTGGCTTGCAAGATGCTGAAGCAGATGACATCTCCCGCAAAATTGGTGTGCCTGAAGGCTCCATCGCTGATGCGCGTGTACAGTTGCAAGGTTTGTACAAAGCCTTCATGGAAACTGACTGCTCCCTGGCTGAGATCAATCCTTTGATTCTGACTGGCTCCGGCAAGGTTATCGCACTGGATGCGAAATTCAACTTCGACGCGAATGCCTTGTTCCGTCAACCAGAAATCGTGGCATACCGCGATCTGGATGAAGAAGATCCAGCGGAAATCGAAGCCTCCAAATTTGACCTGGCTTACATCTCCCTCGACGGCAATATCGGCTGCCTGGTCAACGGTGCTGGTCTGGCGATGGCAACCATGGATACCATCAAATTATTCGGCGGCGAACCAGCCAACTTCCTCGACGTAGGTGGTGGCGCGACAGCAGAAAAAGTAACTGAAGCCTTCAAGATCATGTTGAAAAACCCAGGCCTGAAAGCCATCCTGGTCAACATTTTTGGCGGCATCATGCGTTGTGACGTGATCGCTGAAGGTGTGATCACTGCATCCAAGGCAGTTTCCCTGCAAGTACCACTGGTTGTGCGTATGAAGGGTACTAACGAAGACATCGGCAAGAAGATGCTGGCTGACTCTGGCCTGCCTATCATCGCGGCTGACACGATGGAAGAAGCAGCACAGAAGGTTGTTGCAGCTGCTGCAGCTCAAGCTTAATAATCGCAAGGAACAGATATGTCCATCCTGATCAATAAAGACACTAAAGTCATCACCCAAGGTATCACTGGCAAAACTGGCCAGTTTCATACTCGCATGTGCCGCGATTACGCAAACGGTAAAAACTGTTTCGTCGCTGGCGTGAACCCGAAAAAAGCTGGCGAAGATTTCGAAGGCATACCGATTTTTGCTAACGTATCTGAAGCGAAAGCAGCCACTGGCGCGACCGTTTCCGTGATCTACGTTCCACCAGCAGGCGCAGCAGCTGCCATCTGGGAAGCCGTAGAAGCTGACCTGGATCTGGCAATTTGCATTACTGAAGGCATCCCTGTCCGTGACATGATGATGTTGAAAGACCGCATGGCTAAGTCCGGCAGCAAAACAAAATTGCTCGGCCCTAACTGCCCAGGTCTGATTACACCAGACGAAATCAAGATCGGCATCATGCCAGGTCATATCCACCGTAAAGGTCGTATCGGCGTGGTTTCCCGTTCCGGTACTTTGACTTATGAAGCAGTGGGTCAATTGACTGCACTGGGTCTGGGTCAGTCTTCTGCTGTTGGTATCGGTGGTGATCCTATTAATGGTCTGAAACACATCGACATCATGAAGATGTTCAATGATGATCCGGATACTGATGCTGTCATCATGATCGGTGAAATCGGTGGCCCTGATGAAGCGAACGCTTCTTACTGGGTACGTGACAACATGAAGAAGCCTGTTGTTGGCTTTATCGCCGGTGTGACTGCGCCTCCGGGCAAACGCATGGGCCATGCTGGCGCGCTGATCTCTGGTGGTGCTGATACTGCACAAGCCAAGCTCGACATCATGGAAGAATGCGGCATTAAGGCCACTAAAAACCCGTCAGAAATGGCGCGTTTGTTGAAAGCCATGCTGTAAGTTGGCAGCGGTAAATAAGCGTTAGATGAAAAAGAGTCGCAGATTTTGCGACTCTTTTTTTATTTATGCCTTGGTTTATTGTGGATATCCGTGCAAATAGATTTCCTTAATGTTAAGCTTGGACATCTGTGGTTGATCGCTATTGAATTGAGTGTGTTTTGTTTAGCCGATTATGTGGAGTATTGCTTTGATACCGAGCGATCGGACAAACAAGACAATACTTCTGCGAACAAGATTCGATTGCATACCGCAGAGGGTTTATGCAAGATTCAGACTGCATACAGCTATCGTAGGTACTTTGACTGTAATGAAGTTAATTTAAGCGACGTATCCAGATGAGGACGTTACTGGAAGTGTTTGTAAAGCCGGACGAATGATTGCGTAAGCCCTGATTAAAATAATTCTAAAATATTATTTGTTTTATATAAATTCTTTCAGCTCAGGATGTATCCCGACATTTATTGATGCCATACCAGCGTGTACTAGAATTTGCTGCCCTGTCTGATACGGGCTTGGTCAGGTCGCATAACGAAGATGCTATCGTCGTTTGTGCAGACTATGGCTGCGCAGTCCTGGCCGATGGCATGGGGGGATATAACGCGGGCGAAGTCGCCAGCGCCATGACCGCTCAAATCATTGCTGAATATTTGTGTAGCAAGATGGATGCCATCTGGTTCCCGTCCATGGGGCCAAGGCCGCTGGCGATGGCACGCTGGATGAATGAGTCCATTGAGCTGGCCAACCGTAATGTATTGTATACAGCGCTGACCAATCCAGAATGTGCAGGCATGGGTACTACCGTGGTGGTGGCATGCTGTTTGCAAGACAAGCTTTTGCTGGCCCACGTCGGTGATTCGCGCGCCTATCGTTATCGCGCAGGAGGGCTGACACGCCTGACTCAGGATCATTCGGTATTGCAGGAACAGATCAATGCAGGCCTGGTGACTGAAGAGGAGGCACGTTATTCTTCTATCAAGAATCTGATCACCAGGGCAGTGGGTACTCTGGAAGAAGTGCATACGGAGTTGCATACACACCATACTGAAGATGAAGATTTGTATCTGATGTGTTCGGATGGATTGACCGATATGCTCGGGCATGATGAAATCCAATCCTTGATCAGGCAGCACGCGACCGAGCTTCAGCCTTGTGCCGAAGCGCTGATTGATGCTGCCAAGGACAGGGGGGGGCTGGATAATATTTCTGTAGTCCTGTTCAGGCTGGTCGGTGAAGAAAACAAGTCTTGGTTAAAAAGAACATTTACCCGGTAGGTCGGGGATTATGAATTGATGAGAGATTTATGGCGAAAATTATCGTCACCTTTAATGGTTTGGTTCAGCAAGAAATCACTATCAGCAAATCACGCCTCACAGTAGGCCGGCGCCCAAGTAACGATATCGTCATTGATCACCTGACTGTCAGCGGTCAGCATGCGGCAATTGATACTTCTTCCAGCGGCTCTTTCGTACTTGACCTTGGCAGCACCAATGGCACCATGGTCAATGCCCAGCCAATCAAAAAACATTTGTTGCAGCATGATGATGTCATCGACATTGGTAAATACAAATTGCGTTTCCAGGTAGAAGAGTCAGGCAAGCAGACTTTTGTGCCTGAGCCAGGCCAGGCGCAACCTGCGGCTGTTGAAAAACCAAGAGCCAAGATCAAAGTCATGACGGGCCCTAATGCAGGCAAGGAACTCAACCTCGTCAAGCCCGTGACTACGATAGGCAGCCCTGGCTCCCAGGTCATTGCGATTACCCAGCAAGGCAAGGATTATGTGATTGCCCAGGTCGAAGGCAACGCTGCAGCAACGGTTAATACCCAGTCCATCAAGGACAAACCACATACCCTCAAGCATGCCGACATGATAGAACTGGCAGGGACAAAAATGGCAGTGATTTTCTACTAGAACTCATTTCAGCCCTGCCTGCGCCACCAGGGCGGGGATAGCCCAAACTATTGGGTTTGCTGGTAAAGCTTCCCTCGCTTCATTTGATGAGCCAGGTGACCTGGCTACGCATCCTCTGCCCATCTGCTTGCGTTTATGCTATATATGTCAGGCAGTTGCCAAGTAAAAAAATTTTCATATTTTCATCAAGTATTGAAACAATTCTTTACATGACTGACAGACTTGTCAGTCATCTTTGTTATCTTACACAAACATTGACAAATATTTGCATTGATTAAGTTGCAATTGCTGACGCATTTCGTCACTAGTTAATCAATGGCTTATGGAATCGCTGATTTATGCATAAGAAAATGCGGAGTTGCGCAGTAAACACAAACTGGCACGGTGATTGCTACATGTGAACCGTAGTCCCTGATTTCAACTTTTCCTGGAGTTCATAATGAAAGCTATCCCTAAACAGCTGCAACGCGGCTTTACACTGATCGAATTGATGATTGTTGTGGCAATTATCGGTATCTTGGCAGCGATCGCTATCCCTCAGTATTCTGATTACACATCCCGTACTCGTGCAGCTGGCGCGGTTTCGGAACTGGATAGTCTGAAATCTGCAATGGCAATTTGCTACCAAAATGAAGGTGCATGGACTAACTGTGCAACTACAGGTTCTAACGGTATCCCATCTTTCCCAGTTACAACTAAATTCCTGCCAGTAATCCCAACTGCAGCTGGTCTGGGTATCATCACTGCAACACAAACTGGTGCGACAACAACTGCTGGTGTTCCTTTGACACTGACATTGACACCAACAATCTCTTCTGGTCAAGCAAACATGATCTGGACAGCATCCGGCACAGTCTGCGATCCAATCCGTGGTTTGAAAGCTGGTCAAGGCGGCTGCCCATAATAGCTGGTTTGATTGTCAAAAAAAGCCCACTTCATTGTATTGTGGGCTTTTTTTATTATGAACTCCCGGTCAATTTTTTTTAAAGATTCAATTTTATAATGAGGCAGCAAATGAAATTAAATATGCAAACCGTGCAACGTGGTTTTACGTTGATCGAATTGATGATTGTTGTTGCAATTATCGGTATCCTGGCAGCGATCGCTATCCCTCAGTATTCTGATTACACATCCCGTACTCGTGCAGCTGGCGCGGTTTCGGAACTGGATAGTCTGAAATCTGCAATGGCAATTTGCTACCAAAATGAAGGTGCATGGACTAACTGTGCAACTACAGGTTCTAACGGTATCCCATCTTTCCCAGTTACAACTAAATTCCTGCCAGCAATCCCAACTGCAGCTGGTCTGGGTATCATCACTGCAACACAAACTGGTGCAACAACCACTGCTGGTGTTGCTTTGACACTGACATTGACACCAACAATCTCTTCTGGTCAGGCAAACATGATCTGGACAGCATCCGGCACAGTCTGCGATCCAATCCGTGGTTTGAAAGCTGGTCAAGGCGGCTGCCCATAATAGCTGGTTTGATTGTCAAAAAAGCCCACTTTATTATGGTGGGCTTTTTTTTTAGCAAGTGATCAAAAATATATTCATAAATGCCAAATATTAAATGTGAAAAATTGTTTTTTAGTAATATTTTCCAGCAGATATTGGCAATGAACCCAATTTGTACCAAGTAATGAATGAGACAGCAAAATTATTATTTGCAAGTCAAATGATAAAAAAACTGCTTATTTGCAGTAAGTTAATCGATAGTAAACGTGTGCTTGATATGTTCTTGACGCTAGGTGTAACGTCAACTACGACGCTCACCAAGCGATAGTGAAGCATATTTTCATCTCGATAAACTTGTTTTTGCTTACAGATAGAACCTTTACATGTAGGAGTAACAAATGAAATTACCTATGTAAAAAATGCAACGCGGCTTTACGTTGATCGAATTGATGATTGTTGTTGCAATTATCGGTATCTTGGCAGCGATCGCTATTCCTCAGTATTCTGATTACACGTCCCGTACCCGTGCTGCCGGCGCAGTTTCAGAACTGCAGAGCTTGAAGAAGGCGATGGCGATTTGCTACCAGAACGACGGCGCGTGGACTAACTGCGTAACGACTGGTTCAAATGGCATCCCATCTTTCCCAGTTACGACTAAATTCCTTCCAGTAATCCCGACTACAGCTGGTCTGGGTATCATCACTGCAACACAAACTGGTGCAACAACAACTGCTGGTGTTCCTTTGACACTGACATTGACTCCAACAATCTCATCTGGTCAGGCAAACATGATCTGGACGGCGTCCGGCACAGTCTGTGATCCTATCCGTGGTTTGAAAGCTGGTCAAGGCGGTTGCCCTTAATAGCTGGTTTGATTGTCAAAAAGCCCACTTTATTGTGGGTTTTTTTTGCTCAGAAGAGAACTCGCGTTATCGCGGGTTTTTTTATTTTTGGTGATTAAAAAATATACTAAAAGTATCATGCTAAAGGTATAATTGCTGCGGTGAAATGATGTCTATTCAATTAGCGGCGTTTGTCAACGTAGTTGTCGCGTCATTTCATGCTACATGCAGTGATACTTCTGGCTCAATCCGTTCCGGATTAAGCCAGACCTGATTCGCCAACTCCCAATTTCTGGTGTGTTGTGTCCACCG
>NZ_JBMPPJ010000035.1:0-43300 GCF_049339865.1 Undibacterium sp. TC9W | reverse complement strand
TGGCATAGCGTTCAAAGCCACCTTCGGCAAATGTTGTCTGTCTCATGGTATTTATGATTCAATGGAAAATAAGCTTATATTACCGTTTCTGAATCAGTGCTCGGGGACTTAATCAGAGATTCCTTAAGATGATATGCCATGAATTTTTCCTTAAATAAATCCATCACATCCTGATCTGAAAGTAACCAAAGTTCAGGCGGCATATTTTCAAAATTCATCTTGAATTTTCGTAAATGAACAATGTGCTTCTCGTTGCGATAATTTATATGCAGAATTTTTGCATCGTCTGACAATTCATATTCGAATAAGTCAAAAAAGTCTTCACCCTGAGATATTTTCAATTTCATCGCTTTTTTGATTTTTAATGTCTTAAGTACGTGCTTCAAAATTGCACATTTGCTGTAACAAGATTACCTAGTGGGTAAAATTGAAATACTTGGGAAGATTCGGGAGATTTACTCATTAAAATTGGACCATCATCGCATATACAAAATAATTCCTCCCAGTATTCACATAAATGAAAAAAAGAGAGTTCAATCATGCATTTTTTCGATTGGATTAACATTAATCTAGTCTCGCCAGTCCACCCTGAATTAACCCGAATTAAGTCTAACACCTCATGAAAGCGGCTTGGCTCATTGTATGGCTCAAGCCATCGCCCAATGTTTTTCCAATTAGTCGAATATAGCCACGAGCTTTTCGGTAATTTATGAAAGTCCGAAACGTCATATTGAAAGCGTGAATTCCAGATTTCTTGGGTTTCATTTAACTCAAGGCTATACAAATCTTTTATTTTTTCTGCATCAGCCAAATCGATGTCTGAAAAGAAAATTGCTAGAGAAGAGTTGAGAATATTTTTCATGTCAGTTGCTGATCAGCTTGGCTCGCAAAGATATAGCCATCATATTTTTCCTTGAAAACGATCTACAGGTTTTTACAAGCTACGACAAAAATCTTCACCCCGGCATCCCCAAATACAACTCCTCCACCTTGACCCGTGCCCACGGTGTCTTGCGCAAAAACTTCAAACTGGATTTGATGCTGGGGTCGCTCTTGAAGCAGTTGATGTCTATCATCTGTCCCATTTGCTCCCAGCCATAATACGCGACGAGTTGTTCGAGGATTTTTTCGAGGGTGATGCCGTTGAGGCTGCGGGGGGCTGGTGTGTTCATGCTGGTGCTCATGTCGGTGATCTTGTTCAGATTCACGTTGGTTCTTCGGTAATACGGATGATATCACCGGGGCTGCGCGGGTGGTATCAGGCGGGGCGGTACCAGCGCAGGCTGTAGGGCAATTGCCATGCAGGCACGCGGCCCGGGGCCTGGCGGTCTATCAGGAGCCAGGCTGAGGTGATCAGCATGAAGGGGAAGTGGGCGGGGCCGGCTGCGGTGGCGGCCAGCATCCAGGCCCAGCAGGTGCCGCCGCACCAGACGGCGGCTTGCAGGCCATAGCGCAGGCTGTCGCGGTCAGCCTGCCAGCCAAAGGCGGCGAGGCGGGGGCGGCTGTGACAGCGGTTCAGGCAGTATTGTTTGGCGGGGCTGATTTGCCATAGCAGGGCAAGTGCCAGCAACATGGCAAAGCACCAGCGCATGTCGCCTATGGCCAGGCGCAGCAGCAGTGAGGCCAGCATGATGAATGCGCCAGCCAGGCTCCATATCAGTAAATAGGCGATGGCAAACAGCAGCAAGGCGCGCAGGCGGCGGCGCGCCAGGCTGCGTTGCCACAGGTAAGTCACTTCTTGTGCGAGCAGGGGTGACATCATGGCCAGCAGCATCAGCAGCCAGTTGGCCATCATGGTGGGCCTTGAATTGGTGTGCCAGACAAAGACCAGGCGATCGCCGATATTGGCGAGATAAGCCAGGTCTATGTTGGCAAGGCTGCCGCAGTACTCTGGCACACGCACGCCAAATTGCAGCGTAGCCAAACCCAGCCAGCCCGCCAGGCTGATCAACAGCAGGGGGCGGGGGCAGCTCAGCAGGGCCGCACGCAAGATGGCGAACAACATGGCTAGTAGGCTTTTGCAGTTCGCTACAAGCTTTCGCGGAACACGCTGACGCGTTCTACCGTGATGTCGTGCTCAGGCTTGACGGTATTGCGTGCTACGAATTGCACTTGCAGGGTATCGCTGAGCTGGCTTTCATCAAGTTGCAGGTTATCGACGATGCTGGTGATTTCAAACACCTGGGTGATGCCTGCACCGCCATGTGGGCTGTCTGTCTTGCTGGCGTCGGATACACCAAACAACGACAGCACGCCGACCTTGTTTTCAGGATGGTCTTGCGGGTTGTCACCATTGGGCACATTCACATAGACGTAGAAGACGGCTGCATCATTTTTACCGCGTATGTTTTCGAGGTTCAAAAAGACGCGGTCTGGTTCCTTGGGCGTGGTGCTGAACAGTTTGACGTTGTCGAAGCTGTTATTGACTTTGTCAGCGCTGGCTTTGTCCAGCGTCACCCTGGTTTGTGAAACGCCGCCTGCCAGTTTGATGGTGCTGGCATTGGCACCCAATAATTCTGTCGCCACCTGGCCTCCTGCGGATTTGATATCCAGAAAATTCACCATAGGCGCATCGCTCAGGAGACGCAAACCTGTCAGCCTGACTTTTTTGCGCGTGCTGCCAGCCAGCGGGTCGCTGGTGTCCTGATAAGTGTAGTTCAATGGCGCTGCAGTGGTATCAAGCATTTGTGATGCAGTGAAGGTGATGCCTTCGCCATCGGCGTCAGGCACGATGAACTTGCGGTCAACCGGGCCTTTGAGCCAGGTCTCCTGATCGGGGTCAAGATTGTGCGGGTCGCGCTTGCGCCAGACTTCCCACAGGCGGTCTATATTCGCATGGTGCAGCCAGAAGATGGGGTCCAGCGCGGCGGTGGCGGGGGTGGACATCAGGCCGTAGGCGGCTCGGTTGGTTGGATGTGCCGTATCGGCAGTGCCCCCCACCAGGCCATGCACGGTATTGTGCGGGTCAAACTCCAGATGACCGTTGACACCTTTGCCATGCCAAAATTCGGTTTCTGGCCCGCCAAAACCAGGATGACCACCTGTGTTGCCGCCGACGAAGGCATGGTCTTTCAGGGCATTCAGCGAGATATCTTCAGCCAGGATGATGAAGTTGCCGTCGCCATCACCATAGCGGGCTTCGACAAACAAATGATTGGGTGAGCCGTCCGGCATGGTTTTTTGCAGGAAAGCCGGTGGCACAGAGCGTGAATCGGGATCAAAATAATTCCAGTAAGGCAGCGCCCAGTCCGCCGGGCCACCAAGCTCAACCACGGCACTGCGCACGATGGCTTCAAATGATGCGAGGTAACCACGGTGCCAGGGCAAAAAATACCAGCTCTGATGCTGGCACTGATCCCAGAATCTGGCCCTGTCACTGTCTGAGGGCAGGGCCTCGCCACTACTGTAATAGCCATGGGCCGACCATAGCTCTTCATTAAAGCCATGCATGGCCGCCAGAAACCGCCAGCTGGTGCGCGATGCCAGCGGCCTTTCCTGCAGCTTGCCCACTGCCTTTGCATACCAGACCAGCGTATCGTTCCAGTCAGAATCCAGTTTTGATACGTCCTTGCGTTCAAATGTCATACATCCTCCTTGAGATGATCAGGTATGCAAAAATATTGCTATAAAATCTTGCAATATTATTCATTTATTGTCAATTGTTTATTCAAGAGGGATTGCTGCTGGGCAGTTGTATGGGCATTTGGGATGCAGTTGCTCTGCCGTCAAGCAGGACTTAGTGAGGAATTTGGACTTAGCCGGGAATTATCCGTATCGGCTGAGGGCACGCCATCTGATAACATCAATGTCAGGATAGAGCTCGGAAGCATTCAGCTTGTGACCAGCAACGGTGGCTACACCAACGCTCAGCCCGAGGTAGCTGGAGCTGAGTGCAACCGTGCTTGCGCAAGGAGTGGCCGATGCATACAGCGGTGGCTGCTATATACTGCTCTATGATCAAGAGATTGGTATCTCTGAAATCTTTAATGTGACTTGACAGCCTGGGCAAGTGCAACACTTTAGGCAGCCAGCCAAGCTGGCAAATGCGTTGTCTTGTCAAGCTTGATCGGTCTGATCCAGAAAGGAAAAGATATAAATATGAATATGAGTTGCAACACCAAACGAATCCGGTCGGCTGCAGTTTTGCTTGCTGCCATGACTTTGATGGCTATCAATTGCAGTATGGTGCAAGCCGCGGGTTCTGAGCGTTGGGACGCTGTCAGCAATACTGCTGCATCTATCACTGGCAATATTGAGTTTTCTCCTGTGCGCTTACGCTTCCAGGGAGGACAAACCTTGGAGTTGGCTCTGCAAGGAAAACAGAAGGGCTTTAAAGCCGACGGCGATGTGGTGCATGCACAGGTTTATAAAGTGCTGCAGCCCGTTGATCTGGTGCTGCAAAAAGGCAACCGTCTGTGCGGAGGCAAGATTGCTCGCCCAGTGCGCTGGGTTCTGGCCTGGACGCCAGAGGCCTTGCCGGGCGATTCGACACCGCTCGGCCTGGCTTTCTCGTCCGGCGAGACGGCTCCAACCACCAGCACGGGGGCGGATAGCTGCGGTACTTACAACTATGAGTTGGCAGCGCCAACCAAAGCCAAACGCTGAAGTGGTGCCGTTCATCCTGTGTTCTTTTTCAATTGTTGTCGAGCGCCCTCTTGTTCATGGACGCAAGTCTGTTGATCAGACTTTCAACACCACTTGCATTGATCTGGGCGGCAAAAGCAGCGCCGTACAGGCGGGACAGCCAGGAGTCGAGGATTTTTATATCGATAATCTTCCAGCCATTGTTCGTTATTCCCAAGCGGTATTTAATTTCTATGGGTTCGTCAGTTTGATCCTGGTTCTGGATTTCGGTATAGACTTCGAGGTCAATCTCGTGCCCTTCTCTGAGGCGCGATTTTTGTTTGATGGTAGCATTTGCCTTCACGCGTGATATGGCACCTGCATATAAGCGCGCGACTCGAACTTTAAATTCTTCTTGCAGACGAAATAGCTGCTCGGGTGTTGGCGCTCGGTAGTTGCGACCTAAAGTACTGGAGGTCATCCGCTCAATGTTAAGCCCGCTCATGAGCTTGGCTTCGACCAGTGCGCTTAGCTTGCTGGTATCTCCTGCCTTGATGGCTTCATCTGAATTGATGGTATCCAGGATATCAGCTGACATTTCCCTGATCAAACCTTCAGGGGAGGAAGTATCGTAAGCATGTGCTGCACCCTGGGTACTTAGGGCCAGGATAAACGTTACAGGTATAAGAAGTTGCTTTAGCATGGGGCCCGATGCCCTTGTGTTATAAAGATGCAGCTTATTATAGAACAGCCTGGACACTGACCTGAGCATTTGCTTTTACGGTAGATGCAGAGGGCCAGCAAGTCGGGCGCAATTCAAGTATTTTGCTGCGTTCGATAGCGTGGCAGGAAGCAAAATGCTTCCTTTTCGTAGGTCTGTAGTAAACTTTATCGCTATGCTTACTCAACATAATATTTTGCATCGGAATCCAGCGGCGGCATGTCGCCGTCAATTGAGCTCTGATTAAGGAAGCGCTCTGACTACTCTCGTTATTTAATGATGAAAAAAACTATCTTGGCGGGCAGCTTGCTCGCACTGCTTCTTTTACAGTCTACTACTGGTCAGGCGGCGGCCGATCAGAAGCATAGGACCAGTGTCGAGCTTCCATTGTTGCGCGTCATTACCAGCCCTAGGTCTTGTCCCACAAGCTGGATTAATGGGTTTTCGAGCAACTGGCTCGGTAGTGGCGCCTCCAATTATTACAAAGAGGCGCCTGGCTTCATGGGGAAGCTGGAGGACTATGCCGTCATTCATCCTTACTTCTTGCGTGCTACAGGTAATCAGTTGCGCGTGTCTTGCGAAAGACCATACGAAATGGAGGCCAATCCAGAACTTGATGTCCGTATCACCAGCCTAGTCTATACGGCAGATCAGCCTTATGCGACGGTTTTTCCGGTACAAGACGTGCTGCAACTGCGTACGCAGATCACCGCAGCAAGCCTGCCCGCGAACCTGACGGGCTCCTTTGACTGGAGGCAACCAATCCCGGTCTGGAAATGGACACAGGATGCGGCGATCGCCGATACCGATGTGAACCGCAATTCATTGAAAGCTACGGTGGAATCTACCTGGCAGTCACTGCAAGCGATGGCGGGCGGGGATTCTGGTGTCAAATGGCTTAATGTCGTGCGTACTACGTCGTCCGACTTCATTCGTGCCAGCGAGTTGCGTGGGCAAAGCTATCGTGCGCTTGATACGCTGGTCGATGTCGCTACCCATCTCAAGATGCCCGGCGACGAAGATCCAGAGGTGTATTTCGCCAAAGCTGCAAAACGCGGTGACCGTTATGCTGGCGCGGGTATGGTCTATGATGCGCCCAGTAATCATCCACCGGTTAAACGCCTGGCAGACGGCAGGCTCCCACCACGTTTGCGTCTGGTTCCATTGTCTGAGTTTGGCGAACTTCGCATGGAACTGATGGCCAATGGCCGTCTCGCCCGCATGACTAATCGGCATGGGGCATCACTCATCCACTTTCGCAGTAATTACTATGACGGTAACCGCGGTGCGCCCGACAGCGACTTCTTTATCTGCGATATCTGGTTCCGCTTAAACGAGCAGCAGCAATGGGAGGTGGCTGCTGTCTATCCAGAAACCGGCCACACACGTAATATGCATAATGTGACTCTGGATGAAATGATCAAGCGATTGCCTTACTAGAATTTATTTGAATAAAGGACTTACACAAAACTGTCCCGGCAGCGTTGGGGATTCTGCAGTTAGTAAAATTCTCTGCCAAAGTATGGCCGTCGTTGCAGACACCTTGTTGGGACAATTTTGTTGCAACTGTTACAGTTCTCACAAGCTTTCGCGTTCGCGCCTTCTGCTAAGATTATGGGTTCGGAATTCTTTTGATCAGACCCATGAAATTTAATATTCGATCTGCTCCTTTGCTCTGCATACTGGCGTTTTCAGTCTCTTCGGTTTATGCACAAGGGCCGCGCCTGGCACTGTTGCAGCCCCTTAATGGTAGCGTCGAACTGCGTTTGGTCAACCCGGTGGACAAGTCTGCTTTCAGCCTGTATTCGAACCCGACAGCACCGAGTGTGGTTGTCTGGCGCACCGACCGACCTGAAGCCTGGGCCGTGGGCAAACAAGGTATCCATCAATTGCGTTACCAGTCTAAACCAGCAGAAACCAATACGGTCGGCGAAGCGCCGCCAGTTGGTGTCACACCGATTGATGGTTGGCTGGGTAAGGACGGTAACCAGTTGCAAGTCGTGGCTACAACTGGCAAGGGAAAAACCTTGCAATGCGCCCTGTACGAGCCGTCCAAAGAAGGGCGCTGGCGCAAGCTCGACAAACCAGCGGCAAAATCGGCTACGGGTGATGAAGACTGCAGCAGCTTCATGAGCAAACTGCGGCCTGCCACTGGCTCAGTGTCTACTGCCTTCCTGATGGCGCGCGGGCAGTGCGCAACAGCAGGTAGCATCTGTGACGCACAGGATGACCCAAAGCATGAGCAAGCCGGCAAGGCATTATTGAAGGCCGACAAAAATTTTGAAACAGCAGCATTTGCCGATCCTGGTGCTACGCCTTACTACCTGGGCTTCGGTACAATGATGGGCGATACGCCGCACCTTGCGGCCCCCGCTTTTGTTGTCAAGCGGGCTGACGGTCAATTGCAACAGCCTGCGCTCAAGACACCACCCTATCTACAAGTCACGATGCTGGGCAATCTTGCCCTGGTTGCCGGTGAGCTGGAAGGTGTTGATCCACAGGTGGTCGATCTCAAGACCGGCCATGTGATCTACAGCGCTAAAGGAGCTACGGCTGCAGTCTGGTTGCCCTTGCAACCATGATGTCAGGTAACGCTTTGCAACTGATTTGATATCAGGGATATTCAGTCGATCTGAGTGCCAATGGCGCGATGTGATTGGTCATCTGCATGAGTACCCGCAGTATTCTCAATTTCTCAATTTGGAGTGTTGTCCATGTTAAAAAATATTTTTGGTTTTGCAACAGTGCCTTGTCTGGTTGCTGGTGTGATGATGGTCGATGTTGCCCATGCTGCGCCGCCTGCCCAGCCGGCTGATGTACGTGAATTTGTTGTTCGCCGTGACACCTGCGATCACCTGCGCGGCGAGGATCCGGGTGAAGGTAAAAACAGGGCGGCTTTTGACGCCAGAATTGACAAGGCCTGCAAGGGGAGTGATGCGCAACTAGCAGCGCTAAAGCGCAAGTACAAGGCCGACAAGACGGTAATGTCACTCCTGTCTGCTTACGATGCCCAGATCGAGTGACACAAGGTCTGTGGCTCAAGTCAGGCGCATGAGTGGCGGAGTGTGGCTATGGCTCGCCATGCGATAGAGGCGGTTGGGTGGCATTGACTAGATTGCACAAGAGTAGTTGTGTATCTCTTCTTGCGGCTGGCTTTCATAGATCGCCTTGCCAAGCACGACAGGTGTGCTGGCGGGCTGCGCGATGCCATTCTTGATCGCGACAATTTCTGCCATGATGGACAGGGCAATTTCTGCCGGAGTCTTGCTACCTATGTACAGGCCCGCTGGGCCATGCAGGGCCTGCAAGGCAGATTCCGGGATATCGAAATGGACGTGCAGGCGTTCGCGTCTTTGCTGGCTGTTGCGGCGTGAGCCGATGGCGCCTACATAGAAGGCATTTGATTGCAGGGCATCGATGAGTGCAAGGTCATCAAGCTTGGGGTCGTGGGTGAGGGCGATGACGGCGGTGCGGTTGTCGGGTTGCAGGCGCAGTATCAGGTCGTCCGGCATTTCTTCGCTGACGACTACTCCTGGCAATTGCCAGCTGGCGCGGTATTCTTCACGCGGGTCGCAGACGATGACGGCAAAACCCAGGCTCAGTGCAAACTGGCAAAGGTAACGCGACAGGTCACTGGCACCGATGACGATGATGCGGGCTTGCGGGCCAAGGTAAGTGATGAGCCTGTGATCATCCAGCCGCGGCATGCCGTCGTACTTGCCTGCCTGCAGTTGGGCATGGCCGGTCTGCAAATCCAGCGTGCGCTCTACGCTACGGCGCTGTTCGCAAGCGAGCAGCAATTCATCAAGGCGGCTGTGCGCAGAGACAGGTTCCAGCACCAGTTCTACCGTGCCACCACAGGGCAGACCAAAGCGGTGCGCCTGGTCGGCGGAGATGCCATAGCGTAGCACCAGCGGCAGGTTGCCCGTGCAGACGGCCTGCACGCCTTCTTCCCGGATGCGGTGGATAAGATCATCTTCTATGCAGCCACCCGATACCGAGCCCACGGTTTCACCGCGCCCGTTGATCGCCATCAGCGACCCTGGCGGGCGTGGTGAAGAACCCCAGGTGCGTGCCACCGTGACGAGGATGACTTGCAAGTCCTGCGTGTGCCAGTTCAGCGCAGTGCGCAGGACCAGGGTATCGAGATCTTCCATTGCTTTGACTTTTACTGAGTTGACCTTAACTGATTTAAGCTTAATGGAGCTTAACCAGCCTTGAATGGCAGTTCACGCCAGCGCTTGCCACCTGCCCTGGCAACGGCATTCGCAAATGCCGGGGCCAAGGCTGGCAAGCCAGGTTCACCCATGCCGGTAGGTGCATCTGCACTAGGCACGATGTGCACGGCAACCTGCGGCATGTCGGTAATGCGTGGCACGACAAAATCACCGAAGTTACTTTGCTCGACCACACCATCCTTGAGCGTGATGGCAGCACCCGGCAGGCACATCGACAAGCCCATCAGTGCCGCACCCTGGACCTGTGCTTCCACCGTTTTGGGATTGACCGCCAGATTACAATGCACGCCAGCCGTGACCTTGTGCAATTTGGGCTGGCCATTTTTGATGGATGCTTCTACCACATAGGCAACGATGGACGAGAAGGATTCATGCACAGCGACACCATAGGCACGCCCTGCAGGCAATTTCTTTTTGCCGTAGCCAGATTTTTCTACTGCCAGTTCCAGGGCTGCCTTATGACGTGGATGCTTGTCGCCCATCAGTTTCAGGCGATAGGCAACCGGGTCTTGCTTGGTGGTTTCGGCAATTTCATCGAGCAGGGTCTCCATCACAAAGGCGGTATGGGTAGAGCCCACACTGCGCCACCACAAGACCGGCACATTGATTTTTGGGTGATGGACAGACAGGCGCATCGGCATGTCATACGGTTCTTTCATGCCTTCCACGGCGGTTGCATCGACGCCATTCTTGACCATCATGCCTTCGAACGGCGTGCCGCTGACGATGGACTGGCCGACGATGACATGGTCCCAGCCGAGGATATTGCCCTGCGCATCAAAACCGATGTCGGCCCTGTGCACATGCATGGGGCGGTAGTAGCCACCCTTGACGTCATCTTCACGGCTCCACAGCGTGCGCACCGGCGCATCGAGGCCAGCGGCGACTGCTGCCTTGGTGACATTGCAGGCTTCCACCACATAATCGCTGGTAGGAATGGCACGACGACCAAAACCGCCACCGGCCATCTGGGTGTGGACAGCGATGTTTTCTGGCTTCAAACCCAGCGCGGCGGATGCGGCAAAGCCATCCAGACCAGGCATTTGTGTGCCTACCCACAATTCTGCCTTGTCGCCTTTGATGGAGACTGTGCAGTTCAATGGCTCCATTGGGGTATGGGCGAGGTAAGGGAAGCTGAACTCTGCATTCAGTTTGTGCGGCGCGGTGGCGATTTTTGATACATCGTCGTTGTACTTCAATGCGCCTTGCTGCTTGGCCAATTCTTTGTAACTGGCCAGTTGTTTTACGCTATCGACTTTTTCTACGCTGCCCAGATCCCATTCCAGCTTCAGAACGTCGCGCGCTTGCTTGGCTGGCCAGTAGCCTGTGGCAATAATGGCCACGCCTTCGCCACCGCGATCCACCGGTACGCGTACCACGGCCTTGACACCCTTGATGGCTTTGGCGGCACTATCATCGACAGACTTGAGTTTGGCGCCAAATACCGGCGGACGCGCGACAACAGCTGTCAGCATGCCAGGCAAGTGCATATCAATTCCAAAGTCCTGGGTACCAGTTGATTTGGCTTTGGCATCCAGGCGGCCTGTGGGTTTGCCGATCAGGCGGAAGCTTTTTGGGTCTTTCAACACGACTTTTTCTGGCACCGGCAATTTCATGGCCGCTTCAGCCAGTTCGCCATACGTCAGTTTTTTGCCGCCTGGACCAAAGACCACGCCTTTTTCTGTACGCAGGCCAGAGGCATCGACACCCCATTGCGTTGCCGCAGCCTGTACCAGCATGGCACGGGTGCGTGCACCCAGCTCACGGTACTGGGTATAAGAATGGGCGATGGTATTCGAGCCACCTGTCAAATGCATGCCATATGCCGGATCGGCATAGGCGGGGTGATTACTACCATTGGCATACTTGACCTTGCTCCAGTCGGCATCGAGCTCTTCTGCCAGTATCAGGGGCAGGGCGGTTTGCACGCCCTGGCCAAATTCCAGGCGGTTAATCGTTACTGTGACCGTGCCATCCTTGGCAATCTGGACAAAGGCACCCGGTTGCTCGGTCGGTTTCAAACCGGCGGGTGCCTTGGCTGCGGCGTCCTGGCCTATCGCCAGCATGGGGTAGCAACCCAGGGCAAAGCCGCCGGCAGTTGCCATCTTCAAGAAGCTGCGGCGGCTCAGGCCGGCTGCGCTGGTTTCGGGGCTGGTGGATTGCAACAGGGATTGCAAATGGCGTGGCAGTTCATTCAAACGGGCTTCAAAATGCATGGTGGTTCTCCTGATCAGGCCAAGGTGGATGCGGCGTCATGAATGGCGGCGCGGATACGGACGTAAGTACCACAGCGGCAGATATTGCCCGCCATGGCGCTGTCGATGTCGGCATCGCTGGGCTTCTTGTTGGTTTTGAGCAGGGCGGTAGCGCTCATGATCTGACCGCTCTGGCAGTAACCACATTGGGCCACGTCATGCTTGACCCAGGCAGCCTGCACGGCCTTGCCGACCTTGTCCTGGCTCATGGCTTCTATGGTGGTGATTTTTTGGCCCGCAACGGCAGAGATAGGTGTCACGCAAGAGCGTATCGCCTGGCCGTTCAAATGCACGGTGCAGGCACCGCACAAGGCGGCACCGCAGCCAAACTTGGTACCGGTCAGGCCCAGTGTATCGCGCAGGGCCCACAGCACAGGCGTGTCGGGCGCGACATCGACGCTGGTATTCTTGCCATTAATAGTTGAGTTGATCATGAAAACCTCCAAAATGGGGTGACGATATGTGGTTGATGCCGGCGTGGTGCCGGGTTAGTGCCAGGTTAATGGCGGCGGCCATGCCCATGTACAGGTAGCCGCTGCAAAATCTTAATTGACGGCTATTGTCAGCTCTCCCGCCAATAAAGCGTTTGCCTGATTCGACGTATTTCTTGCCTATTTCGATGAATGCCCGGCAGAAATTGAAATCCCCACCCTGAAAATGGTAGGCTAACGATAGTTCAAAAACCTACAGTTAAAAAATCTAACCTCGTCACATGCAGACCTCACACCAGACCGCCGCCTATCCATCATCCAGCCCCTCCCTGGCTGACATGGTCGGCAACATCATTCAGGCAGACGGCGACTGTACCACCCAGGTACCAGGCTTGATCATGGTCAGGCGTAGTAAGGTCACCGACCCCATGCCCTGTTTCTATGGCCTGGGCTTGGGTGTTACCGTGCAAGGCAGCAAGCGCGTGAACCTGGGGGAAGAGGTATTTGATTATGTGCCAGGACAATCCCTGGTCACCTCAGTCGATTTGCCGGTGGTGTCTTATGTGACCACTGCCAGCAGCACGCAACCATTTCTGGGCATGTACCTGACACTTGATGCCCATACCATCACCCAGTGCGCCGCTGGCATGACATTCGCTGCACCGCTCAAGGCCGCATCCTCGCTGGCGATGTCTGTCGTGAATATGGACGAGGGTTTGCTTGACGCCATCACCCGCCTGGTACGCCTGCTTGATGAACCGCAACTCATCCCCTTGCTGGCCCCGCTGATACAGCAAGAGATCATCGTCCGCCTGCTCAATGGCGAGCATGGCCCGGTCTTGCGCCACCTGGTCACCGCTGGCTCAACGGGCCAGCAAATTGCCCGCGTCATCGCCTGGCTCAAGCAGAATTACACCGAGGACGTTGCCATTGATGAACTGGCCAGCAAGGCCCACATGAGCGCCTCCACCTTCAGGCTGCACTTCCGCACCGTGGCAGGCATGAGCCCCTTGCAATACCTGAAACACCTGCGCCTGCAAAACGCCCGCCAGATCATGCTCATTGAAGACATCGACGCCAGCAGTGCAGCATTAAGAGTGGGCTATGAAAGCGCCTCACAGTTTAGCCGTGAATACACACGGCTGTTTGGTGAACCGCCATTGCGCGATATCAGGCGTATGCGCATGGCGATGTGAGGGGCAGAGCTGGGCAATTAATTTAGCCAGCCCGGCTTCATGCGGTTTATAGAACGATAGCCACATTTGCGGGTGCGCTGCATGTATCTTGAATGCATGCAGCGCAAGAGATCGCAGCCTGCGTCTTTTCTTCAACCTTGACTTGGCTTGGTCATGCGTTTTTCCAGCTCCAGGGCGTCGTTTTCTCTGCCTGTTTGCCGGTATAGGAAGGCCAGGTTGGTGAGTGCGCGCACGGTAGTTGGATGATTTTTGCCAAATGCTTTTTCCAGTATAGACAAAGAGCGCAGACACAAGGTTTGCGCCTCTGCATATTTGCTTTGATTGGCATAGAGTGCTGCGAGATTGTTTAAACTCAACGCTACATCTGTATGCTCGGGACCGAGTGTGTTTTCCCTGATTGTCAAAGCGCGTTTGCATACAGGCTCAGCTTCAGTATACTTATTTTGCTCACGATACAACTCAGCCAGATTATTTAATATTGATGCGACTGAGGGATGATCAGGCCCAAGTGCTTTCTCCGTAATACGTAATGAACGTATATATAAGGGTTCGGCATCTGCATATTTGCCTTGCTCTTCAAAAGATAAAGCCAGGTTGCTCAGAGTGACAGCTACCGTGGGATGTTCAGTACCAAATATTTTTTCTTTTATTGCCAGTGAGCGTTTATATAACCGCTCTGCTTCCGCGTGCTTGCCCTGCATCCTGAGCACCTCTGCGAGATTGTTGAGTCCTGTGGCTACATATGTGTCGGACGAGCCAAGCGCTTTTTCCCAGATTGACAATGCCCGTTCAAATAAAGATTGTGCTTCTACGTATTTTCCCAGCGTTTTATAGAGAGATGCAATATTGTTGAGACTTTGGGCAACGTCAGGATGAGCAGCGCCAAGTGCTTTTTCCCGTACGGCCAACGAACTCAAATATAGGGGTTCAGCAAGCGCATATTTGCCTTGCATTCTGTACAGCTCTGCCAGATTGTTCTGGCCTGTTGCTATATCAGTACTTTCTTTGCCCTTCATCTCTCTAATTGCCAGTGAACGTATAAATAAGGGCTCAGCCTCACTGTACTTACCCTGGATTTTGTATAGTTCAGCAAGATTATTCAGACATGCCGCTACTTCAACATGGGATGGACCCAATTTTTTTTCTGCGATTGCCAGGCTGCGTTTAAATAAAGGTTCGGCTTCAGCATACCTACCCTGATTTGTGTATAACGTAGCAAGATTGCTTAAACTGACGGCAACATCAAAATGATCAAGCCCACGCTTTTCTGCAAGTGTTAAAGCTTTCTCGGCTGTCGTTACAGCATCAGCATAATTCCCTTGTTGAGCAAGTGACGCGGCTTTAGTGTTAAGGCTTACCCATTCATTGTTTTGGGCAATTGCAGATGCAGCCGTGACGAAAGTGAGTGAAAATAATGCTGCGCTTAGATAATGTTTCATCTGATTCTTGTATGAGTGTAAATGCCGGGGGAAATTACATACCGTATTGGCAAGTGTGCCCATAGGGATTTATTGGGGCCATGTGATTTTAGATAAATTGCCGATATCGCAATGAAAAATTATACTCGATTGATGTACTCTGAGACCTTGTCTTGAGACGATAATTCATCTTGGACCAGGGTTTGTCGCCCCTGAGTGATGAATGCAATGGTGTATTTGTCGCAATTGTGTGGATTGCGATAAACTAGTGACTACGAGCGAAAATAGGGTGGTGGTTTCGCGTGCCGACCCATATACTCAAACGATTGCGAGCAGGAAAATTCACGACAGCGAGTAAAAAATGAACCCAGATCAAGCTTTGCCAGGTTTTCGTCTCGTCGGCGCAGGCACGACTTTTCAGTCGCGTGATATCTGCGATATGGTCTCTGAATCGCAACTGTTTGCCGACCTTGACTGGAAAGACATTGAGGCCCTGGCGGCCTATCTGCAATGCTATGAAGTCTCGGCAGGCACGACCATCTTCAGGGAGGGCGAAGCCGGTTCCTACATGGGCCTGCTGGTCAAGGGCGAAGTCGGGATACTCAAGACTGATCTCGACGGCACGCCGCACCGCATCGTCTCGGTAGGCCACGGCAAGACCATAGGCGAGATGTCCATCATCGATGGCGAAAAACGCTCCGCCACCTGCCTCGCCTCACAAACCAGTATCCTGCTCCTGCTGACCAAGGACAATTACCAGCGCATCATCCGCGAAAAGCCAGCACTGGCAGTACAAATCCTGGCACGGCTGGCCAAACTCATGAGCCAGCGCCTGCGCAGTGTGAGCGGGCAACTGGTGGAGTTTTTGTGAAAGGGAGTGAGTTTGCCTCACTGGCCTGGTTCAGTAGGCATGATGGCCTGTTGCAGCGGTAACCAGGACATCGGCGACAGTATGCGATAGCTTTTGACATGCCCGGCTTGCTCGGTCATGATGATTTGTGATGTGTCCGAGTCATGCGTGGAAAAGTTCATGACCTGGCCACTTCTGGCTGGTAGCAGTAGCAGCAATTGATCGACCAGCAGGCCCAGCAGGATGTTGTTCAGTTTGACGATCAGGATACGGTTATCCTTGCTTGCTGTGGTTGCTATCGTTGTGTTGAGTGCCTGTAAATCCCATAGAGGGAGTGACTGGTTTTTCCAGTTGAAGCTTCCTATTTGTGCCGGGCTTGTCGTGTTAATGCGGTCAACATCTACAGGTACATCGACGATCTCCTCCAGCCAGTGCAAGGCAATGGCAAAGGGGGTTCCAGCCTGGATAACGACAAAGGTTTCACTGGAGAGTTTCGTGTTTTTTTTCTGCGTTTCGTCGATCACACTTAAAGAACTCATGGGACAGCTCTTTACCAGTGCCGCACCATCGACCAGAAAAATCGTCTGATCATCAACCTCATTGCAGATGCCCGTCAATAGGGAATTGACAGGATAACCAGCACTCGCAGGTGATTGAATTTTATCGGCGTAGACGCGCTTGATTGCCTGAATTTCATCCACAGGCAGGCCTACGCATTGACTATTGCTGCTGACAATAACCAGGAGTTTGGCAAGCGACTTCGTCGTTCCAGCCGGATTAATCTCCAGTGTCTCCAGCGTGGCCAGCACAGGGACATCCCTTTCGCGCCACTTGGCGATGCCCAGCCCCTCACTGTCTGAGCCCAGGATGTTTTGTACGTGCGGCATGGGCACCACGGCGGCAACGCTGCTGGCGTCTATTGCGATTATTCTGTTCTGCAATTCAAAAAATGCATAAGAATCTGCCGCAGCATCACGGTGTTTGGCATCTTCGATTTCAAGGTCTTTGTTATTGCCTGACTCAATACCGACGGAAGATGCTACCCAGGTATTGCACAATGCAATCAAGGCAGGTACATCGAGTAGCCCACATGCGGTTTCTGGATGATCTTCTGGACCAGAGTTGCCCAATTTCTTTGGTACTAACACTGTGCTATGGAACAGCTCATGCTCAACTACATGATGAACATGCTGCTGAATGGCCGTGCTCTTTATTTTTTGTAATCCATGAACAGCATGTATGCCTACTGCCACAGTATGGCCGGCGTGATTCAGAATGAGCACTTGCGAGAATGCCTGTTGAGCGTTTCCCGGCCAGGGCAGCCAGCGGCGCAAGTCTATGAGCGGAATTGCCTCATGACCGAAAATGAACAATCCTTCAATGGCATGATCCCGTCGCGGCAAGACTTGAAGATTCTCTTGTCGCGGAACCGCTTGCACCACATTGTCAAGGCGCACGCCAAATTGCAGGCCGTTGAGCTCACAAAAGACAAAACTGAAATACGAGTCAGGCTCAACACTCAGCGGCGGCATTGCTAAACTCGCTCGGCAGTCTGGTTAAGCTGATTGAGAATGTTGGAGACATTTCTTGTTGCAGTCACTTGTTCGCTTGTCGCTGAATGAATAATTTCAATAGAGCTGGCAGTGTCACGCATGGAAGCCATGATCTTCACAAATGAGTCACTGACTTGTTCTGACAGGCGGCTACCCTCATCAACCCTGCCTACCGTCTGAGTAATCAGGTTCGCGATTTCTCTTGCTGCCAGGGTCGATTTTTCAGCCAGTTTTCGCACTTCGTCTGCGACAACAGAGAAACCCAGGCCCTGTTCGCCTGCTCTGGCAGCCTCAATGGCAGCATTAAATGCGAGCAGATTTGTTTGACGGGCAATGTCGGCAATGGTGTTGATAATTTCGTTAATGTCTTTTGACGATTGCTGTATGGCTTTGATGGCGTCTTGAGAGCGCTTCAATATGCTCATCCCGTCTTCTGCTCTTTCCTGCGTTTTTTCAGCCAGGTCAGTCGATTGTTCAGTGCTGTTCGAGATACTGTCGATGGACGCAGAAAGCTCGTCGAGTATCTTTGCGATACCATCGACTTTTTCTGAGATTTCCTTTTCGCGATAGACTTGCTCAGTGATATCGACTGCGTACTTGACGACTTTGTAAGGCTTTTTGTGAAGGTCAAGTATGGGATTATAGGTCGCCTGTATCCACACTTCAGCATCGTGTTTGCCAACACGCTTAAAACGGCCACTCTTGTAATGACCATCAGAAAGATCAGCCCAAAAATTACGGTAAGCGGCAGATTTAACAAGATCAGGCTCGCAAAACATCTTGTGATGCTGATCAACTATTTCTGTGCTGGTATAGCCCATCACACGCAAGAAATTATTATTCGCGTTCAGGACATTGCCCTGCAGATCAAACTCAATGACAGCCTGCGAACGGTCTATCGCACTGAGCATCCCCTCGACTTCTGTCTGGTGCGCCCGCAGGGCCGTGATATCCGTCGCAAATTTAACCACTTTATAGGGTTTGCCCTCCGGGTCAAACACCGGGTTGTAGGAAGCCTGTATCCACACATCACGACCTTTTGCATTGACACGCCGATAGACGCCCGCATCAAATTCGCCACGCCCCAGGCGTTCCCAGAAAGAGAGGTATTCAGGCGAACCTGCTTCTTGACGTGTACAAAACATCCGGTGATGTTGTCCATTGACGTCATCAATGCCGTAGCCAAAGATGCTCAGAAAATTGTGATTGGCGTTGATGACTTTGCCATCAAGTGAAAATTCAATGACGGCCTGTACACGGTCAATGGCATCGATTTTCCCCTGGTACTCTGCATTCCTCAACTTGGATTCAGTAATGTCGGTGGCAAATTTGACTATCCTGCTTGGCTTGCCATCTTCTCCAAGCACAGGATTGTATGAGGCGTTCAACCAGACCGGTCGTTGTTCTTTGCCATAGCGCTTGAATTCACCAGAATAAGTAAGCCCGTCGCCAAGCTCACTCCAGAAGCTCGCATACTCAATGCTGTTGGCGTAGGCAGCGTCGCAAAAAATACGATGATGCTGGCCCTCGATTTCATCAAGCGTATATCCCATGGCCTTGAGGAACAGCTCGTTTGCGTACAGGATATTCCCGCCCAGATCAAACTCTATGATCGCCTGAATACGACTCAAGGCTTCAACCAGGGCGGTTTGGTGTGCAGAATCTAGTGCATTCATGGCAATTCGAACCCTTATCTTTAAAGTTAAGCGATCATACTGTGCGTTTCCATGAGGAAATTATTTCAATCATTAATCATTGTTGCAGATCATCGCGATGCAACATTGATTAACAATAGGCGGTTTTGCAGGACAAGGCAAAAAAGCCTGCATTTCTCAAAACCTACTCCTGCTGCTCCAGCCAATAGCGATTCATATCCTTGAAATCCCATTTTGAGGCGTTTTCATGGCCAGCAATTTTGTCCTGTGTTGACGGATGCGACAGATCAATCAATTCGGGTGGAATGTAAGTCATTGATTTTGAAGAGAAAAACAGTCTTACCTTGGGCGTGAGCAGTGATTTGTGCGCTTGTTGTTCGACAACGATGCCAAGACGCCCTGAAGTCATGCGAACCAAGGTGCCGACTGGGTAAATGCCTATACTCTTGACAAAGGCCTGAAACACCTTTTCATCCAGATGACCATTGCACCATTCCGCCATTCTGCGTAAGGACTCTGCAGGGCACCAACCGCTTTTATACGCGCGATCTGAGGTAATCGCATCATAGATATCGCAGATGGCGCCCATGCGGGCATATAAGCTGATCTCGTCGCCTTTTAGTCCATGGGGATATCCGGTGCCATCTATTTTTTCATGATGATGCAGACAAACTTCGAGAACGGTTTCATTGGTGATGCCCGCCTGAAGCAGAATCTGATGACCAGACTGCGGGTGAAGTTTCATGGCGACAAATTCTTCGTCAGTCAAACGCCCTGGTTTGTTCAAAATTGATTGATCCACCGCCATTTTGCCGATGTCATGCATCAGTCCTGCCATGCCAGCGTCACGGGTTTGCTCTTTGCTCAGCCCAAGCTGTTTCGCAAGGGCCACCATCAGGGCGCACACCGCCACCGAATGCATATACGTATAATCGTCAGTCGATTTAAGACGCGCCAGACCAATCAGTGCAGACGGATTGCGCATGATAGAAAGGGAAATCTCTTCGACCAGACTTTTGGCTTCAGAGACATCGACCGCTTTTCCCATGCGGGCCTCATTGAACATGGCAAAGACAGCTTCTCTTGATCGGCTGACTATACGGCTTGCACGCCCAAATTCTTCCTGCAAACTGGTGGACTTGATTTTTTGATCCTCACCCGAAGCACGCGTCTGCTGCGCTGCTGTCGAAGGACTGGTGTCCGAGGTTTTGGTATTATGCACGTGGCCGAGCTCTTCGATATCCTCGCCTTTGCTGGTATCTATCCACGCCTCTTTGATACTGCTTTCACGGATTTTTTTCAGGTCGTCGTCGTCAGAGACCGTAAATGACTTATGCCAAAAAGGGGTATCGATCCAGGAACCACAAAGTTCGTGGACATGCATTCCAGGACGCAATTGAGTGATACTGATTTTTTTAAGCATGACGGCACTACCTGTGAACTCTACTAGCCTGGTCTGGCAAACGCCAGGTCTGGATCGAACAAACTTTTGGCTTATGACAAATGAGTGTAACCGCAAATCCAAGGGAGGTGCAATACAGGTGGTAAATCGTATTCAATGGTGTACCACTTTTGGTATGACATCGTTTTTAGAACTCATTTCATCAACAGGATGAGTGCGAACGAGACGATTTGGGATGCAGTGTAAGGCGTGGCCTGCAGCTAAGGCTGGTGCCTTAGCGATGGCAAGGTAATAAATTTCGCGCTGCAATGCGCCTAAAACGTCAGTTCACTGAGGGTTTGCCTCATAACTTGCCAGACTGCGGGGGTTGACAAATCGACTCGTTATCAACAGGCAAAGCTATTGACTGCCTCGTCCGCCTTGCCAGCCCACGTTATGAGGCAAACGCATCTCACCCCATTGATGAAATGAGTTCTAATATTACCCACGCAATCAACAATTGAACCGAAGTCTGCTTGACGGGTCTTTTCCTTGTCACTATATTGCCCACTGCTTAACAATCAACTTACTACGCTCATGAGCATCGTTGCCTACTACGTACAGGTCTCCCTTGAACAACTACAACTGCTCAGACAAAAACCTGTGCTCTTGTGGCAGATGAAAAATGATGCACGCTTTGCCAAAGCCGCCATGCTGGACGTCGATCAGGACTGGCAAGTGATTTCATGGCTGGCTTCGCCCAAAAAACGTCTTGAGCAGCAAGACTATGTGGCCCGCATGCATGTGCTTGACCGTGAAGAACGCGGTACAAAAAAGACAGATAAAGAAGCTTTTAAAAAAGCCGTCGAGCAAGAAATGCGCAAGATGGGTAATCAGCCGCAAGATACTGACGCCATGCCTACCGACCCGCTATTGAAGGGTATAGAAGGGCGTTGTGATAAAGCGCAACGTGATACGGCGATCAATTTTGGCCTGGGTGGCCCCTGCGTTTATGCACCAACTGAAGTCAAGGCAATTGCAGATGCCTTTGCACTTACCAAAGAATCTGCGATCAAGTCGCAATTCAACCGCGTCACAATGGCAAAATATGATGTAGGTGGCATGTCCTGGAAAGAAGAAAAAGATAGCGTCTATGAAGACTTCCTGCTGCCATCTTACCGCGCCGTCAGCCAGTTTTATCAGTCTGCCGCCAAGGCGCAGAATTATGTGCTGGTGATTTATAATTAATGAGTAGTCATCAAGTGCATTGCAATGCGCCACATGTGGAGGCAAACACATCAATTTTTTTGCCTGTTATATGGTGACACCTGATATCAGCACCCAGTCTCTCGCCTTGCTATTTCTTGCCAGGGTTTTTTCACGCCAGCTTGTTTGAGTAACAGCCAGTCTGTCGTTTCATAGCCTTCGCGGCGCAGCAAGACGACCTTGCTGTCATTTTGTTCTGTGGCCAGGTGATCGATAAAGACGATGCGGGCAGCCTCTGGTTCTGAGCCAGATGGCCCGCCTATATTTATTTCCGAGTAGGCAGCCAGGTAAATATTCTCCTCAGTTTTCGTTAGCAGTAGCAGGACAGAGATACTTCTTTGCTTCCAGTCGTCATGCAATTGCACGAGCAGGGTCGCGGTATCGTTATTGTGCAACTGGATTTCATGCACTGATGCCATCTCCAGCAAGCGTGCGCGCCATGCTGGTGTGACACGCCGCTTCACCAAGGCTGCATCCAGTATTTTTAGCGCGGCCTCTCTTCTTTCGTCAGCAACTATCACCTGCGTGGCCCTGCTTTTAGCTGGCAAAGGCAAGGTAGTCATCAAGCCCTCAGACTTCGCGTCTTTCAATATGATGGTTTCTCGGGGGACGCACGCATCAGGGGTAGCATCAAAATCGAGCTTGCTGACCGCGTGCCTGACAGCGTTGCCTTTGGCATGGTAAGACCACACATAGGGTATTTGCTGGTAGAGGTTTTGATTCAACTGAACTTGCTTTGTAGCTGCATCTTGCTGCAACAGGCTGAACATTTCGAATTTACCAGCGTCCGACAGTTTAAACAGAGGTATCCCATCGTAGAAAAAGTAATTGCCAGCCCATGCATTCATTGAGAATAAGGGGAGCAAGAACAAAATCAATGTGGATAGACAGTTATGCATGTGTTGATTTTATGAACTTAGCTGTGCAGGTGCGATCGGCAAAGTAGAAACGCACACATATTGAAAAAACTACGAGTCCCAGGAGCAATGCACTGCATAAGCATGGCCCCTTGCAGAAAACAGATATACGTCCCAGATTGCCCCGAGATCAATTGGCGGCAGATAAGCCCGACCTACACCTGCCAGCATCCATTGCTCTGGTCGGCCAAGCAACTCGTTCATTTCTTCGACAAAGCCATCAAATAATCGGATATCGATTTCTTTTGTATCATCCACTTCATATATTCTCCTGCGTGAACATAGCCACTGGCGCAATGAAGTTGGCAGCCCAGATAAAGTCAGCGTGTCTGGTGGATAAAACTGCAGCCTGTCTTTTTCTATTCTGAGGAAAACGCCCAAAGGTGATAGTGCATTTTCCAATGGTATTTCACCAAGGTAGCAACATGAAAAACTGCTGCCATCTGCTTTCAATGCTGCAACAGCCAGCAAATATCCTTCCAGTTTATGTACTGCTGCTTGTAATTCTGTTGTCATGATATTGTTGTTTATTGATGGCTATTTTCAGCGTGCACTCTGATCAGATTTGCCCACTTTTCTTTGTCGGTATCAAGATAGAGCAGGCGACAAAAATCCACGGCAGCACTGTAAATACCTGCGCAAAAATTACTACATTATCTGCATTCTTACCTAGCAAGAGTTCGCCGATTTCGCAGAATATCACCCAGGGTAAAAAATTTAATGCACCCAGAACCGGGGCGATAGCCAGCAGAAATGCGCCTAAGGTAGCAGACTTTGTTTTAAAAGCGCGGACCGCAATGGGGACTATCATCAGCAATATGGGCGCCAGAAAAATCAAAGCTCCGTATACTCCGGCGATTGATGAGAATTGGAATGCCAGCCACCATGAGAAGCAAGCCGCCATGAGAAAAATGATCGTGCCAAGAACTTGCATAAAATGTGAATCAGTGAGTAGGTTGCGCTGCAATGTACAGTATGTGCGTAGCATATACTGCAATGCTAATTTACCACGGCATGCAACACCAATATATAGCTTATTGTAGTGTGCCCAACAAGAGGTGTCGCACCTACCTATCACTCACCATTAATCCTCTTCAACCTCTGTCCCAAAATCGCCCAGACACAATCCTCACCATCAACATTGCCGACTATCGCCCAGCCTGTGCCTATCTTTTCTACGATGGTGGCGCATTCTAGTTCTGCACCAAGTTTTTTTGCCCAGTTCTCGGCGGCGCTTTTGCCTTTGAATAGTTCCTTGCCTTCAAAAATCACGGTGGTGTCAAAGACGGGGGCGGCGAATACGGTGTTCATGTGGTGGGTTCCTGAGGGAGGGGGCTTATGCGGTATGTAGGGGATATTGTAACTTAACACTAAGAGCGATGGTCAGGTGCTCTGCCTCATTGACCATATAACAGCACCAGTTCCATGCTGTTTGAACCCGGCTTGCCCTGCTTGATGACTTCTGCGGCGTCGTCATTCATGGTGTGAGCTTGCAGGATCAGGAAATAGGCAGTGTTATTGATGCCATTGAGCTTGCCCTGGTTGCTGGCATAGTAGGGGAATCGTTCAGGGTAACGCGTCCATTGTGCAACGCGCTGGTAAGCCAGAGACAGTTTCTTGCCTGCGTCCGTTTGGTATAAATTTTTCCCGAGTTGCATAAAAATTTCTGCCGTGATGGTGGCGGGATGCAGGGTGTAATGGGTATAGCTGATACCGTTGATGCCTTTGTCGGGGCCGCCGCAAAAATTATTGGTGTTGCTGCGGCAAATTTCCAGCGGCATGCTGCCATCTTCTGCAACCTGGTTTAATAACAGGGTTTGCCAGCGTTGTTGTGCGCGTTCCAGTTGCTTGTTGTTGCCGGTATAGGCGGCAATGCTGGCATCCATCAGCACGCCCCAATTGCCGTGGTTATTGGCCTTGTCGGCATGTGACAGCGGCAGCGCCACTTTTTGTAGCATGCTGATGAAGGCGCTGTCATCCCAGGGGCTGGCATCGCGTACCCAGCTGGCGGCGATCACCAGTTGCGGGATATTGAAATTGAGCTCGGCTGCGCCCTGGTCTTTTGATGCATGTGTCAGCGTCTTGCCCCAGGCATCGGCGATTTGCTGGGTGTGGCGCGCATAGACGTTGTCATGACTGAGCTGGTAGCACAGGGCCGCGCGATAAGCTACCCCGGCATCTGTGTTCAGGTATTTGCCGCTGGGGTCGTGGCTGACACCGTCAGCCGTGTAATGGCGTGCCGGGCTGTAATCAGCCACGGCGTGGGTGGGTTGCGTCAATTCTTTATCGCAGCGCTTGCGCAATGCTGCCCAGCGTGCGGGTTCTTGTCGCAAGACGGTAAAGCGTTCTGCACTGATCATCAAGGGTTGTGCGGGTGTGACACTGCTCTGCGCATGGCAGGGGAAGGCGAGCAAGGCCAGAACGAGACTGGATATGATGCGGCCTGGATTATTTTTCATGTTGACGATAAGCGAGCTGGATATGATCGGCATGATACCGTGTCCTGGCAAGGCGAGGTGATAAAGGACAGCTCTGCTCATATGCCGTAGCGATTGTTGTAGCAAATTGCGGGTGGGCTAATGCTCACATTGATACAAAAAAGCATGCGTTTTTTTCTCCAGCCAAATGTGCAGATTTGCACAGCCTGTTCGCCTTGTAATCGCAAAATAATGATTTACCATGATTGCTACCTGTACAGGTCTGCATCTGGTTTGGCCCGCGCTTGCCCAGATGGAATTCCAAAAAAATCAGGAGACAAAAATTTCAACTGCTTTATTTTCTGGCTCATTTTTGAGCTTGCGCGCACTTGCTTGCTGAGCTGGTGCGCACGTGCATGCGTATTGCGTTCATCACCAAAACAAGGCCAGGAATACGGAAGTATGACCACCCTGGTTGCCGGGCCTTTGGGGGAACACTTTGCTGAGCTAATCTTCGCCGTATCTTCGCCGTATCTTCGCCGTATCTTCGCCGTATAAATGCAAAGCGATTGGTGTGCAAAAAACAGGGCCCGCAAACTGCTTCAAATTATATAAATAAAATAACGGAGACATCAATGAACCATATCAAGACCATGTTGCGGGCAGTCATGCTGCTCGCCTGCACATTGCTGGCCAGCCTGACAGCCCATGCAGTCACAGCCGGGCCAGGCAGCTGGAGTAGTCAGCAAACCTGGGCGGCTGACAGCGTTAATGGCGGCAACCTCACAGGTTATTTTTACTGGCCTGCCGCACAGCCAGTGCTGGCAGGCAAACGCGCACTGGTGCTGGTGCTGCACGGCTGCACCCAGACCGCCTCTGGTGACGTGATTGATAAAACCAGCGACAAGGGCTTTAACTGGAAAGCGGTGGCTGAGCAATATGGTGCCGTCATCCTCGCGCCGAATGCGACTGGCAACGTCTATAGCAATCATTGCTGGGACTATGCCAATACTACCCACACCCGCAGCGCGGCCGGGCATGATGCAATCTTGCTTGACCTGGTCAACCGCTTTGTCACTAATCCACAATATGCGATTGACCCCAACCAGGTGTACGTCACTGGTTTGTCGTCTGGTGGTGGCGAGGCCATGGTACTGGCTTGCCTGGCACCTGATGTATTTGCCGGTGTCGGCATCAATGCTGGCCCACCACCCGGCACCACTACCTTGCAAATTGGTGCCGTACCCTCAGGCTATACTGCTACCACCGCAGCCAGCAAATGCCAGGCCATGGCGGGCAGCAATGCGACAAAATTTGCGACCCAGATTGCCGGTGCAGTCTGGGGTACCAGTGACTATACAGTCGCGCAAGCCTATGGCCCCATGGATGTGGCCGCCATGCGCCAGGTGTATGGCGGTACCTTCACCCAGGGCAGCAGCGTCAGCATCGCGACTGGCGGCAACAATATCCCCTATACCGATGCCAATGGCAAAGTACGCACGCATGAGATTACCGTCAGCGGCATGGGCCATGCATGGCCTGCGGGCAGTGGCGGCCAGAACAGCCATTATGTTGATAGCACGAAGATCAACTATCCGGTGTTTTTGATGGACTTCTGGTTCAGGAATAATCTGCGTGCATTGACCGTACCCGCACCGGTGATGAGCAGTTGCTCCAGCTCAGGCATCACAGCGACCAGTGCGACTATCAATGGTGCTGCTACTGCCAGCGGCAGCATCGCCAGTTATACGGTTAACCTCAGCGGCCCTAGTATTGTCAACGATACCGCAGCAGGAAGTGGCGGCAGCTTTGGCAAAAGCTATAACCTCGCCAGCGGTTATTACACAGGCACAGTCAAGGCCACTGACAATCTTGGTCAGGTGTCGGCCAGTTGCGCTATCCCGCAATTTTTGGTGGGCACTGCGCCAGTGATATCGGCACCAGGTGGCTTGAGCGCTGGCACACCCACGGCCACCAGCGTAAGGCTGAGCTGGAATGCAGTCAGCGGTGCCACTGGTTATAACCTGTATAGCAATGGCAGCAAGATCACTGCATCCCCGCTCAGTGCTACCAGTTACACCGTTACCGGCCTCACAGCCAGCACCAGCTATAGCTTTGCCGTTTCTGCCGTGGGCAGCAGTGGTGAGAGTGCCTTATCCTCAGCCGTCAGTGTCACTACTGCATCTGGCTGGACGTGCAGCGCGGTCACCGCCAGCAACTATGCCCACGTACAGGCAGGCCGGGCGCATGACAGTGGCGGTTATGCGCTGGCCAATGGCTCCAACCAGAACATGGGGCTGGATAACCTGTTCTATACCAAGACGCTGGCACAGACGGCAGCTGGCTATTACATCATTGGTAATTGCCCTTGAGTCGGATTGACGTTGCAAGGTGAGAGTAGGCAGTAGCAGGCATGCCGGACAAGCATGTCTGCTAGTGCGCCTTTACTTTGTCATTGATGTGTAGCGCTCTAATTTGATGCAAGAAAATGCAAGCGATTAACTGATGTATTTGCTGCTCAGATATCACGCCTGGCATTTGCGTTCAGGATGACCAGAATTTCCACCATGGGCGTTTGACTTCAGCCAGTGGTGCAATGGTCTTGGATTCTATGATTTGTACCCCGCCACAAAGAGGGCAAAAGCTGGTAAAACCATCCATCTCTGCATCTGCTGGTATGTTGGGAAAAATGACTTTAATCAAGTCTGACGGCGCATCAAACATGTGCGTAAAACCGCACTTGTCACAAGGCTGGATATTCCAGGCAGATTTTTCTTGCAGGTATTTTGCAGTCAGCATGACTGGATGCTCGACCCCAGCCAGCGCAAATTGTATCTGCTGATTTTGTCGCACCGACTGTAATTGTGTTGGCGCATTCAAGACCGTGCCACTCAGCACTTCATTTTCGAGTCCGTTTATCCTGACCCAGACCAGTTCCGGGCGGCGCTCTGTCAAGCGTGGCCCGCCGTCGTGCACGATGACTTGTAAATCGTCAGGGTATTCAGGATGCAGTTTGCTTTTCAGAGCAGGGTGATCGCGCCAATGCATAATAGAGTCTTTGCTTGATTTAAAAAATACCGGGGCAAGGTACAGTATTTGTTTAGCAGAGTGCCATGAATTGCCAATGCAAATCCTTGGAACTCAAAAACAATTCGTCGTTACTGTGCTGCCAAAGCGCGTGGATTTGCAGGTTGTTGGGTAAGACGGTGCCTGCTGTATGATCACGGGTTGTGGTGGTGGAGGTGGCCTGAACATTTGCTGCATTTGCATGCCCTGCAAGAAATCGACATTCCTTTGCAACTGACGGTTCTGCTCCAGTTGCGCACGTGCCTGGGCTTCTTGCATGTTCAGCATGCGGCGTGCTTCCGCCTGTCTTTGTTTTTCTGCTTCACGCTGTTGCTGGCTCTGTGCCTCGGCAAAGCGTTTTTGTGCTTCGGCTTCTTGTCTTTGCTTGGCGTCGGCAAATTCCTGCGCCTGGATTTTGGCACTCAGGGTATCTATTTTCTGTTTGAATTCTATGTCCAGCTTTGCGCGCATTCTGGCTGTATCGCCATACGATGATTTGCCGCTATACAGATCAGCGAAACCAGAACGCAAGTCGAGGCGGTAGCTGCTGATGATATTGTTGGCCTCTGGCGGCAAATACTTCTTGCGCGGCTCTGCCTGTATGTCTATGCATTTTTCCCATTCGGCCACAACATAGGACAAGGCCGCTTTTTCTTTGGCATTGGGTTTGCTGGTATTGGCCAGCATTTCCATAGGCACGGCGTTGCTGCCAAAGGGAGAGAATTTGCCGGCCAGGGATTTTGTCCTGGCATCCTCAGTGAGTTTGTTCAGACAGGCGCGGGATTCTTGTATGTTCTTTTCAGACTCGGCATCAAATGCAGCTTGTTGCTGTGCTGCGATTTCCTGGCGTTGCTTGTCCAGTATGGCGACTTTATAGTTTCTGACTGAGGCCATCAAATCTGGATAGAAATTGTACAGATTGTCTATGCGTTCCTGTGACTCCATGTCACCCTGGGCTGCCGCTTTTTCATACCACAGCACTGCTTGCACGATATCTTTGGGCAATCCACCTTTGGCATTCACATACAGCCAGGCCAGATTGGCTTGCGATTTCGCATAACCCTGTACGGCAGATTTCCTGTACCAGGGTTCGGCCATGTCAAAACTTTGTGCAACATGACGGCCACTCTCATAAAAATGGCCGACCTGGTACTGGGCCGCAGCATCGCCTCCATCCGCCAGTTTCTGGTACATCTCAAAAGCGGCTTTCAAATCCTGGCGCGCATAGGCCGCATCGGCTTCTGCCAGGGTTTGCGATATGGCTGGCAGACAGACCATGGTCAGGGCGGCAGACAGGCACAGGTGCAAGGTTTTTTTCATGGCGCAGACAGTGGTGGATAGCCCGGTCATGGTAGCAGATTAGCGCTTTCCCGCCCATCAATTTACTGTGGCCAACTGGCCCCCGTAATCAATACGTCCCCTGAATCTGATAAGGCGCAGTCAGCCATTCATAGCCTGTGGTCGTGCTGCCTATATGCCCCAAACCAGGAAATGAAATATGTGCACTGCCAACCAGATAGCCCTTGCTTGCCGCCAGTTGCAATAAATATTGGCGTGACCTGACCGCAGTCGCAGCATCAACATCATAGGCGATGGTAATCGTTGGGTCCTTGAATTGGGCTGCACCGGCATGTATGAGGTCACCCCACAGCAACAAGTTTTTGCCCTGGCTGCTGATCAGGTAGGCGGTGTGGCCCGGTGTATGGCCGTAAGAGGGGAGGCTGCTGATACCGGCAAACAGTTCTTGCGCACCGTTGAAGGTTTTCAGGCGGCCAGCGTCGGCATACGGGTTCACCGTGGCGCGTGACTGGGTAAACGTCAGTTGCTTTGCTTCTGGTGCAGCCTTGGCATTGGCCTCGCTGAGCCAGTAGCTGGCGTCACGTTGATCAACATACACATCAGCATTCGGGAACAGGCGTTTACCGCCAGCAGAGAGGCCGCCCGAGTGGTCGCCATGGATATGCGTGAGCAAGACCGCATCGATTTGCTCAGGCTGGTAACCGGCAGCGCGCAGATTGCGCAGCAGCCGGTTGCTGCTGCCACTGCCATCGCTGGCAGCACCAAACAACTCGCCCGCGCCGGTATCGACCAGCAAGAGTTTGCTGCCGGTGTTGATCAGATAGGTGTTGATTGATAGTTCAGCAGGCAGCTCTTCATGGTGATGGGCATAGGCTGCGCGCACTTCTTCAGGTTTGCTCATGATCTCATCGACATGGCGGGTTGCTGTGCCGTCTGACAACACTGTGACTTCAAAACTGCCCAGCATCATGCGGTAAAAACCGGGTGCCTGGAACTTGGCCATGGGTCTTGCTGCCCGGTTTTTTTCTGGCACCTGGGCCTGCGCATTGGCATTGCCTGAGATGGCTATTGCCAGGCTCAGCGTGCTGGCAAGTATGAGAGCGGTTTTGATGGTGGTTTGCATGATAAAGCCTTTTCGTCTGATGTTGAACAGGGCTTCAGTATAGAGAGCTATTATGATGAAATAATGTAGTAATATCTTATTGAACTATGTAGTAATACTAATGAATTGGATTAACTGATGCGTGCGAGTGAATTTGCAGAATTCAAGGCCTTCGTGGCCATAGCAGAGAGGCAGAGCTTCGCCAGGGCGGCAGCTTTTCTGGAAGTCACACCATCTGCACTGAGCCAGGTGATGCGGCAACTGGAGACCCGTGTCGGTGTGCGGCTCTTGCACCGCACTACACGCAGCGTTTCGCTGACGCAGGCTGGCCAGCAATTGCTCGATCATTTGCGCCCCGTACTGGAAGGCTTGGAGAAGGCGACAGAAGCTATCAATGACTTTCGCGATACGCCTGCGGGCACAGTGCGCCTGACCGCGCCACGCGTCGCGACAGAATTGCTGCTCGCGCCGAGGCTGGCAGAATTCCACAAAACCTACCCGCATATCGTGCTGGATATTTCGGTAGAAGATAAAACCGTGGATTTGGCCAAGGGCCGCTACGACGCAGGCATACGCCAGGGAGAATTGCTGGCGCAAGACATGATCGCCGTCAGCATAGGCCCCGAGCGCCGCTTTGTCTGTGTCGCTGCAAAAAGCTATCTCAGCAAAAACGGCACGCCGCATACCCCACGTGATTTGCAAAAGCATGAATGCATACGCATCAAGCGTCCGAGCACCGAAGTGCATATCCCCTGGGCTTTCATGGACAAAGGGCAGTCACTGGAGATTGCGGTTACAGGCCATCTCATCGTCAATGACGCCAACCTCGCCCTGGCAGCCGCCCTGAACGGCGCAGGCATTGCCGCCCTGGCAGAAGACCACGTACGCCCTTACCTGCAAAGCGGACGCCTGCAAGAAGTGCTGCCTGATTTTGCAACTATGCGAGCGGGCTTTTATCTGTACTACTCCAGCAGACGCCACATGACGGCAGCCTTGCAGGCCTTGATTGCATTCTTGCGGGTGGAAGGCGTTAATTAGCAGGAAGGCGGCATCAAAAAAATGCCGGATCAAAGCCGTGATGTAGTCGCAACGGCAGGTGCATTGTGATGCGCCGCATGCAAATTGCGCATACGGCAAAGTGGGATGAGCGCGGCATGCAGAAATCACATCCGGCGGATACTTAAAATAAATTGATGTCGCATCTTTTGTTTTAGAATAGGCTGCAAACCAATTTCCTTTTCCTCCGGCAAAAAGACAAACTCATGCGCAATTTCATCAAAGCCATTCTGCTGATGGCATTATTAAGCATCTCTGCATTTGCATCAGCAGGTTTTCTTGAAGACAAGCTGATACCCAAAGAAGAATCTGCTTTCGCAAAAGATTATCTCCAGCATGTGCATGACAATGATTTTGCCTATGTGAAGAGTAAGCTGGATCCAGAATTGCTGCCAACCGTGACTGACGATAATTTACTGCGCATCAGTGCTTATTTTCCTGGTGGTGAGATATTATCGACTGAACTGATCGGTTCACAAGTCAATATCATCAATGGCGTCTGGACCGGCAATTTCACTGTCGAATACCATACGAAGTATGGCTGGGCCGTAGGATTTGTGGCCTTGAAACGCATCGACACTCAGTTAATCGTGACCGCCTTTAGCGTTCACAAGGCCAATGGCTCGCAAGAAGAACTGAACCGCTTCACATTGTCTGGCAAATCGGTATTGCACTACCTGGTATTGATTGCTACCGTCTGTATTCCCCTGTTCATACTCGTCACACTGATCACCTGCATCAAGACGCCTATCCCCAAACGCAAGTGGCTGTGGATCGTCTTCATCATCCTGAGCATAGGCGCAATTCAAATGAACTGGACATCTGGCGAATATCGTTTGAATCTGCTGCAATTCCAGCTGTTTGGTGCAGCCTTGATGACGATGAGCAAATATGCGCCGTGCGTGCTGACTGCAGGTTTCCCAATGGGGGCGATACTGTTCTGGTTCTGGCGGCCCAAATATGTGGCGGCGGCAAAGGCTTTGAAGCAGGCCGAAGTAAGTGAGAAGCTAAGTGAGAAGCTAAGTGAGAAGGTGATTACTTAATATTTGCGCCACTCATTTTAGAACTTAATAAAATACCGTAAGATAATGGGCCTTGCATGCTTTAGTCCATATCGAAAATCAATTCTATGTTCACGCGCTTCTTTTCAAATTTTTTCATACTCATCCTCCTGGCATATAGTAGCTATGAGACTGTGTCAGGTTTTTTCGAAAACCGTAGCTTCAGCAAGCATGGGAAAGTCGCCGAGACTGAACAAATCCGGAAATATGAGCAAAGCGTTCACACACGAAAATCGCGTGGACATAGTCCTGATGTGACCGTGACAAACGAAGCCATGATCAATTTCACGACGGCAGACAATCAAAAAATCAGCGTCAATAAAAAACTGCCAAAAGACATTCTGGAAAAATACCAAAAGCATGATCAGGTCGATATTGAATATCTGAGTACTGCACCTGAAACAACGCGTTGGATAGGAGAGAAGCGGGATGTGCGCGGTTCCTTTTATTTCTGGCTGGTCATGGCAGTGATTACCTATTTTTCCATGTTGATGGGGAGTAAGAAAAGAGACTGATTTTTTGATGCAATTTCAGTATCTTGGGTGCGTTGTAAAACATCCTTCGCAGGAAGATAAATAAATTTATCGATTTGGACAAAATACATCACGCATGTATCAGTTATTTTTCTGAAATTTTGCGTTTCAATGAAACGGTTAATGCGGTGCGCCATAATATATGCGTGCTGACGGTAACCGCGTCGAAGCGTGAGAACCGTCAGCGCGTTGTACGGCTTAACTTGTCCTCCAAGATCTGCCGGAGAACATGAACCTCATATTTGAAAAATAAAAGTTCCGGCAGAGTGTTTATCCACGGGCATCCCTGTTCTTGCTTTCAGCCAGTGGTTTGAGCGCTTCTGTGATGAGGTCTGTCGTTCCAGCCAATCTTTCCAATGCTGGAAATTTCTCGCCGTCGTGATAATCGAGATTGATTATGCGGCTGTTACCAGCATCTTGCACTGTTACAGTGATGGTCTCCGCCGTGCCTTGCGCCTGGCGTATCGCTTCTTGCATGGCATTCTTGGAATAATTCTTGCCGTTGACCAAAGTGATTTTCATGTTGGGTACCAGACCGGCGCGTGCAGCCGGGCCATCAGCTAGCACGTCGCTGACCATGCCGTTGCCATCAATCGCCGCCGCAATGGAATACAGGAAGCCATTGCTGCCACGTAAAGCCGCAAAGGTATTGGGCGTGCTGCGATAGACCAGCCGGTAACCGCCCTGAGTCAGGCCGCCATGCGGTGCGTTGGGACTGAGGGACAGCAGACGCTCGTCAAAGAATTGTTGCCAGTCTGCCGCCACGACTGAGTTCAAAGCGGCGACCAGTTCGGGTATGGTATAGGGTACGACCTTGGCGTCAGTGTCACCACCATTGCCAAAGAACAGACGGTTAAAGTCGTCCAGTGATTTTTTACCCCCGCTTTTGTTGCGGATGGTCATATCCACATCCAGCCAGATCAGGCCACCTTCTCCGTAAAAATCAAAGCCATCGCGGCGCAGACTGTTGTAGCTGCCACTGCTATTCCACAAAATCATTGCCATGGTGGCTGTGTCTTGCAGATTGCGCCAGGTCTTGCCCGGACGTTGGTCAAAACGTGCAACGGTTTCTGCCAGCGCATCGAGGTATAGTTCTGGTGTCCATATGCCAGCGCGTACAGTGAGCTGGTTGCCCAGATAATCGGTCAGGCCTTCATGTACCCACAAACCACCGCCATCTTGCGGAACCTGGAAATTGGGAGTAGCAGCCCCGGCGGGGCGGCGATATTTGCCGTTCCAGCTATGGACAAAATCGTGTGGTATGAAGCCACCGAAAGCCAGGCGCATGGTGGGGTCGGTCATGAAGCGGGCTGGCCTGCGGCTGTCCAGCGATTCATGATGGTCTCCCGCCAGGCCAGTTATCTGGTCAGACAAGCTGAGCAAAAGATGGTAAGACCGATAATGCCGGTTGCCAAACATCAGGCCGCCCTGCGTAATCATCTTTTCTAACTGTTCAATTTGCTGCGGGCTAATGTCCATATTGGCGGGAGTATCTGCCACCATATCCAGATAATGCGGCTGCCTCGTTCCCGGCGCTAGCGGAATTTCCTTGAAGTTTTTTCCGGCAATGACGGGTGCGTCTACCAGCATTTCCAGCGATACTGGTTTGAATACTAAAGCACTGTCAGCAGCAACGGCTGGCGTGCCACGGACAGTTTCCAGTGAACTTGCATAACGCCAGCCTGCAGGCAAAAACAGACTGGGCATGACGGTAATGTCTGCAACCTGGGTATCTGGCGTGGGGTAGGCATAAAGCAGCAAGTTATTCCAGCTTAACACTGCCAGGTCATTGCTGGCGCTGCCTTTTGCAGTTTCGCCATTGGGCGTAGTAATGAAATCGGTCTTGATCTCCAGCGTGTTGACACCTTCGGGTACCGTTATATGGTAACTATACAAATCAAGCGCATCGCGCCGCCAGGGAATCGTTTGCGTGGCTTTGCCCACATCGCTATTGTTTCCGCTGATGCGCAGGTTCACTTGCTGGTCTATGGCGGCGAAGGCATGTTCGTTGGGTATCCATTTTGGGTAAGCCAGTGTCATCTTGCCGGGGCGCACGGTGATGGTTTCTGTCGCATGTACTATCTTCTTGTCTACATCGCGCATATCAACATTCAGGCTGATAGATGTTTGCGCCTTGGCATCAGCAGCCAGCGCCGCAGAACATGGCACGATACCTAAGGATAAAAAGATAACAAGTGGTCGGATTGCCAGTTTCATCATGCGCCCAAATATTGAAATAAACCAGCAGGATAACTTGGCGAGACGCCTGGGGATATCGAATAAATATAATGATGTCCATTACGATTGTTAATGGATCGCCTGTTTTTCGACTTTATAAGATATTGCTGAAATCGATTATTTAGGACAGGTGGAAGTTAGCCTTAGCAGACAGGTCACTGTAAATTAGCTCAGGCAACGGTATGCACGGCGCACTCTACGGCTTTTTGGGAGACTGCCAATCAAGGCCGCAACCACAGCTTGCGAAAATCCATCCAGCCGTAGCGGGCCAGGGTCACGCCGCCGAGTTGCGGGCCATAGTCTATGCCGTGGCGGGTGTGGCGCATGGGTAGTATCCAGGCTTGGTCTACCATGCGGGCGAAGCAGGTTTCGATGAGGCTGGCGCGTTGTGTTGCATCGGCTTCTGCGGCGATTTCTGCACTGGCCTGCGCCAGCCAGGTGCGGGCTGCTTTATCCATCATCTGATTGATCAGTGATTCTCCGGCCAGCCAGCTCAAGCTCTTCTTCTGCTTTATTGATGCTGCTGTCCAGCATGCTGCCATGGTAAGGAGGCATGATACGGGCAGCGGCTACGACCTGCTCACCTTCGCAGATATCAATATGGATGACAGGTGTCGGTTCATAAGCAATGCTGCTAGCAACCAGTTTTACGGGAGTCGCATTAATGCAGTGGAATAGCTCGGCCATGTAGTTTTTTATCCGTGTTCAATAACAGCAATGTGAAAGTATCTGCTTCTTTCACTCTGATGTGAGGCACGCTTATTTTTCATCTCCATCAGTACGATGGCCAGGATGGGCAAACATCTTGTTCACACCAGGCCAACCGTAGGGCGCATACAGGTGAATAATGCAAACCGCACCGTAAGCAAGCATGAAGCCAAATAGTATGCCGTTCGTTATTGCCAGCACGGCTCCAAAAATACAGCCAGCCAGTGCCAGGACTTACGCGAAGCGGTAGGTTCGCTCGTTTTTCAGCCATAGCAGGAGCAGCAGTATCAACGACACTGAGATGGATGCTGTTGCAAGCGCTGGATGTAGATGAAGTTTATTGAGTCGATGTTCATCCAGGTTGAACCAGTGCACATCCATCATCTGCCCCAGGCTCAATACCAGGGTTGCGACCGTGTGAACCGACAAAAATATAAGTGCCTTGCTGCGGGCGTTTTCCATGTAGATTTTTTCTGTATGGCGAATGTTCAAAGCGGAAACTTGCTGAAGTATGCTACGCGTTTTACAGTTGAAAATAGAAAAGACAGCCTGCCACCCGGGGATATGGCGATGTTCATTGTGCTTCTGCGTGCATCCCATTCTGTTTTTATTTCCATGTCGTAGATACGGCAATTGCTGACATCGTCAACATCATAATCCATATCTACGTCTGCCACATTTGAGAAAATAAAGAGGGCCAGCTCTTTTCCCGGATATTCAGGCAGACCTAGCAAGTTGGCATTGATGTCATCTACCTCTAAGGTCAGTGTCTTGTCAGATGGATTTGCGCTTGCATGAAACCGGGCATCATGCAGCCCGCCAAGCGCGAGAAAAAACGCTGCGGGATCTGGTATGTCAGTGTGCATGATGAATATCTTTTGTAATTGCCTGTGAATCTGCTCATCACGGCTGAGCACAAACATGGAACCTGCACCAGCCCCCAATACATGCAAAGGCTGGAAACTCTCGACTTGCGACCAGAAAACCCGCGCTTGCTCACTTTGCTCATCAAATACTGAAAATCCAAAGTGATTCACCGATACCGCATGCTGCTCACGAGGTGGCTCAGCCTCATACACATACCACTCATCAAAACCCGGCGTCGGCAAATCGGCTATGTCTTGCACACGCGGACTGACAGCCAGTGTATTGTGCACTACCCAGTCTCTTGCCATTTTTGCCTGATCAGGCTGGTAAGAGCCGCCATCACAAGCAGCAATTGCTACTTGCCGCCCGAGAACCAGTTCAGGGCAACGCTGGATCAGTGTTGTCAGTGAGGGATCGAAGATATCTGTCCATACGATGATGTGATAGCCGTGACGGTAATGTGTTTTTTCCTGCATCTGGGTATTCGGGTTATTGCATGGTGTAGGCCAGGTTCATTTTCCATCTTCATCTGCACGATGGATGGGTTTGGTAAATATGCCCAGGCCGTTTGGAAACGCTAAAGGTGCACTGTAAGCGATGACTCTACCTGCGCCATACAGCAATAAAAAGTCCGCGCCTGTGGCATAGACAAAAGTGATATATACACCATAGATGCAGGTTGCCAGGGCAACGGCAAACATGAGTTTCCAGCTTTTCTCATGCTGGAACCACAGCAAGAGTAAAAGACTGCCGGAAAGGGCCAGTTGCACTGCTGCCACATTTGGGTGGGCCAGCAAACGTGCCAGGCCAGTGTTCTCGTCGAAGTACCAGTCCAGGCTCAGCAACCGGGTTCCTTCAATGATGAGGATGAAGGCAATATGCAGCAGCAAGAAAAACACGGCATCTTTGTAAAATTTTTTCATGGGGATTGATTTTGAAAATTTCGCACTGTAATTGCCGGTTGCTATTTCGGAGTTTGCTTTCAACCCTTACAGTTATCTATACACTTGAAATTCGATTTCCAGATAGATCTTGGAATAGAGCCAGCTTATTTTCCATCTTTAGCAGCACGACGAATGGGTTTGGAAAAAATACTGAAAACACCTTGAAACGCTAACGGCGCACTGTATGGATTACTTGGCCTGCAACGAGCATCAACGACAAATCTATACCAATCATAAAATGGTAGCTGATGTATGAACCGTAGATACAGGCTGCCAGCGCAATACCAAACATAAGCTTGTATGTTTTTTCATTCTTGAGCAAGAGTAAAAATAGTAAACTGGCTGAAAATAACAAATGGACCTGCACCAGTTCAGGGTGTAGCAACATGCGCCCAAATGCAGTTTTTTCAGAGAAAGACCAATGCACACCAATCAGCTGTCCGTTTGTCAGGAGCAGGACGTCTGCTATATAAAATAATAGAAAAAAAACAGTGACTTTGTAATTGTTTTTCATGAAGAAAAATTATCCTGAAAGATAGGCATACCTATGGAATTCCCTGCGTGATTTTTATGTTTGTTATTGGCATTTAGGATGTGACGCACGATTTCTGGTAAACGCTCAAAACCAAAGGTGCATTTTATTTCCAAACGAGAGAGCATATTATTTTTTGATCGAAAAATCATGCTCCACTATTGAAGTAAGGTTCCAGGCGCACAAAAGGCTCAAGATAAAGCCTGAACCCTGCTTCTTTCTTTGAGCTGCCGCGTGAATATTCACCTATCGCCAGTCGCCCTAAAAATTCCAGATACTTGCCGCGCTTGTCATCGACCGCACTGATGTTCTTGCAGTCTATGAGTTCAAGATGAAATAAGGGTGTATCCTGACCTGCGACAAAAACGCTGACGGCCACGTCGCCATCCAGAGTTGAATCAATGAGCTGTATCGTCGCCACCGGTGTCGTGAAGGTGTAAGTGATGGTACGAAATTCATCTTCTTCAACCGCTGAAGCGAGGTCGAGAATATCAAGATAAGCCAGGCGTTGTTTGCCTGCGGCGATGAGGTCGGCGTTGTTTGTCATGGAGAATACAGCCTGTACAAATCAGAGAAGATGTACATAGCTTAACATGGCATTAAAAAATTGCACATTCAATACCAGATCACAATCATCAGGATATCTTTGTAGGTTGATACGTTTTACTTATGCGTGTGTGCTTGCTACATGTTTGGTATGTACAGCGTATGGGTTATTGATATATGTGCCTGTGATCACGCTGGTAGGGTGCGCCGTGCGCACCGCGTTTGATATGACGGGAAAATAAATTTCCCTGAAAAAACGGTGCACACGGCGCACCCTACTTGTAATTTTTTAAGGCCGCAACCACAGCTTGCGAAAATCCATCCAGCCGCAGCGGGCGAGGGTCACGCCACCGAGTTGCGGGCCATAGTCTATGCCGTGGCGGGTGTGGCGCATGGGTAGTATCCAGGCTTGTTCTACCATGCGGGCGAAGCAGGCTTCGATGAATGCTGCGCGCTTGGTCACGTCTGCCTCTGCGGCGATTTTTGTGCTGGCTAGCGCCAACCAGTTGCGGGTAGTTTTGTCTGTCATCTGCTTGACCAGTGATTCTCCGGCCAGCCAGCTATACAGGCCAAATTCCATGTCATTGTCGAGCACGTCACCGGCAATCACCACGTCGGCCCAGTGCCGCCAGTTGTAGGGGCCAAATTCGGGAAAGGGCAGGATGTGAATGGTGACATCGGCGCCTGCCTCGCGCAATCTGTCTGCTACGCAATGGGTAAGAGCGATATGGCTGTCGAGTTCATAAGTCACCACGTCGAGGTGGGCAGGCAGGGTGGGTGCTGTCGTCGTAGTTTGCTCAGGTAAATGCCGCCATTGCGGCAGCATGCCAAAGGCCATGGGGCGGGTTTCTTTGGCGGCCAGTTCAGCCGCTGCGGGGCGCAGCCATGCGCCGATGGCGAGGCGTGCGGCAGGAGTAGCAAATTCTGCGCGTGCCGGGTTCAGCATGACGAGGTCGCAGCCTTGTTCGAGGGCGCGTATCTGCGACCAGCTATCAGCTGGTGCAGGTACTTTTTCAGGCGAGGCATGGGCCAGGTGCAGATCGACTTCCGGCAGCGGGCTGCCATGCGGCACGACCCATAAATCGATTTCATCGAGCAGGGCACGCTCGCGGAAATAACCATCAAATGCTGCCAGCGTGGCCCGGTGTTCATTATTGCGTATCAGCCGGAAAGGCCCGGCACCTATGGGCAGCGTGGCAAAATCTGCGCGCTGCGCATCATCCATCGGTACGATCACGGCAGCATGGTGAGCCAGCAGATGCAGCAGTAAATGATCCGGCTTGTTGAGTTGCAGCTTCACGCTGCGCTCTGTGCCGCTGACGCTGGTCAGGTGGGCAAACATGGCGCGATAGGGGCCGTCTGTATCGCGGGCGCGTTGCAGGGTATAGACCACATCTTCGGCGCGCACCGGGCGGCCATCGTGGAATTGCAGGCCGGGCCGCAAGATAAATTCCCAGTGACTACCATCGGCACTAACATCCCATCTGTGCGCCAGTGCCGGGATGATCTGTTCGCTGGCGCGGTCATACTCCGTCAGGCCAGCGCAAATCTGCATGATGATGTGCTGCTCTGTACGGCGGTTGATGTGGATGGCATCCAGTGCATGCAGGGGGCGGTAAAAGGGCATGCGCAAAGTGCCCGCACGGCCACTGCCAAGGTAACCGGGCAGCGATTGCTTCAGGCGTTCACGCCCGGCATTTGGCAGGCCATCAAAGGCGGCTTCGAGCTTGCCGTCAGCCAGCAAGTGATGCAGCCTTTGCAGGCGCAGGCTTTCATGATCTTTCAACAGGACGAGGCGTGAGCGATGACCACGCCCATTGCCTGGTTGCCAGTCTATCCAGCCTTGTTCCTGCATGCGTTTGAGCAGCAAGCGGGCATTGCGTTCGCTACAGCACAGGGCGGCAGCGATCTGGGCCAGGTCGGGCGCATGGGCGCTGGGGTGCCATTCGGCCAGACGCTGGAAGTGATCAAGCAGGCGCATCTTTGTCCGGTAATAAAGGGGGAAAGAAATATCAGATTCTATCCGTTTTTGTGTTTCCGCCTTTGATATACGCTAGTGGGCATTGTTCAACCTTGCTTGATATTCTTCATGTCCACTCCCTCGCTTTGGCAACATCCCAACTTTCGCCGCCTGTATGCATCGACCATCAGCTTTTCATTGGGCACGCAAATCTACCAGCTTGCCATGCCGCTGATCCTTTATCAACTGACGCAATCTGCCGGGGTCATGACGGGCATGCGTGCGGTTGAATTACTGCCCAACCTGTTGCTGGCGATGTTCATTGGCGTTTGGGTAGATCGCATAGACCGTGGTCGCTGGGCACGCTTTGCCATTGTCGGCATCGTCGTACTGACTGGCATGCAGGCAGTGTTGCTGGAGAATGGTGCGCGGGCTTTGTCTTTTTTCTTTATCACCGCCTTCCTGCTGATGACCCTGCATTATCTGTATGCGATCTGCCGCATGGGCATGCTCAAGGAAATGCTGCCTGAACAAATGCTCTTGCCTGCCACAGGCCATTTGACGGTGTTAAGCCAGGTGTTCAGCATCCTTGGCCCGGCGCTGGCTGGTGCCGTGATCTCCATACGTATGGACCTGGGCCTGTGGCTGCCCATGCTTGCCATGCTGCTGGCCGCCTGGCTGCTCAGGGATTTGCAACTGCCAGTGCGCAAGCCAGATGCAGATGGCTTCTGGAATGAATGGCGCGATGGCTGGCGCGTGCTGGTCGCCAATAAACCGCTATGGCACCTGGCCTGGCTGGTCGTCATCATCAATGGCAGCGCGGGCGTGGTGGATGTACTATTCCTGTTCCGTGCCCGTGACCAGTTGCAACTGAGCGCAGCCGAAGTCGGCCTCATGTATGGCGTGGCAGGCACAGGTGGCGTCATCGGCGGCCTGCTCGCCAGCCGCCTGCGCCAGCACTTTGGCCTGGGCCGCCTGCTGGCACTGGAACTGGGTGTCGAAGCCTGTTCCATGCTCTTGCTGGCCTGGGGCAGCAGCATTCCCTTGCTACTGCTGGCGCTGGCCATCAACAGCTTTTGTACCGTCATCGGTAACGTCTGTATCTGGGGCTACCGCCAGGAGAGTACAGACAGCCGCTACATAGGCCGCATATCCGGCCTGACTGGTTCGCTATTCAAACTGCTGATGCCAGTGAGCCTGGTATTGTCCGGCGCATTGGTGGGTGACTTGCCGCTGGCCTGGATATTGAGTGCCTGTGCGGGAACGCATTTTTTGCTGGTGGTGGGGACGCGGGTGTCGGCGGTTTATGGGGTGGAGTAGGAAGAGGTTATTTGATCAATTTTAAGGTGGTGAGGAATGGGAAAAGTAGCGATATAGAACGGTAAAAATAATTCATAGTTTGAACAAAAAATATGCGATAAAGCAAGCATATGCTAATCCTATTACTTGCAAAATTCTAGAATAGTCCTTTGCTTTTTTCGTTTCTTGATTTGATAGAGTACGGTTCTCAGGCTTAGGTCCATTGTCAGCTAATTTCAAATTGACCCAAAAGATGCAGACCCAGATTAATTGACACAATAGAACTGAATAATAATCAATATATGGGTTGTGACGAAAAATTTTCGTTAGCATGTAAGTGATAATAAACAGGGGAATGAAATTCATGAACCCTAAAATAGGCGAAATCGCTAATATAAAAAATCCTTTTGCAGGAGACTTTTTAATAATGCTAAGGATAGCAATTGGAAATGCAAAGAAGACGATTGGGCCAAAGAAAATGACGTATTCCAATTTTCCCGTAGCGCCAAATGGATATATGCCCTGACCTAATATCTGCCCAAGTATCGTGGTAAATTTCCAAACAAAAAAACCGATGATGAGTGAAATAATCGTACCGATAGCCTGCAGCATTTGATTTCTCTTTATTTTTGTAGGTTAGTTTTGATCGTCTGGCCCATGTTGTAATTGAGCATTTCTTAATTTGAGAATTAGCAAAACCAGCCATGGAAGCGTATTGACAATACCTGCGAAATAAAAGGCTGTATAGCCATTTTTTCCATATATCATTTCCCCGAAGTAAACCAAAAAAAAGAAAGGGATACAATTCAACAAGCCAAAGATAGGGGAAATAGCCAGTAAGAATATACCAGTTGCTACCGACCCCTTTTCTATTCTTTTTAAAGCGGCTGGAGCCACAGCTATGATAATTGATGGAAAAAATATGATCCATTCAAGAAAACCACTACTCCCAAACGGATAAGCTCCCTTGGATAGGACGATTACTATCATCCAAATGAAAAAGCCAAGGATCAGTGAGAAAATTGTTTCTATCGCCTGTGACATAGTTATCCTGAAATGCTGATAAGAGAAGTGAAATGATGCGCATCTGTATCACGAAAGTGAGCTTGCCCGCATAAAACGTATCCCTTACTGAGGGTTTAAAATTCAGTTAAGGAGAGAAGCATGTCACAAAACAAACGAGCACGCTATTCGCAGGAATTCAAGATTGAGGCGGTCAGGTTGGTGC
>NZ_JBMPPJ010000034.1:0-54108 GCF_049339865.1 Undibacterium sp. TC9W | reverse complement strand
AACTGCTGGCGGAAGACGTGCCGTTTTTATTGAGAAGGCCATCCACGGCCGCGATATCCGCGCCAGCCAAAGTAAACGTAAAGCTGGTATCGGATGTTACTTCGACGTTGCCTGTAGTGGTCAGCGTGCGGGTGGCGCCGCCTTCACCAGTGATCGTCAACTTGGAAATCGTGACGTCATTCGTGGCACCGATGGTCTTGACCAGATTGGTACCGGTAATGGTGAAGACGTGAGTAGTGCCGTCGTAGGTTGCCGAGGTAATGGTTGGAGCGGTGACATTCGATACTGTCACGCCATTTCCAGTCAGGTCCGCAGTGGTAGCGACTGTTGTATCCCAACCTGCTGCAGCAGCGAGATTAAATGTCGTTGTATCAACTGCCGATGTGCCGTTATTGTTCAGTACACCATTTACCGCGAGCTTGTCAGCAGCGTTCAGGGTCACCGCGAAGGCAGTCGCACTGGTAGCAGTGACGTTGGCCGTTGTCAGCGTATATGATCCAGCCTGGCCAGTGATGGAAAGTTTGGACACATCAATGGTGTCGCCATTAGCCAGATTAGTACCGGTAACCGATAAAATACCTGTGCTCGCATCATAGGTAGCCGATGTAATCGTGGGTGAAGCGACATTCGACACCGTGATGCCGTTGCCTGAAAGATCAGCAATATTGAGCGCAGCATCAGCGCCATTGGCCCAGTCATCTGCTGCTGCCAAGTTGTAAGTCGTGCCACCTGCTGATTGCGTGCCATTATTATTTAGCAGGGTGCGCAAGCCAGCTTTATCGGTAGCCGACAGCACCAAAGTAAAGCTGGTGTCAGAAGTGATCTCGACGTTAGCCGTATCAGTCAGTGCATAGGTGCTACCACCTTGGCCAGTCAGGGTGAATTTATTGGCGATAATATCGTTAGGCGCGCCTGCACGATGGGTAAATCCGGTACCGGTGACTACCAGCGTTCCAGTGCTGGCATCATAAGTGGCTGAGGTGACAACAGGTGCCGCCACCGTGGCGGTTACGCCATTGCCAGTCAAGTCTGCAACTACGACCGCTGCATCAGCACCTGCTGTCCAGTCTTCTGCCGCGGCAACGTTGTATGTTGTGCCACCGGTGGAACTGGTACCATTTTTATTGATGATCTGATTGATGCCGGATTTATCGGTAGCGCTTAAAGTCAGAGTGAAGCTGGTGCTGGAAGATATCTCGACATTTGCAGTATCTGTCAAGGTATAGGTGGCACCGCCCTCACCAGTCAGTGTGAATTTATTGGCAACGATGTCATTGGTAGCACCGTTCAGAGCTTTCAGGCCAGTACCAGTGACGACCAGTGCTCCAGTCGTGGAATTATAGGTAGCTGAAGTGATGGTTGGTACGGCGACATTCGATACTGTGATGCCATTCGTCAGATCCTGGATATTACCCGCAGTGATGACGCTGTTCCAGTCATCTGCGGCAGAAAGATTGTAAGTCGTACCGCTGGTTGAGCTGGTGCCGTTCTTGTTGAATAGGGCTTCAACAAAGCCCACATCCGTTCCGCCAACGGTGATACTGAAACTGGTGGCGCTGTTTATTTCTACATTACCAGTTTGTGCAGCTGAAAGAGTGTACGTTGAACCACCTTCACCCGTAATCGTCAGTGCGCTGACAGTGATATCGTTGGTGCCCCCGATAGTTTTAACCAGGCCGGTGCCGGTGACAGTCAGGATATGGGTGGTGAGGTCATATGTCGCTGAGGTAATGGTGGGTGCGGTGACATTTGAAACAGTCACACCATTGCCAGTGGTATCGGCAGAAGCATTGGCTGTTGAATCCCAGCCTGCAGCACCGGCGATATTGAAAGTCGTGCCGCCGGCAGCAGTAGTGCCATTTTTGTTCAATAATCCGTTAATGGCCAGTTTGTCTGCCGCACTCAGAGTCAATGAGAATGTGGTCGCATTGGTGGCAGTTGTATTGGCAGTGTCTGTAAGCGTGTAAGTGGAGCCCCCTTCGCCAGTCAGAGTCAGTTTGTTGGCGACGATCACATCGTTCGTGACCATGTTCGTACCTGTTACTGTTAGGACTCCTGTACTTGCATCGTAGGCGGCACTGTTTATGGATGTAGTCGGTTGTATGTTGGCAAGAACAATGTCATCGAAACTGACATAACGTACCTTGTTACCGTTCGATGTTGCAGTCATGACAATTTTGGTAACGCCATTCATACCACTAAAAGTGAGAGCCGTTTGTGTGCCGTTAGCGCCTGCAATCGACTTGTTGTTCGTCGCAACCAGGGTATTACTCGCGTTATATCCTTTGAATACTAAGTCCTGAGACAGGCTCTGGGTAATTAATACAATAGAAGTTGCATCAAACTGTTGGCCAGTTTGGAAAGAAAAAGTAATAGAGCTCTCGGTCCCGGCATCGTAGTAATCGGTTGTAATGTAGCCGGAGGGATCTCTGGAAATATCTTTTACTGTCCCGTCAATCTTGAATAAATAGGCTGAATTACCGTTTACCTGGTAAATGACGTCGTTCACTCCACTTGCAGCACCACCTGCAACACCGCCTGGGCTCCCTGGGGCATTGAAGTTTGCTCCGGTACCAAAATTCAGCGTTGCCGAAGCAATATTCAGTACATTGTGGTAGAGCGCTGCCAACTGTGGATTTCCAACCGAACTTGCTTCAATACTGCCACTGTTGACCTCAAGATCCCAATTGGCATTAAATGGCTTACCACCAGTCAAGTCATTCGATGCCGCAATATCGGCACCCGTCATGACAGCCAACTGGTCAATAAACGTTTTTCCCTGATTGGCACCAATATCGCAACCATACAGAAGGATGTCGCCGTCCTTGCTTAGAGAGTCACCGATGATTTTCAGTTCTGCCGCATGGCTTCCCAAACTGGACTGATCAAGTATTAGCCCCCCCAGATTGACCGATGCTTCCTTGCCGTGAGAAATCAAATGCAAGGCATCTACATCTTTGCGACCAGCAAGGATGTCAGCCATTTGCTTGAGACCGTCTTTGCTGGAATCCAGAATATGTATTTCCCGACCATTCCCTATGCCTTTGAGCAGCGTATCCATGTCGCGCACGTTGTCTTCGACGAAGACAATTTCTACCCGTCCAGCTGCCGGTGGCGCTGAAGGGACGCTGGAATTGGCTGGTGCAGTCAGTATCTCCAGGGCTGCAGCTTCAAATGTGGGCACTTCTGGTCGCTCGGTAGCACCATTGTTAATGCTCAGGATATCGAATTCAGTTTGTTTGTTGATGATTGAGTTGTTCATGATTCGTTTTCTTTCACATTTAACTTGGGAGCAATGACATTTGCTGCACTACCACTAGGGTCAGACCAGAACGTCAGTTTCGAGTATTTGTCAAATAAATCAGGGGGGAGGACGGTACGTCTTTCAGTAAATTCAACTTTTGGTTTTACCCTGTGAAGGCCAGGCGCACCGATTTGCAAGTCAAACTCTGGTGCGTCGTATTCCAGTGTTTCAAAATCGTGCTGGAAATAAGGTTCATCGATGAACTGGTACAACAGTCGCATGATTTTTTCTGGTGCTTGAGCCAGCAAGTCGTAGTCAATCACCAGCAGAGATTTTGCATGTTCCCCGTAAAAGGCTTCTCGTAATCCTGCCCACGAATAGCCAACCATTTGGTCATGTTGAGCGAGACCTTCACAGCGTTGATAGACAGTGCTGCGCGACATATTGCCACCAAATAGTTTGCTGTTCTCATAAGGGTTACTACGAAATTGGCGCTCTATACTATCCATGACCCAGCCAACATTACGCACGCAGGCGATCATTTTTGCACCAGGAAACAAATCCATCAACAGAGGCAACTTGGCGCTCCACATGCGGTTGGTGTCAAAAATTACGTCTTTGTCCAGATCATTTTTGTAATAGGCATCGAACAGACTCTGCATGATGTCTTTTCGTTGTGTCTGGTTAAGCAGACTGGATACCTCACTTCCCGCACTCATTTGTGCAAGCACAGCATTTACCAGCGCACCAACAGCGCTACTCATCCCCGCCTGGAAGCGCGGATTCTGACGCAAGATGGCTGCCAATAAGGTTGAGCCTGAACGTGGTAAGCCTGAAATGAAATGATATTTGGTTAGTGACATGAAATAGTTGTATCTAACTGAAAATGGTATTAACGCAATTAATATTAAAATGCTTATCGGCTAGATAATTGAAAAATTAATTAACTTAATGTAAGCCCGTAAGCTCAACGTAAGAGTACAAAAAAATCTATGGTCTGATTCGCCAGGACGGGAGTGGGTTTTAATGATTGCCATGAGTCACTTTCGCAAAAATGAAGTCAGTTGAACAATTGCATCTGCTAGGTCTGTTTGACTGGTATCTATCACGCATTCGGCAGAAATTGGTGCCTCGTACGGCGCAGAAACGCCAGTGAGTTGCAGAGCCGGGTTTTGTTTTGCTTTGGCGTACCAGCCCTTGGGATCGCGTTGCTGGCAAATGTGCAGAGGTGTCGATATATAGGCTTCTACAAATTTGTCGTGGCCTATGACGCCGCGTGCCAGCGCCCGCCCACGCATGCTGGGAGAAACCAGAGCGACGATGGCAGAAATACCATTCAGGTTGAGCAGGCGGGCCATCTCAGCCGTCCTGCGGCCTTGCTCTTCACGGTCAGTAAGGCTAAAGCCCAGGTCCTTTGACAAACCCTGCCTTATTTCATCACCATCAAGCACGCATACTGCAATAGATTGTTCGCGTAGATGCCTGGCTAGGTTTTGCGCAAGTGTTGTTTTCCCCGCACCGGGCAGCCCACTTAGCCACCAGGTTTTGACATTGTTTGCAGCAGGTTCTGCACTGCTTTCCGTTTGATTACTTCCAGGCATCCGCACACCACCGATAAGCTAAAAAAATCGGGACTAAGCAGAAACCCGATACGTAACAAATCAAAAATCCAGGGCTGAATAAAGGGTACTGCCATTGCATTATCGCCGCCAATCAGTTGGATCGCTGATATTTCTGATTTGCAATTTATCTTGATAAATCAAGAAGATAAATGATTAAGTGTTAAAAAATTAACTGCAATATTAACATCGAAAACTTTTTTTGCGTGCAAATGTAACAAAAAATCTGCTAATTAATTAAGCAATTTAGATGAAAAATTTGAATGCCACAGATACAAGCTTAAAAAATCTTGCCGCAGTGAAATCAATTGAAGAAAACCTGGTAATAAACGCAGGTTCCACCGTCCTCATGCGGGCGTTGATATTGCCCCTTGGCATGGTCAGCCAGGGTAGGTGCGACAGTCCAGACGTGTCTGCCCAAGGCAGGGTGTTCAACAAAATAATTATCTTGTGCCAGTGGCTGTGTGGAAGATCCTGCGAATATCAACAGCAGTGGGGTGCGAAAATTATCAGGCACGCCACGGCGTGGACGTTCTTCTGCTTCAACGAGTTCGAGGTGAATAATGCCATTCGAGGTTTCGAGTTGAAATTTGTTGCCGATGAGGGGGTGTACTTGTTCTAGGCTGATGGTCATGATCAAAGTTGTGAAAAGTTTCACTTGCAAGAAAACACAAGCATAGGCAGGATAATATGCATGTTATTTTAACCAGCTTGGGAGTGCTTGTGTATAAATTACCTGCTGCGCTTGCATTGCGTGAAGTGCATGAAGACGATCAGGGGTTTCTGGATGTACTGTACGCCAGCCGCCGTGAAGACTTGCGACAAATGCCCATGGACGCTGCCTTCATCGCGCAAATGATCAAAATGCAACAGCATGTGCAAATGGAGGGTGTCAGGATGAATTATCCTGATGCCATGCATAGGATGATTGAGCGCGCTGGTCAGGCTGTAGGGCGCGTCATTCTCAATGCAGGCAGTGATGATATGCGCCTGATCGATATTGCGATTATTCCTTCAGTGCAACGCCAAGGTATCGCCAGGACTATTTTGCAGGCAATACAGGCCGATGCACAAGGCCAGGGAAAGGGTGTCAGCCTTGCTGTTGAACAAACCAATTTTGCAGCGCGCGGCCTGTATTTACAACTGGGATTTGTTGCCATAAGTGCTGATGCCCTGTTTGAACAAATGCACTGGCGTTCACAGGCAGCCGCAGAGGAGCAAGCCCTGATCGATTTATTGCCAGCCACCACCCTCGCTCACAAGATCACACAACAAGGGCAGTTTGATGCTACAGCCTAGCCGTTATCTGAAGTTGCCCTTCAGTTTTGATTTAGTTCGCTTGCGCGCCGAACTGCATCAGCTCGAAGCCTCAGATTGGATTAGTCATTTCAATACCAATGCCTACGTCAACAACTGGACCTGCCTGCCCTTGCGCGCGGTGGATGGCCGTATTGATCACATCATGCCTGTGAATGAAGGCAATTTTCAGGATACGGTACTCATGCGAAGTTGCCCTTATTTACGGGAAGTGGTTGATACGTTTCAATGTGACAAAACATCTGTGCGCCTGATGTCGCTGGAGGCTGGCGGTATTATCAAAGAGCACAGGGACGATGGTACTTCGCTGGAGGATGGGATTACCCGTCTGCATGTACCTATCACCACGACACCCGACGTGCTGTTCACCATCGATGGTGAAGAAGTGCATTTTTCTGCTGGTGATACCTGGTATCTGAACGCCGCTTGCCTGCATGGCGTGGTGAATCCGGGCAGCCAGGCACGGGTGCATTTGATGCTCGATTGCGTCAGTAACGACTGGCTGGAGCAAGTGTTTCTGGAGGCTGGCTGGATTGCCAGACCAAAACCAAAATATGATGACCCGGCCATTCATGACGGCAATGTACAGGAAGTGATCGCCATGCTGCGTGCCACGGGGCAAAGTGCGGGTCTCCAAATTGCCAGCCGGCTTGAAGCAATCCGGCTCGGACAGGCATCAGCGGGTTGAGTATGCAAATTAATCGCATAGGTATTAAAGCCGGTTTTGTGGCCGAAGAAAGAGCTTTGTTGCGCGGCCAGCAGATCAATGAAGGTGATTTGCCTTCGATGCTGGGCTGGTACCCGGTAGCAATTGATGCTGTGACGGGAAATGTGTGCTGGCGTAATTTGGGACAAGCGCGGTTTCTGGAGTCGTTTTTTCTCGACACACTGAACCAGCAAAGCCGCGAGCAAAGGCAAGTTTGCCACACACCGATAGAATGCTTGCCTGAGCAACTTGCATGCATGCCGCAGGTGGCACCCACGGCTTTTATTTTCCATGTGTCACGCTGCGGTTCTACCTTGCTGACGCAGATGCTGGCATCGCTGCCACAGTGCATCGTGATGTCGGAGCCACCTGTCATTGATGCATTTTTTCGCTATTGCCACCACCAACCTGAAGCAGAAAATGCGATACCTGTTTTCCAGGCCTTGATCGCCGCTCTGGGACAAAGACGGCGTGACGAAGAGACTCATTTTTTTATCAAATTTGATAGCTGGCATTTGCCCTGGCTACCCTTTGTGCGCAAGGCCTATCCTGCCATCCCTATCATTTTTTTATACCGTGAACCGCAGGCTGTGCTTGCTTCGCACCAGCGTCAACGTGGCCCGCAGATGATACCTGGCTTGCTCGATACGTCCCGGCTCAAACCCGGTGTATCTGGCTTTCCTGCCGCAGATTTTGATGCCTATGCTGCTAGTATGCTGCACAGCATGTATTGCGCAGGGCTGGAACATGCTGAGGCTGAAGATTTGCTCCTGTTGAATTATCAGCAATTACCTGAGGTGGTTTGGTCAGATTTGCTGAGCCTTTTTCAACTTGATTGCGATGAGCAATTAGTCGAGAAACTGAAACAGCGATCAAGCTTGCATTCAAAACACCGGCACATCAGTTTTACCGGCGATCCTCAACCCAGCGGTCTCTTACCAGTAAAGCCAGGTTCAGATTTTGCAGACCTCTGCGAGCAAAAGTATAGTCAACTAGAGCAATTGCGTGCGAAAGTTAAAATTTGTTAACTGATGCAGCGATGAAAAATTTGCAGTGTATTTTTTGCATAAGGGTTGTAGAATTGGTTTGCTTTTTTTGAAATTGCTTGTTTGTTTGCATATTAAAGCCATTGATGAAAGCCCTGAATTCAACTCTCTGGTGAAGGGGTGGATACAGAAGAGACTAGACAGCACAATCCCTATTTAAACGATAACTTGAATTGGAGTATGCAATGGATGCATTTATGGGTACCGTATTGGCCGTTGGCTTTAACTATCCTCCTCGTGGCTGGCTGTTCTGCAATGGGCAAACAGTGCCTATTCAACAGAATTCAGCCATGTTTGCCTTGTTGGGCACCATGTATGGTGGCGACGGCCAAAATACATTTGGCATCCCTGATTTGCGTGGTCGTGTAGTCGTTGGCTCACAAGCACAAGGCCCAGGTTTGGCCAATGTTGTACAGGGTGAAAAAGGGGGCAACAATAATGCGACAGTGATCTCTAATGGCACAGCCACGATCTCCTTGAACACAACCAATTTGCCTCAGCACAATCATACTGTTTCGATAAGTGGTACTAGTTTTGGCGCGACATCCGTGCTGAATGCGACAAGTAGCGGACCAGCGTCACCTGCATCAGGCGGAACAGCTCCATCTGCAAATGCGGCACTTTGCAACACTGGCACAGGTGGTACTGCCGGTGCAGTCTATTTGCCAACAACTGGCGATGCAACAAATTTGGTACCTCTGAACACAAAGAGCGTGGTGACAACATTGACGGGTACTGCAGCCGTTAATTCAGGTAATACTGGGGCAGGCACGCCATTGACAGTGCCTGTTGTATCTAGCGCTACTATCTCCAACATGCAACCTTATCTGGGTTTGAACTACATCATCGCGATGGAAGGTATCTTCCCATCCAGGAACTAAGTTTCCCCTTCCTGATAAAAAATGGCGCAGTCTGCGCCATTTTTTATGTCTGTTTTGATGTCAGTGCCAGTAGTTTTCCGCCTGATACCCGCTCTATTCCTGCCAGGTCCCTCCAGCTTTGTACTTCGGTAAATCGGGCTTTTATCAATAAGCCCCGCACTGATTCTGCCTGATCGTAACCATGTTCCAGCAAGATCCAGCCATCTGCCAGCAAGTGCAAATGTGCCTCGCCTATGATGTGGCGATAGGCTGATAAGCCATCAGCATGATCCGTCAGCGCATCAAGCGGTTCAAAGCGTAAATCACCTTGTTGTAAATGGGCATCATTTTCTATGATGTAAGGCGGGTTGCTGACGATGGTCTGGAATTTTTTATCTACCAGTGCTGCGTACCAATTGCTGCAAAAAAATTCCACTATATTTGCGGGCAGATGTCGCCTGGCATTTTCCTGGGCGACTGCTAATGCAGCGGGGCTGACATCCAGGGCTGTGACTTGCAAGTCTGGTCTTTGGTGGGCAATTGCCACGGCAATGGCACCAGAGCCAGTGCCCATGTCCAGCAGCCTGGAATTGGCTGGCGCATATTGCAGTGCCAGTTCCACCAGCAATTCTGTATCGGGGCGTGGGATGAGTACGGCAGGTGTGACGTGAAAATTCAAACCAAAGAATTCTCGCTCCTGCAGTATGTAGGCGATGGGTTCGCCTTTTATGCGACGGCTAAATAACTCTTGCACGATGGCGAGTTGTTCAGCAACGAGTACAAGTTCAGACTGGGTGATCAGTTGTATGCGCGTCAGGCCCAGCCCGTGCATGAGCAGCAGGCGGGTGTCTATCCGTTCGAGCGGGCTGCTGTTTTCACAGGCAGCCAGGGTGATGCCGGGCTGTAGCCAGTCCAGCATCAGCGTGAGGGGCCAAACATGCCGCGCTTGGTTTTTTGATTACGTATCAGCAGTACCAACAGCGTCAGGCTAAATAATATAAAAAATATGCCTGCCCATGCTGGCAGTGACAAGCCCAGGGTAGGTGGATAAGGTGTTTCGCACAGGCCGTCAGCCCTGAACATGGCTGGCCACCATTGCGCCAGGAAAAAACTATTCAAGCCAGTTTCCAGCGGATCAATGCCGCAGGACAGGGCAGGGTGCTCAAGTATCCAGAAATGCTTGCCAGCGGCACCCAGACCAATCAAGCCAGACAACAGTGCCAGGCCGGTGGTGATGCGGTGCATGATGCCATCGGTAGCCACCGCAATGAGACAGAAAACCGCGATCAGGGCAAAGGCGTAGCGCTGGAATACGCAATATGGGCAAGGCAGCATTTTTTCCACGATTTGCAAATACATGGCAGCCGCCAGCAAGCCTATGCAGGTAAGGGCAATCGACAGCAAAAGTTTTTTCGACAGATTCATGGTGCACGCGATGAAAGAATTGTTATTGGACGCAATCCTAGCGTTTTAGTTCTGTATCGCAGGATAGTGGCAGCGAGTATCCGACAGTTTCATGCAATTGCGCAATCAAATACTGTTGATTTTACGCGAAAGCTGGTTTTGTCTTATGGATATGCTTATTTGTCATATCTATTAGCCATCTCTGTTTGCATTTTTGTGGGCATTTCTGTCGGCTTTTCTGCCGGCATTCTTATTAATCATCACCGAGCTCAGCCAGCAGTTCGGCCTGATGTTCTGCTACCAGTGCAGTCGTCAACTCTGTCAGTTCACCATCCATGATGAAATCCAGCTTGTACAGGGTCAGGTTGATGCGGTGATCGGTCATGCGGCCTTGTGGATAATTGTAGGTGCGTATGCGCTCACTGCGGTCGCCGGAACCGATCAGGCTCTTGCGGGTGGCGGCTTCCTTGGCCTGTTTCTCACGCAACTGGCCGTCCATGATGCGGGTTGCAAGCACGCGCATGGCTTGTGCCTTGTTTTGATGCTGGCTGCGGCCATCCTGGCATTCGACGACGATGCCGGTAGGGATATGCGTCAGGCGCACGGCGGAGTCAGTCTTGTTGATATGCTGACCACCAGCACCACTGGCGCGGAAGGTGTCTATGCGCAGGTCGGCATTGTTGATGACCACGTCTGCCAGTTCATCGGCCTCGGGCATGACAGCAACAGTACAAGCCGAGGTATGGATGCGGCCCTGGGTTTCTGTTGCCGGTACGCGCTGTACGCGGTGGCCGCCAGATTCAAATTTGAGTTTGGAATATACACCCTGACCAGCCAGGCGCACGATGACTTCTTTATAGCCGCCCAGTTCGGATGGCGATTCCGACATGATCTCTGTCTGCCAGCGATTACGCTCGGCAAAGCGCATATACATGCGTAGCAAGTCGCCAGCGAACAGGGCAGCTTCATCACCACCAGTACCTGCACGTATCTCCATGAGGATGTTGCGGTCATCATTCGGGTCTTTGGGTAGCAGCATTTTTTGCAAATCACTTTCCAGCGTCTGCATGGTGTTTTTGGCGGCTTCGATTTCGTCCTGGGCAAAGGCCTTCATGTCCGGGTCGCTGAGCATGAGTTCGGCTTCGGCGATATCGGCCTGGGCTTGCTTGTAGTTGTTGTACAGGGCGACCAGCGGGTCGAGTTCGGCATGCTCGCGATTCAGTTTGCGATAAGCATCCATGTCATTGGTGGCACCTTCCTGCATGAGCAGGTGGCCAACTTCGTCCAGGCGTTCGGCAAGCTGGTCCAGCTTGTGTAGCATTGATGGTTTCATAATATATTCTTTGACTATAGCTAATGACGCTAATAATGGGGCGGGTCAGGCTGACCCAGAAGAAAGTGCCCGTAAGCGCTTACGCGTACAGGCCAGCAGCGTAGCGTATCGCTAACGCTTGGTGCGGAATAATTGAGGTAACAGCGTTGCCAGGCGGGCGCGTTCATCGCCGCTGGCTTGATGCAAGGCTTGTTGCGGGCCATGCAGGAACTTGGCGGTGATGCCCTTGGACAAGGCTTCGAGGACCGCGTCTATATCATCGCCACGGGCCAGCATCTTGCGTGCACGTTCGAGTTCTATCAGACGCAATTGCTCGCTGCTTTCATGCAAGTCCTGTATCACCGGTACAACAGCACGTCCATCAACCCAGTGCATGAAGGATTGCACGCGGGTTTCTATAATGGCTTCTGCCTGCGCCACCGCAGCCTGGCGACTTTCCAGCCCGGTTTGCACGACAGTGCCAAGATCATCGACAGTGTATAAAAACACGTCATCGAGCTTGGCGACTTCAGGTTCTATATCGCGCGGTACCGCCAGATCGACCATGAAGATGGGGCGGTGCTTGCGCGCCTTGACGACACGTTCTATCAGACCCAGGCCTATGATGGGCAGGGAGGAGGCCGTGCAGGAAACGATGATATCGAATTGCGCCAGTTGCTGCGGCAAGTCTGCCAGGCGTATGGCCTTGCCGCTGAAGCGGTGCGCCAGTGCTTCGCCACGTTCCAGCGTGCGGTTGGCAATGGTGAGCGACTTGGGGTTTTGTGCGGCAAAATGGGTGGCGCAGAGCTCTATCATTTCACCCGCACCGATGAACAGGACATGCTGGTCAGCGATCTTGTCAAAAATACGTTGTGATAATCTGACGGCAGCCGCCGCCATCGAGACACTGTGTGCGCCTATCTCTGTGGTAGTGCGTACTTCCTTCGCGACAGCAAAGCTGCGCTGGAACATCTGGTGCAGATAAGTACCCAGGCCACCGGCTGCTTCTGCCTGGCGCACGGCATCTTTCATTTGCCCCAGGATTTGCGGCTCACCGATGACCATGGAATCCAGGCCAGAGGCCACGCGAAAGGCATGCCTTACCGCATTGTCTTGCGGCAGGGTATACAAATGCGGGCGCAAATCTGTGTAAGACAGCTTATGAAAATCCGCCAGAAAATGCGCGGTAGAATCAATCGCATTGGCACCACTGCAGGCCGCGTACAGTTCGGTACGGTTGCAAGTAGATAAGATTGCTGCCTCGTTGCCATGCCTTGCCACATTGTCATCGCGACCAAACCAGGCACGCGCAGCCACCACCGCCTGAGATATTTGCTCAGGCGAGAAGGCGACCTTTTCGCGCAGGGACAGCGGCGCGGTCGTGTGGTTGAGGCCAACAGCAGACAGTTGCATTGCAATTAAGCTCAATTAAGCTGGGGGAGGATGTAAGGCTCCATTATAACGCTTTGCACCAGCATTTTCCTGAACGTGGGCATTTGATGCATATCAAGTGCGCCTTATAAGTCAGGAATTATGCCTTTTTTGCAACATGCAATGCGCCAACATCTGCTTTGTTGCCCGTGCTTAATGCCTGAATTTATTCCAGGTCGGCTGGAATGCGTACATTGAAGGTTGTTCCCTCATTCGGTACGCTGGTGAAGTCTATGGTCGCCTGATGTCTGTCCAGTACGGCTTTGACGAAGACCATGCCCAGACCTATGCCGTCATTTTTAGGCTGGTCACTGGTCTTGAAACGCTGGAAGCGCTGGAACAGTCTGGCCTGGTCCGCATGGGTAATGCCGTAGCCCTGGTCAGTGATAGAACAGACGATGACAGAGTCAGCCAGCCGCTGTTCACGTACCAGTGAACAGGTGATGATAGTGTTCTTGGGGCTGTACTTGATGGCATTTGACAACAGATTTGTCAGCACCCTGGTCATCAGCGAGTTATCGACCAGAACCGGGAATTCTTCATCCTGGATTTTTGTTTGTATGCGGATATTCTTGCTGCGGGCCAGCGACCACATTTCTTCTGTCGCTACCAGCAAGATGTCCTGGAAATCAGCTTCTTCGTAGCGATAATTTTGCGACTCTGCCTGCGCCAGTTGTACAAAATTATCAGCCAGGCCCAAAGTGGAGCGCGATGCCCTTTCTATGCGCGCCATGAATTCATCCGCTGGCAGGGCGGTGCTGCTGTCTTTTTGTAATTCCAGCAGTGCCAGTATTGATGCCTGTGGTGCACGCATGTCGTGGGAAATGAAATGCAGGGTTTCATCCCGGCTGCGTTCGGCGGCACGCACACTGGTGATATCGATGAGGCTGACTATCCAGCCCACCAGCTGTTTTTCACCGTTGTAACTCGGGGCGCTCTTGATCAGCAAATCCTTGCCCTGCGGGTCTCTGACTTCTATGCCCTGCGACATGGTTTTGGTGTGTTTGATGTCGAGCAAATCCCACCAGCTAAAACTGGCATCGGAACCGGTATCGGCATTGCTTGGTGGCGACATCTTGGCGAACAGATAGGGAACCAGCGCATCATTGACCTTGGGCATGCCTATCCCGGCAAAATAATCAAGCGCAGGCTGGTTGGTCAGCAAGACATTGCCATCGGTAGTGGTGACCATGGTCGCATCTGGCAGGCTGGCCAGGCTGTCACTGACGAACTGGCGCAGGTCACGTACGCGATCGACCGCTTCACGCATGGCATTGATGCTTTGTTCCAGAGTATCGGTCAGGGCACGCGCGGGTTCTTCATCGTCTTCATCGATAAACTCTGGCAAGAGATGGGGTTCCTGGTCGAGCACCCGGAACTCTTCTGCCAGAAAGCGTATTGCTGCTTCCAGCCTGCGCCAGCTCCACAGAGGGTAGGCGAGGATGAGCGCAAACAGGGCAGCAGTGGGGGCTGCCCAATAACCCGCAAACCTGAGCATGGCCCAGCTACCGAACATGGTGACGACCGCCACTATCGCAGTTGCCATCAGGGCCTTGCGTGGTGACAGCATCTGGTAAGCCATCAGCGCCAGCGCCACGGCCAGCAGATTCAGCAGGTATAAATACAGCTTGGGTGCCGCATGTATGCTGCGCTGGTCCAGCAGCGCAGCGAGGATATTGGCATTGATCTCTACGCCGGAAATCATGCCCTCGTTACCAGATACCGGCGTAGGAAAGGAATCAGCCATGGCACTGGCCGTAGGGCCGACCAGCACATACTTGTTCTTGAAAAAATCAGCAGGCACTTCGCCTCGCAAAACACTGACATACGGCACAGAGCGGAAGTGCCCGCTGCTGCCAGCGAAAGGAATATGGATCAGATAGTCGCGTTGCCAGGTACCGGGCTCAGGTGCTGCATTGCGCAAGCTGGCAGGCAGGCGTTCACCTGGCAAATTTGTTTCGGTACCCGGGGTCACCTGGCTACCGATGTCGGCCAGCGCCAGTGCAAAATGTGGCCACCATTCGCCATTCATGCCCTCGCGCAGGAAAACACTGCGCACCACGCCATCTTTGTCGAGTTCCAGGTTGATATGCGCCAGTTGACGTGCAGCACTTGCGAGCAAGGGTATGGGGCGTACTGTGGTCAGGCCCTTGCCCGCATTTTCCGAGATCAGCGGCAAGACCACGTTATTGCTGCGCACCAGTGCCTCCGCCAGTTGCTGGTCACCATTTTGTGCCTGCTCATTGCGCTCTTCAGCTTCAGTAAAGACAAAGTCCATGCCGATAGCTAAGGGCTGGGCTGCGCTGATTTGCTTGATGAGTTCAGCATGGCGCAGGCGCGGCCACGGCCATTTGCCAAGTTCGCTAAGGCTGTGGCTGTCTATGCCAACGATAATGATGTCATCCCGCGCCGGGTGGGAATTGAGTTGCATCAGCCTGTCATACAAGACCAGGTCAGTTCGCTCCAGGGTCTTGTAGTAGAGCAGGCCAGCGGTGACGCAGAGGATGAGGATACTGAGAACCAGCCACTCGCGTAATGCAATACGTTCTACCTGTAAGTGGCTGTTTTTCATAGGGTGCTGCTAAATTTGCCTGTCCTTTTTTATGCTGTGATTGTATCAATAATTGGTGCCGATAGGGCCGCTGCCACTCTGTATGGACGAGCCGTCCCCACTTGTCCAGCGCTGTTGCAGCGTGATTTTCTGGGTCGATGAGAAGGGACTGACATAGCCATCCGGGTCAGTCGAGCGCACACGGATGAAGTAAACACCTGCATCTGGCCGGTTGATCTTCAGCTCAGCCTTGTCGAGTTCCTTGCTCAGGAACAGTTTCTTGAAATCAGCATCAGTGCTGATCTGTATCAGGAATTTCTGTCCCGGTTCAGAAGCCCAGCTAAATGACAATTGATTGCCATTGCCTTCATCCGGCGGTGCCAGGCTGGTGACTGGCAAGACCACGAATTTTTGTGCATCGCTGTAAGGGCCATGATCTGGCTTGCCATCTTTTTGCACTATCGTGGCGACATGCCAGAAATACTCAGCTTCGGCAGGGCGATCAGCGCTGAACTGGACTTCTTTCAAACCCGGTTTGTCGATGAGCAGGTTTTTGAATTCTGCATCTTTGGCGACTTGCAAGTGATAAGCCACGGCATTGCTGGCTTCTGTCCAGGCAAAATCCAGACGTTCAGCCCTTGTCTTGTTTTTGGGCTGTACGGTGAAAGGTGGTTCCGGACGGGCTTTCAGGGTCACTGCTTTGACCAGCGGCAGGCCTTCCAGCCCCAGTTTGTCGATGGCAGTGATGCGTACAAAGTAATTGCCATCGGCAAAGCCATCAAACTTGAAGCGGTTGTCTTTGTAGCGGTTTTCTGCCAACACATTGATGATGTCCTTGTCCTGGGCGATTTGCACGCGATAGCCCGTGGCTGCAGGATTGGTCTCTACCTGGAATTGCAGGGTAGGACGTTCTTGCAGCAGATAGCTGTCATTCATCTTCGGTGGTGGCAGCAGTTCAACAGGCTTGCCGACACCCGTAGCAGAAATGATATTACCCTTGCCAGCAGTCAGCACCAGTTCATCCGTCTTTTTGGCGGTAGTATTGTTGACTGCTACACCACCCTCCAGCACTTCATTGGCTATGCCATCTTCATTAACACCAACGCGGAAGTTGGTGCCGCGTACCCCCGCCACAGCGAGGTTGGTGCGCACTTCAAAACGCCCCTTGTTGTTGACCAGCGAAGAAACGCGTGACTCTACCTTGCCCTGCAGCAAGGTGACCTCAGTACGCGGGCTGGCCGTATATTTGGTCTTGCGCAATTTTGACAGGCTGACATTGCTGTTCGATGGAATCGAGATACGTGATTCATCCGGCAAGGCCATGGTCAGGAAACCATTTTTGTCAGTGCTGATCTGCGCGCCTTCTTTCAATACGCTGCCCAGGGCCAGCGTGCCAACCGTGCCATCGGCAGCTTTATAGGCCGGGTTGCCAGTCATGGCAATGACCTTGGCTTCGCTTGGTTCTTCTGGCAACAGTTCCAGCGGTATCAGTATCGCCGTGCCTATGGGTATCGCCCTGTCGTTACCTATCTTGTTACGCTTGCCCAGTATTGGCCAGTTGGTGGTTTTGTCAGTGTAGTGTTTAGCGATCGATGTCAAAGTATCACCCTGGAGGGCGAAATAAGTCATGTCAGGCGGGGTATTGATAAAACTGCCGGGTGTACCTGTAGCCGCGGGGGCCGGAGCGGCAAAAGCGCCGAGAGGGGCAGCAATTGCCAGGCTCAGTAACATGCAATAGGGGGTCTTTTGCAAGAGCGTGGGGGCGCATGGTCTCATGCGGGACTCCTTGATGGGGAAAACTAAGCGGGGCAGCCTTGGCTGCCCCGGGGGTATTTATTCTGGTGTCATTTGTTCGAGGCGATAACCATAACTATAGACTGGTGCCAGCCTGTAGCCATTTTCAGGACGCAATTCCAGTTTGCTGCGCACTCTGGAAATATGCGTATCCATGGTACGCGAAGGGATATCCACATCGCGTGACCATACTGCTTCGAGTATGTAGGCGCGGGACAGGGGGCGGCCAAGGTTGCGGAACAACAGCAGGGCCAGGTCGAATTCTTTCTGTGTCATTTCTACAGGCACATCATTGACACTGACGCGGCCAGCGCGGGTCTCAAATTTGTAGATGCCAAATTGCAAGTGTTCAGACGCTGCCTGGGTAGGGTAGGCGCGGCGTAACAGGGCCTGCACCCTGGCCACCATCTCACTGCGGCGTATCGGTTTGATCATGTAATCATCGGCACCGGCAGCCAGGCCAGCGACGATATCGTCTTCACCAGAACGGCTGGTCATGAACAGAACCGGCAGCGTGGGCGAAAGTTTTTCGCGCACCCAGTGCAAGATTTCAGTGCCGCTCAGGTCTGGCACTTGCCAGTCCAGTATCAGCATGTCGTAACTCTCCCTGCGCAATTGATGCAGCATCTCTTTCCCGCTCAGGAAAGGGTGAGTCGTATGACCGGCTGCATTCAATATGGTGCAGACCAATTCGAGCAAGTTATTGTCGTCGTCAAGTACAGCGATTCTCATGGGATGTTACCGTTGATGTTCGGCAAATAAAGTGGAATATCTTCCATTATATCGAAAGCAAGTGAAAAAATAAGTAATTGTGAAAAAATGTGAATAAAACACAAATTACTTCTTGTTACAAACTTCCGCCAATAGAAGGCGTCAATTGCTGATTTTGTTGTTTTTTAGTAAATTCCTCGCCGTACTGCCTGTATGTGTAAAACCAGTCAGTGTCTTTATGACTTAACTGCGTAATTCCAGTTCCGGCAAAACCACATTCACGTCCAGCACTTCCAGATTACCCTGTTTATCCAATGATACTTTGATATCTTCCGGATTGACCTTGGTGTATTTTGAAATCACGGCGATCAGTTCTTCACGTAATGCTGGCAAAAAATCATAGCCATCGCGGCCAGTACGCTCACGGGCGATGATAATTTGCAGACGTTCCTTCGCCACATTGGCGGTTTTTGGTTTGGTATTAAATAAAAATGAAAGCAGAGCCATATTATTTGCCTCCGAAAATGCGTTGCAGCAGCCCCGGTTTTTCGTAATTGATGAAACGCAAGGGCACTTCTGCCCCCAAAAAGCGGGAAACCACGTCTTCATAGGCATCCGACACATCACTGCCCTTCATATGAATGGCAGGGTTACCTTGATTAGATGCATGAAGTACCGCTTCGGATTCAGGAATAACACCAATCAGCGGTATGCGCAAGATTTCCTGTACATCGGTATAAGACAACATCTCACCAGCCTCCACCCGTTTTGGTGAATAACGGGTGATCAGCAGATGTTCTTTGACCGGTTCACCGCCCGCCTGGGCACGCTTGGACTTGGCCTGGATGATACCCAGAATGCGGTCAGAATCCCTGACGGATGAGACTTCAGGGTTGGTCACGACGATGGCTTCGTCGGCAAAAGTCAGCGCCATAACTGCACCACGCTCGATACCGGCAGGCGAATCGCAGACGATGAATTCAAAATCCATCTTGATCAGGTCGTTCAATACCCGTTCCACGCCTTCTTCCGTCAGGGCATCTTTGTCGCGGGTTTGTGAGGCGGGCAAAATGAACAGGTTATCGCAGTGCTTATCCTTGATCAGGGCCTGGTTCAGGGTCGCTTCACCGCTGATGACATTCACCAGATCATACACGACGCGGCGTTCACAGCCCATGATGAGGTCAAGGTTGCGCAGGCCCACGTCAAAGTCCAGCACGGCTGTTTTATGGCCGCGCATGGCCAGGCCTGAAGAAAAACTGGCACTGGAAGTCGTCTTGCCTACGCCGCCCTTACCGGATGTCACAACGATGATTCTTGCCACAAATAACTCCTTTTATCTATCCGAAGATACTGAAAATTGGGGGGCGTCAGCCTGCTGATTTCACTGATGATACTTCAATACTGTCACCAAGCAGTTTAACTTGAACCGGATGGTGGGGTAGTAACGGCGGGAAGCCATTTTCAAATGTACGGTAAATCCCGGCAATGGAGACCAGTTCAGGTTCCATGGTCAGGGCAAAAATCCTGGCTTCGGTATTTCCAGTTGCGCCAGCCAGGGCGCGGCCACGCAAAGGCGCATAAATATGGATGCTGCCATCGGCAATCACTTCAGCCCCGTTATTGACTGAAGCGGTGATGATCAGATCAGCCCCGCGTGCATAAATGCGCTGGCCAGCGCGTACAGGCGTATCAATGACCATGGCAGGCATATTGCGGATGATGACTTGTGGTTCAACTGCAACGGGCGCCGGGGCAGCTACCACCTCTACAGGTGCTGGGGCTGGCTGCTGTTCAACTGGCGCTTCAACCGGGGCTTCAAGCTTAAGTTCCGGCTCTGCCCTGGGTTTGCTGACCACATCTATGCTCAGGCCATGAGAGCGTATGGTGGCATGGTCTTCTTCACGCGCATGGCGCACGGCAACCGGGTTCAGCCCATGCGACTTGAACAGCGGGATCAGTGCATTCCAGTCCAGCGTCTGTTCAGTAATCGCTTCCACATCAATGACGGCAAATTCATCATCAAAAAAATCAGGCGAACCCGCGGTCATTTCCTTCAATGCTGCTTCGAGCACAGGAAAAGCGGAGTCATGCAGCAAAATTGCAACAGCAACAACAGTAGAAATCTTGATCTCAATGGGCTTGCGCGTCAGGCTGTTTTGCATGGCATCCAATAAAAATAGTGGTAAATCTGCTTATTGCCCAAATACTTGCACAGAAGGAATAATTGCATTCTCCTATGCCAGCATTATATTCATATACCAATTGTGGCAGGCATGAAAAGGACTAATCCTACCAATAGGCGGGCAGGATTGCAAAATTATGCACTTTTTATTTTACAAAGCTACAAAAACTGAGGTGAGTGCACTTAAATCGACTTAAAAAGCATGTGCTTCGTGCAAGCTTTCTAGTATAGTAATTTTCATCGCTGACAAAGCTACATGCGTCCGCTTGCGTGGTCTTTCCTGCAATACGGCAAATTCTTGTCTTATGCTCGCGGTATGCTGAACCGTCTGTTGTTCCATGAGTACGACACGGTCACTCAGGTACAGGGCTTCATCAATATCATGGCTGACCAGGATGATGGTCAAGCCATGCTCGCTGGCGATATTGATCAGCAAATCCTGCATCTTCATGCGGGTGAACGCATCCACAGCAGAAAAAGGTTCATCCAGTAACAGAATTTTAGGGCTGGAGAATAAGCCACGGGCAATTGCCACACGTTGTGCCTGGCCACCGGATAATTGCTTGGGCAGGGCATGCTCATAGCCATGCATACCGACTTCAGCCAATAGCCTGGCAACTTTAGGCTGGTCGCGACTGGCGTCATCGCTGTCGAAAGCAATATTCTCAGCCACCGTCAGCCAGGGGAATAAACGCGGCTCCTGGAAGATAAAACCGATGTCGCTGCTGACACCCTGCAGCTTGCGGCCATCCAGGCTGATTTGTCCTTCAAAATTGCCATCCAGCCCGGCAATGATGGATAGCAGGGTACTCTTGCCGCAACCACTTGCACCGATCAGGCTGAGGATTTCACCCTGTTGCACGCTGAGTTGCAGGTTCTTGAGTATCTGACGTGTGCTATAGGATTTCCTGGCGACTTCGATTTGTAAAAAGGGGGACGAAAAGCTGCTCATCTCAAGTCCTTTTGCCGTGTTGGTAAGTATCCCGCCAGGCCAGAAAATGCGTTTCCAGTTTTTGCATGAGCCAGTCGCTGCTTTTGCCCAAGACCGCGAGTATGGCTATCGCCGCCAGCACGATATCGGCACGGCTGGTTTCTCGACCGTCAGTCAGCAGATAACCCAGGCCCTGGCTGGCAGCAATCAGTTCTGCCGCCACCATGAACATCCAGGCAAGACTGAGACCATTGCGCAAGCCCGTGATAATGGCAGGCAAGGCCGCGGGCAAGAGTATGCGCCTGATCATGGCGGTGGTCGATAAGTGGTACAGCTTGCCCACCTCGATGAGACGCCGATCTACTCCGCGTATGCCCGACACCACACCCATATATACCGGGAAGAAAGCACCAATCGCAATCAGTACCAGCTTGGGTGCTTCATCTATGCCCAGCCACAGCAGTAGCAAAGGCACCCATGCCAGTGAAGGTATCGCCCGCAAAGCCTGGAAGCTGGGATCCAGTATTGCTTCCAAGCGGGTACTCAGACCCACCAGCGAACCAGTCACAATAGCCAGAGTGGCCCCTGCGATAAAACCTGCCGCGACCCTGGCGCTACTAATGCCTATGTGGGCCAGCAAGCCTTGCTGTGCAAGGTAAACGATAGTGTTGAAAATCTCGCTGGGAGCAGGCAAATGATTGGCGGCGATCCAGCCACGACTGACACTGACCTCTGCCAGCAGGATCAAGGCGAAGGGCAGTATCAAGCCCAACAAGAAACGCGGTATGACAGGGCGCTGCCTGCTGGCAGTGACAGTTTTGGCAGGCGTATCCGCAATAATGGTGGCGCTGGTCGAAGGCATGATGCTGATTCGCTAGTCTGGATTAAACCGTGATCAGCTTCTGGGCAAAACGGGTATCAACGAGATCGCGTATGGTGCGGCTTAGATCGACGCCCGGTTTCACCAGACCTTCATCTTGCAGAATAGGTGCTGCTACCTGCAAGGCCTGTATATGCTCATTCGATGGCAGGGCATTGCTAAAGTCACTGCGCAATTTGATTTGCAACAAGGCTACCGGCAAACTGACCTTGGCTTCTTCGGACAAAATTTTTGCCGCTTCAGTCGGGTTAGTACGTATCCATGCCCTGGCTTTTTCATAAGCCCGCAACACACGTGTCACTTCGGGGCCGTGGTTATTCAGAAAGTCTTCACGCACATTCAAAAAGCCATAAGTATTGAAAGCCACGTTGCGATAAATCAGGCGCGAATTGGCTTCCAGTTCACTGGCTGCCATATGCGGATCAAGCCCGGCCCATGCATCTACCTTCCCTTGCTCGAGTGCGGCGCGACCATCGGCATGTTGCAAGCCCACATGTTCAATGTCTGAACGTTTCAGGCCAGCGGTCTTCAAGGCGCGTAGCAAGAACAAGTAAGGATCAGTGCCCTTGGTCGCTGCGACTCTCTTCCCTTTCAAATCTGCCAAAGTGCGGATAGGAGAATCCTTGCGCACTACCAGCGCTGTCCATTCAGGGCGTGAAAAAATATACGGTGTCTTGATCGGGTTGCCATTGGCCTTGGCCAGCAAGGCGGCCAGTCCCGCAGTGGAACCTATGTCCAGGCTATTGGCATTCAGGTATTCCAGGGCGCGGTTACTACCTGCACTGAGCACCCATTTGATATTCGTGCCATCTGCCTTGAATTCTTCTTCTAGCCAGCCAAAGCGGCGCAACACCAGACTGGTTGGCGAGTAATAGGCATAGTCGAGACGCAATTCCTTCAGCGGTGATGCAGCCTGAACGAGTGATGGCAAGCTCGCAATGCCAGTAGTTGCAGCAACAGTAGATAGTTGTAGAAAATGGCGGCGTTTCATGACGTTTCCCGATAATGTTATTGTGTTTTATTGGATGCAATCTTTTAGGCTGCATCAGCCAGCGGATTGTTGATATGTGTATTTCTGCCTATATGGTTTTCTGGAAGTCGTGAGCCTCGCTGGAATAACTGCTGGCGCAAAGTGCCATCGTTGTAACTGGTTTTATAACGGCCACGCGCCTGCAATTCCGGTACGATGAATTTCACTACATCCCTGATGGTTTCATGCGCGAGAGCGAAGCTCAGGTTGAAGCCATCAATACCGGTTTCATCCAGCCATGCCTCGAGTTGATCAGCCACTTCCCTTGCATCGCCAACTAGCACAGGGCCACGGCCACCGAGGGCGATAAATTCTGCGGCTTCGCGTACTGTCCATTTCTTGCCAGGGTCTGCAGAACTGAATGAGGCCAGCGCAGAGCGGCCTGCTTCAGATTCTATGTAATCGATAGTTGCATCCAGTGGTAACTTCGAGAAATCGACACCTGTCCAGCCAGACAGCAAGGCCAGTGAAGCCTCAATATCAATGTACTGGCGATATTCCTGATATTTTGCTTTTGCGGCTTCGCTGCTTTCTGCCGTGATGATCAAGGCCTGTGCATAGATATACACATCACCAGCTTCGCGCCCGGCAGTTTTCAACGCCGCGCGTGTGTCATCGACATAGCGTTTAACGACCTGCTTGCTGGGGCCGCTGACGAAAGTGCATTCTGCATGCTGAGCCGCAAAGGCAGTGCCGCGCGCGGAATTACCCGCCTGGAATAACAGCGGTGTTCTTTGCGGTGAAGGTTCGGACAAATGTATGCCGGGCACGCTGTAGTATTTGCCATGATGGTGGATGGCATGCACATGTGCGGGGTCGGTATAAATGCCACGCTTCTTGTCGCGCACAACAGCCTGCTCATCCCAGCTTTTTTCCCATAACTTATAGACCACTTCCATGTACTCATCCGCCAGGTCATAGCGTTCATCATGGCTCAGTTGTTTTTGCAGGCCCAGGTTACGGGCTGCACTATCCAGGTAACCAGTCACGATATTCCAGCCTATGCGCCCCTGCGTCAAATGATCCAGCGTAGAGATACGTCGCGCAAAGGTATAAGGGTGTTCATAAGTCAGTGCGCATGTCACCCCAAAGCCCAGATGCCTGGTGACGCTGGCCATCAGTGGCACCAGTGTCAGCGGATCATTCAGCGGCACTTGTATCGCATGGCGCAACGCGGCATCAGTGTCACCCGCATATACGTCATATACACCCAGCACATCTCCCAGGAAAATGGCATCAAACAAGCCTTCTTCCAGCAGGCGTGCCAGCTCAGTCCAATGGTCTGCACTGGTGTAGCGATGGCTATTATCCCTGGGATGGCGCCATATGCCTGGCGACTGATGCACTACAGTGTTCATCTGGAATGCATTGAAGCGGATAAGCTTTTTGCTCATTTTGAATATCTACTTGGCTGCGACTTCAAGTGCCTGCTGATAATCAGGCTTGGAGAAACCAGCGAAATGCTTATTCGTCACTTCCAGAAATTCCCTGGAACGGTAAGCTGCTTCCAGGTCTTTTACCCAGGGTTTGCTCTTGTCATCGGTACGTATCGCAACCAGGTTTTGATAATTGGCAGAGATTTTTTCACGCGCCAGTGCTTCATTGAGTTTCAAGCCCGACGCCAGTGCGAAATTGCCATTCACAAAAGAGAAATCAGTATCTTCGAGAGAGCGTGGCAGTTGCGCTGCTTCCAGTGGTATCAGCTTGATTTTCTTGAGGTTGTCCGCCACATCTTTTTCAGATGCACGGATAGGGTCGATATTTGCCTTCAATTTGATCCAGCCCAGCTGATCCAGCAAGACCAGCGCGCGTGCCAGGTTGGTTGGGTCATTGGGCAAGGCAACTGTCGTACCTTCTTTAACTTCGTTTAGTGACTTATGCTTTTTGCTGTAGATCGCAATCGGTGCAGTTGGTACCTTGATCAATTCTGATAGCGCCAGTTTATTGTCGGTCGAGAATTTCTTGAGGTAGATAATGTGCTGGAAGGCATTCGCATCCAGTGAGCCTTCTGCCAGCGCAAAGTTGGGCTGGATGTAATCATTGAATTCAACCACCTTGACCTTGTAGCCTTGTTTTTCCAATATGGGTTTGATACCCAGTTTGACCTGGTCCGCATAGGGACCAGCACTGGTGCCTATTACCAGTTCTTTTGGGTCTTTTGCGAAGGCTGAGCCAGTCAAGGTAGTGGCGAGTGCAAGAGTCAGTGTAGCTAGCAGGAACGGGCGACGATACATGATGATGTCCTTTTGAAAAATGAAAGAATTAGCGTTTATCGATATGACGGGCAATGCGGTTGCCCGTGAACTGTATGATCTGCACCAGTGCAATGAGCAGGGCAACCGTGATGAACATGACGTCGGTCTGGAAGCGGTAATAGCCGTAGCGTATTGCCAGGTCACCTATGCCACCGCCACCAACTACACCGGCAACAGCAGAGTAAGACAGGAAACTGATCGCCAAGACAGTCAGCGCCAGCACCAGGCCACTGCGTGCTTCTACCAGCAAGACACGGAGAATGATTTGCAGTTCAGATGCGCCCATGGCATGCGCAGCTTCAATCACGCCGCGTGGCACTTCACGAAAACTCTGTTCTACCAGGCGAGCAAAATAGGGGATAGCTGCAATCGACAAAGGCACGGCAGCAGCCAGCGGGCCTATCGAGGTGCCGACGATAAAACGTGTGAATGGCACCAGCGCCACCAGCAAAATAATGAAAGGAAATGAGCGTATGGTATTCACCAGCCAGCCCAGGAAAACTGCCAGCGGGCGGTTTTGCAGCGACTGCCCATCTCCCACCAAAAAAAGCAAAACACCCAGCGGGCCGCCTACCAGCACCGCCGCACTCAGGCCTATGACCAGCATGGTAAAAGTTTGCAATACGGCTGTACCCAGCTCAGGCAATAATGAAATCAGGTTTTCAAACATGGCTTAATTCCTTCCACTGTGGATTGCTGCCATTCTCCCGACCATGGAAAGCCAGCTCACGGCCCAGTGCAGTTTTGCGCAATATCCCAGCATCAGCCAATGAAAAACTCTCAGCAATTTCACCTTCTTCGATAACGGCAACCTTGTTGCAGATGGTGCTGAGCACCGTCAATTCATGACTGACAATGACGATAGTGACACCCAGTCGCTGGTTGATGTCGCGTAGCGTATCCAGTACTTCACGTGTGGTTTCTGCATCCAGCGCCGAGGTGGGTTCATCGCACAAGACCACGTTGGGTTTGCTGGCCAGCACACGTGCAATTGCCACGCGCTGTTTTTGTCCGCCAGACAATTGGGCCGGATAGCTGCCTGACTTATTGGATAGGCCGACGATGTCCAGGCATTCAGCAACACGCTGCGCGATTTCCTGCTTGCTTTGTTTCGTGTGTATTCTCAATGGAAAGGCGACATTTTCAAACACGCTGGCGTTTTGCAGCAGATTGAATTGCTGGAAAATCATGCCTATGTTTTGCCTGGCGACGCGTAGTTCTTTTTTACCCAGCTTGGTCAGGTCCTGCCTGGCGACGGTGACCGTGCCGCTATCTGGACGTTCGAGCAAATTAATCAAACGCAGCAGCGTTGATTTACCGGCGCCGCTCTTGCCTATCAGTCCAAAGATATCGCCCTGTTCAATGTCGACACTGACAGATTTGACTGCATGAAAAGTCTTGCCATCCGGCAGAGGAAAAGCCTTGCTGACAGACTGTATTTGTATAATAGATGTACTCACGTTTATTACCGGTCAAGAATATGCAGTAGGTTCAGGGAGGCTGCCATTCAATACATAGCGGCCCAGGTCACGCAATTTGTAATCGATTGGGTCATGCAGGGTATGTACCCTGACATTGCGCCAGAACCTGTCATAGCCATAGCGTGCCGAGGTGGAACGGGCGCCAGTCAGTTCAAACATTTGCGAGCTGACTTCTATGCCAGCGCGGTGCGCCAGGCATTTTGCTTCTGCTACGGCAATTGCGAGTTCACCGCGGGTTTCTGCCGTGACCAGCGGTCCCTGGCGAAAAGCTTTTTCCAGGCTCACTGCTGCCTGATCTGCCAGGGCAACTGCCGGGCGCAATAGCAACCACAGTTCGCCATAACGGTGTTGTATGTAAGGGTCGTCCGTGGCTTTATCCACGCCTGCAGCAAACCATGCCCTGGCCTGCTCTTGCGTATATTGGCGGGCGGCATCAAAGGCACCCAGGCCTATGCCCAGGTACAGATTCGTCATGATGAGCTGGGCAACTTGCGAGCGCAGTGTTGCCTGCGCAGTGGGTATTGTTGCTGGCGCTTGCAACACCAGATCAGCAGGCAAGAAGACATTTTCAAAATGCACATTGCCACTATCCGTCTGTTTTTGGCCGAAGGCATCCCAGTCAGCTTGTACCGAGATACCTTTTTGCGTTGTTGGCACTGCGGCGATCAGGGCGCTTTGAGTCTGTTCATCCCAGGCCGAGATCGTCAGCCATTCCGCACCCACAGAGCCAGATGAAAAACTCTTGATGCCATTCAGAATATAACCAGCATCCGTCCTTGTTGCAGTGGTGCGCTTGTCCAGTGGATTGAGGGCATTACCCCAAAAAAATCTTTGTTCTACCGTCGCTGCCAGCAAGCGGCGCTGTTGCTGCGCATTGCCATACAGTTGTATGCCAGCGAGTTGCAAATGATGGAAAGCGAACACATGGGCCAGCGCACTGTCGGCCTTGGCCAGCAGGCGTATTACCTGGAACACCAGAGACCAGTCCGCACCCTGGCCGCCAAATTCTACCGGGATGGAGAGCGTCAACAAGCCAGAGGCGCGTATCCATTCGCGCTCTTGCTGCGCATGCCCGCCTGCGCGGTCACGTGCTACGGCGGTGCTGGCCAGTTGATCAGCCAAAGCACTCGCGATAGCCAGAGCATCTTCTTGCTGATCTGACGAAGAAGTAGGTGTAGCGCGGCTGTGGAGAGCAAAAGGCATGGCAAACCTGATCTATCAAAATAATTTGAAAAATCAGTATTACATTGCTCCTTATGCGCGTACACGAACAAATCCAGCTTATCTTATGCGTTATTGACCTATGAAGAAAATTAAGATTGCATAGTCGAAATGCGCATTATGTTTAGGTTATGAGGCCGATGAGTTTTGTGTCTGTAGCAGATAATCGATGAAGCCCCTGACTTTCAAGGCCAGATGTTTGCCTGGCGTATATACCGCATAAATATTGCCAGTATAAGGCGCGCAAAATTCCCAATCAGGTAAAACAACTTCCACCTGTTTCGCGGCAACGGCAGCGCGTGCCGTAAAGTCCGGGATCAGGCCTATGCCACCACCAGCCAGGGTGGCAGCGAGTATTGCTGAACTATTGTTGATAGTCAGTCGCGCCGGGATTTGTACATTGCATTGCTGCTTGCCTTTTTGCATGCTCCAGTGATCACCAAAGCTGCCATAGCCCAGATAAATGCAGCGATGAGTCGTCAATTCACCCGGCTCGGTGGGACGGCCAGATAGCTGCAGATAATCTGGAGTCGCCACTAGTACATAGCGCATCTTGCCCAATGGCCGGGCTGCCAGACCGGGTGCCAGTTCGCGCGAAATGCGTATCGCCAGATCGACACCTTCTTCGATGAGGTCCAGGGTATTGTCTATCAGTGTCAAGCGCACAGAAACATCGGGATAGGCATCCAGAAAGGCCGGTAGCAAGGGCGCCAGCCAGACTTCGCCAAGTACCACAGGGGCAGTCACACGTATCACGCCGCTGGGATGCTGGCTGTAAGTGCCTGCCAGCGCATGGGTTTCACGTGCTGCCTGCAAGATACGCCTGCTGCCGGTCAGCACTTCCTGCCCCAGCTCGGTTAGGGAAAATGAGCGCGTGGTTCTTTGCATTAGCCTGCCACCCATATGCGCTTCCAGCCGGGTGATGTGGCGGCTGATGGCCGAGGTATTCACTCCCAGCTGCCGTGCAGCAGCCGAAAAACTGCCGCTTTCCACTACCTGGGCAAAGATCGCCATCTCATTGAGCATTTCCATCATGTATACCCTTTTATTTTTGCCCTATAGGCAATTATCCTTTGTATTTTATGCGTATTGTTGAAGAGTGTCAGCTTGTCGATAATGGACGCTACTTAAATAAGAAGCAGGTGGACAAGATGAACAGCAGCAATTCTGGTAACTCTTGGAGCTATGGCGGCTCCGGCAAGTGGCAAATGGTGGTGGCAATGGGCTTGTCGGGCACAATAGGCCTGTTCGTTCTCGCCAGTGGCCAGCCGGCAATGACGGTGGTTTTATTGCGCTGCCTGATCGGCGGCCTCAGCCTGCTGGCTTTGCTGTACTGGCAGGGCAACTGGCAAAATTTGAATGTCAGGCAAGTGAAATGGTTGCTGCTGGGGGCTGCAGCCCTCATCATCAACTGGCTATGTCTGTTTTCTGCCTACAGGCTCAGCAGTATTTCCATCGCCACGGTGGTCTATCATGTGCAACCCTTCTTTTTACTGATCTTGCTGGCCATGATGCAAAGAGATGGGCAGATCTGGCGCAAGCTGCCTTTCCTGCTGGTGGCTTTTGCTGGGGTGGTGCTTAGTTCTGGTCTGGATATCCGGCAAGACTTCCTGCGCAATGCTGACGGACATGTTAGTCAGGCACTGGCAGGTGCCGGGCTGGCTTTGCTGGCAGCATTGCTGTATGCCTTCGCTACCCTGGCGACCCGTAAGCTGCAAGGCATAGTCCCGGCGCAGATTGCAGGATTACAGTTGCTGACGGGTGCCGTGGTGTTGGCACCGATGGCAGATTTATCAAACTGGAGCTGGCATTGGCAAAGCTGGGGCAGTTTATTGCTGCTGGGCTTTGTCCATACCGGGTTGATGTATAAACTCATGTACGATGCTTTTCAAAAATTGCCAGCAACGAGTATTGCTACCTTGTCCTTTATTTATCCGCTGGTGGCCTTGCTGGTTGATGTGCTGTCTTTTGCAACTATTCTGAGTGCCTGGCAATTGCTGGGCATGTTCATGATCTTGCTGGCTGTATTGGGAAATCAGCGCGACTGGCATCCTGCCATTTTGAAGCATGTCGCGAATGCGGTGTCTGGGCGCGGAAAACAAATGTGAAAGTGTTTTTGCGGGATTTGTGGTGATAATATCTACGCTTTCATTGTGCTACTTGGATACGATGCATGAGATTTTCATGGGCAAGGGCCGTCGGGTACAGCATAATTGCAGATTGCTCTGTTACCAAGAATAAAAAAGGATACACATGACACTCACCTGGATAAGACAACCCCCTAATTCTTATCGCCTGCAACGCTTGTCAGGTATGTCATTGTTCGCCACCCTGAGTCCGCGTGAGCTGAAAATCATTGATGGCATGTTGCACGACAGGCAGTATCTTGCCAATGAAATCATCTTCGATGAGGGTGAGGAAGGGCAGGCCTTGTACATCATCCTGTCCGGCGTAGTCAGTATCAACCGCAGGCGCGAGCATGGTGATGAGTTCATTGCCAATCTGACCGAGGGCAATTTTTTCGGTGACGTAGCCTTGCTGGATAATTCTCCGCGCAGCGCGCAGGCCAAGGCAGCAGAGAATTGCGAGGTCGCGGTATTTTTCCGTGCTGACTTCAGCTCTTTACTGGAAACCAATGCCGTCATTGGCTATAAAATTTCGCTGGAACTGGCCAGGCTGAACAGCCGCCGCCTGCGTGATTCCCTCGATGATGTTTCGCGTAGTGAGGCCTTGTGAACCAGCGTCAATCTGGCCCCATTGTATGGCTATGTGTACTTGCATCGACTTGCGCTCTGCTATTTTTATTGCCCAAGGTCTTGTGGCTGCTGATACCGTTCATGTTTGCGATGATACTGTATTACATCCTCGTACCTGCAGTGGCACGCCTGAGTTTGCTGGGTTTGCCGCGTGAGTTGGCCGCTACCCTGGTTGGCGGTATTTTTTTTATTGCTCTGGCTTTGGCACTGGCCTACATCATTAATAAATTCACTTTGCGTGCCGGATCTTTGCAAGACATGTTCACGCATTATGTCGATGGCGGGATACGTTTCGTGCACAATTCCATGCAGACCATGGAAGAAAATTTTTCCATACTCCGCAAGGCGCATGCGAGCGAATCAGTGAATGCATGGATGGCGAGTAATACCGATAATTTTGCCCAGCAATATGTTGCCAACATCCTGGTTTCCATGGCCGGAGTATTGCCGGCGTTTTTTCTGACCCCTTTCCTGACTTTCTTTTTCTTGCGTGATGGCCGCAAGTTCAAGCAATTTCTGGCACGTGCTGTGCCGAATGCTTTTTTTGAAGAAACCCTGTTTCTCATGCATGAAATTGGCCAGACAGCGCGCCGTTACTTCCAGGGCTTGTTGAAACTGACGGTGATCGATACTCTCATACTGGCGCTTGGTCTGTGGTCTATCGGCATATCAGCACCATTCACGCTGGCGTTGATATCAGCCATTCTCGCATGGGTGCCTTTTGTTGGTTCTGTACTGGGTTGCATCATGGTGGTGCTGGTGGCGGCTACTGACGCACCTGACACTCCCTTGCTGGCGTATGGCGCGATTGCCGTCTTCATCACGGTGCGCCTGCTCGATGATTTCATCTTCATGCCCATGACTCTGGGCCGCAGCTTGCATATGCATCCGCTCATTTCTGTGTTGATGATTTTTGTCGGCGGTGAGCTGGCTGGTATCGCTGGCCTGATGCTGGTGTTGCCTATACTGGGCATTGCCATGGTGGTGGGTGAGACAGTAGGGAGTGTGATTACCAACCCACGTTTGCGGGCACGTCACCGCCATGCCAAAGCCTTGCGTGAGCGACAGGTCAGTTTTGATTTAAAAGACTAAGGGATAAAAAAATGGCAGCGACGAGGCTGCCATTTTTGCTTTAAGGCTTCAGGGTTTGCCTGTGTCTGGCATTGGCTTCTACCTTTGCGGGCGCAAACCACCAGGGGCGACGTTCATCTTTTGCCCACAGTTTGGCCATGTCATTCTGATGCTCCTGGAAATGCCTTTCACTGACACCACCGGCCATGGCCGCTTCTATCTTTTCATTGTCGCCAAAATCCATAATGACTTGCATGGACGCGAAGAAGTTGGATTCGTAGGGTTTCTGGAAATCATAGACACCACGGCTGACAGTTTCGCCACTGCCCGAGCGTTCAACAGTAAAGCCTCCCAGCAATTCCTGTCCTGCGCCATTGCGACGCAAGGGGCTGACAAAGCGCACGGTATGTGATTTGCCCCAGCGCCACTGCGATGTGTCTTTACCTTGCAGGGCTTCGATTTCTGCACGGGCGCGCGGTGCTGCCGCGCTTATCACGTCGGCCAGGGTTTCACGTTTGTCCTTGGTGCGCACGTCGTCAAACCAGATGGAATCCGGCTTGGCCAGCAGGGTATCAAAACGCTGCTGCCAGAAATACCAGGTCGATAACATGTCTTTGGCGACATCGTCACCCAGTTCATCGCTGAACGTGCCTATCACGACTTCCCTGTACAGCGCCTGATAGACCAGCGGTGCAGCAAGGGCAGCATCGTCCCTGCCATCCCAGGTCTTGAGTATGGCAGCCAGGTCTTTGTTTGCGGGATCATTTTCCAGCGCAGTAATAAGGGCAGGGCGCAGGGCATCTGACTGCAGGTTGCGGCTGTCATGCATGAGTTTCCAGTGATCTTCCACCGTCATTTTTTGTGCCGCACCGAGTACCTGTCCTATGCGGGTATAGCGATAATTTGGTGAAACATAATTGGTGTAATACCAGGGGAAATCTTCAGGCCGGGTATCGTGATTGGCGGTGCCCACCCATGCGCGTGCCGGATTAGTCATGCCGGGCATCTTGTCCTTGGGAATAAAACCAGTCCAGTCATCACTACCATCTGCCGGTGGCAGGCGCGGGAAGCCGCCATCAGCACCTGAGCGTATAGGCACCGCGCCAGTAGCGCGGTGAGCGATAGTTCCCTGGTCATCACCAAAGACAAAATTGAACATCATCAAATCTATCTTTTGTACTTGCTTATCAAAGTCAGCGGCATTGGCGGCAGTCAGCATGCCTTCTATGCCGATCTGCGGTGTCAATACTTCTGCATCGGTAGAACGCAAGACCAGTAGCTTGTCACCTTTGGGGCCAAGGCCGGGGTGATCGGTAATTACTGGCCCACGTTTGGTATAGCGTATGACCAGTACTTGATCCCGGTAGCCGCCTGTGGCGCTCTTGTCCTTGATGCGTATGTTTTCAGTGATGACCGTGAATGGCACGCTGCTGCCACCATCCATGTAATAATCCTTATTGGCCGGGTCCAGGCTCTCCACATACAAGTCCTGCACATCGCCATAGGCATTCGTGACACCAAAAGCCACATGTTTATTGCGACCCACCATCATGCCAGGCATGCCGGGTATGGCTGCACCTACCGCCTGTATCTCCGGTGTAAACAAACCTACGGGGTGCCAGGTGCCTGGCAAGATACGGTTATCCAGATGCGGGTCATTTGCCACCATGGCCTTGCCGGATTGCGAGCGCGATGGGCCAACTGCCCAGTTGTTTGAACCCAGGCCCTGATGATTTAAAGTCTCGGGTGCGATATTCAAATCACTCCATGCCAGGTTCAATTGTGCGGATTGTGCTTGCTGGTTTTCTGATTGCTCGATGGATGCTACTGGAGTTGTCTTCCAGTCAGGATTCACAGTCAAGGGGAAAATCTCGCGTGCTTTTTCCATGCCCAGATGATCGATGAGTTTTTGCGCGATGACTTCCGCCTTGAAATTGGTGGAGTGGGTGTAATGGATGTAATGCACCAGCGCCACCAGGTCAGCTACTTTCCAGGCTTGCGGCACCAGGCCGACGGCCTTGAGTTCTACAGGATGTTCATCTGGATAAGACTTGATATAAGCATTGATGCCATCGACATAATGCTGAAAGAAGGCCCGCGATTCAGGGCTGAGTTTTTCTGCATGGCGCTCACCATTGCGACGTATGCCCAGCACGCGCATGCGTATGTCGCTGGGCACGGTCTCGGCACCCAGGATGGCTGACAATTCACCGCGCCAGGTAGCACGGAACAATTCCATCTGCATCAGCCGGTTTTGCGCCGTCACAAAACCTTGCGCGCGTAACAGGTCAGGCGTATTGCTGGCGAAAATATAGGGTATCCCCAGCTCATCACGCAAGACTTTGACGGGGGCAGTCAAACCAGCCAACTGCATTTCACCATCGATTTGCGGGTGACCGGAGCTGCGCAGCTTCAGGTACCCGACCGTTGCACCCAAAACCAGTATTACCGCCAGACCTATGGTCGTGCGTTTCAATATTTTACTCATCTTGTCTCCATCTGGGTCAGGCCCTGGCCTGCCCATTGTTATATTTGTCTGCCTTTTTAAGCAAGGCTCTCATCATTTCGCAAGCCGCTAGCGCAGTCAAGCAATAATCACTTTGCAAGGGCTTTTGCTGCAAAGCGAAATTATTTGATCTTGCATTTGGTCTTGTATCCAGCCTAAAGCCTGGACTACACTCCATAGTCAAGAACGATTTCAGTCTGGAGCAGTCTATGAACATCAGCCAGTTTGCGGGAGTTTGCGAAGTATCGACCGACACCGTGCGCTATTATGAAAAGCAGGGCATCATCAAACCCGCCCCGCGTCAGGGTAATGGCTATCGCAAGTATGGCGATGCCGATGTACAAACCCTGCGCTTTGTCCGTGGTGCGCAGGCATTGGGATTCTCTCTGGCAGAAATACAGGCCATCCTGCCGCGTCTGGCAGAGGGCAAGTTTGGCCGTGCCGATATAGAGCAGCAATTAATGAACAAGATGGCACAGATAGACGCGCACATGCGTCAGTTGAAAACTCTTAAAAAAGAATTGCAGGCGACCTTTGCCTTGCTGACTTGCAAGCCTGAATTGTCAGTCACCACCACACAAAGTACCGCCACCGATAGCGGCAGCGGTGCTGGTGCGGCAATCGCAAAGCAGGCTTTCAAGAAACCTGTCGCAAAAAGGCTTTAAGCTTTTTGTTCCTTGAAATCCATGCCCACAAATATGCGTCTGGCATTTCCCCTTTCTGTATCGTGATGTTGCATGCGTCTTTCTGCCTTGCTGTCGCGCTCTTTGGCGGCATGCAATTCTTCCAGTTTGCTGCTTAGCAGTTGCGCGGCCAGGCGCTTGTTGGCATGCTGGCTGCGTTCAGTCTGTACCTTGACTGAAATGCCGGTCGCGATGTGCGTGGCGCGAATGGCACTGTCAGTCTTGTTGACATGCTGGCCACCCGGGCCGGATGCACGAGTGGCTTCATAACGTATTTCACTCTCCGGCATGGTGCTGCCAGCCTGAAATACTTTGCAACCCAAAAACCAGTTCTTGCGTTTATGACCCAGCCGGTAAGGGCTATTGCAGATCCATAGCAGGCTGCCTTCCCATGCATGTGCCAGATTTTGCAAGGCATCATCATTTTGATCAGCCCTTAATTCCAGCAAAGCTGACCGCAGGCTGCCAGCATATGGGCCATCGACTTGCTCAATGATGCGCGCAGTGACACCTGCTTTTGCCGCTTCTTTATTGAATAGCTGCAAAGCCTTGGCAACGGCCAGGCAACATTCTGCCGGGCCTGTATTCGCGGTGATTTGTAGATACAGCATCAGCAGCACTCCCCACGTGTTTTGTAGGTCAGCAGCGGTTTACTACGGGCGATGACGGTGACCAGATCGGCACCCAGCAAACAGTCGAGTACGCTATCCAGATTTTTGTAGGCTTGCGGTGCCTCTTCATAAATCAGGGCACGGTCAACACAAATCACGCGGCTGCCAAATTCTGTGCGGCTCAATTGATCTGGTGTCGCCAGTTTGAACAACCTGTCCTTGCAATCAGTGCGCTGCCATTTACGGCCTGCACCATGTGCCAGTGAATGCAAACTGGCTGCGCCATTCTCTGCTTTTGGTTGCAGCAAATAACTGTAGTCGCCACGTGAACCCGGCAACATCACCATACCCTGATCACTGGGGCTGGCGCCTTTGCGATGCAACCACAAACTCTTGCCATCCGCTTTTACAGGTGTGACGAGATTGTGATGCACGTCGAGAACCAATTCGCCATGGCAACGCAGGCGGCGCAAGATACGTCCAGCGATCATGGCGCGGTTCAGTGCGGCATATGCCAGCGCGGCATCATGTTTGCGCAGGTAGTCTGTCGCAGCTTTGCTGTCACTTGCTAGACCCGCGTGACTATGCGCATCGACATGCTGACGCAAGATGAATTGCCCCAGACCACGCGAACCGCTGTGCACCAGTAATTGCACGCGCTTCGCATGCAAGTTTGCTGCGTCGTAGCCGGCTGTATCATCGACTCTGTCAGTGATTTGTAATTCGGCAAAATGATTGCCACCACCGATAGTGCCGAGCGAGCGCATTTGCAGTAAATCCAGTCCCGCTGCCAGCAAGCCATCTGCGACGGCCTGTTTTTTTGCAGCCAGATCAGGATCGATGCTGAGCAATTGCTGCCATTCATCTTCATCGACAGGCTCATCAAGATTGCCGATTTGCTTGTCGAGTTTATCCAGCTTGACCTTGTTGATTGCCAGGTCAGTCTGGTACAGGCTCATGCCGCAGCCTATGTCGTTGCCAACCAGGGCAGGGTAGAAATGGTCTTGTGATAAAAATGCGGCACCCACAGGGTAGCCACGGCCCGGGTGTAAATCAGGCAGGCCCACTACACTGACCATATGTGTTAATTGTGCTGTGGTCTTGAGTTGCTGTATCGCGCTGTCTTCAAGCCACAAGCGGTCTGAGGCGATCACAGATACGCGCTCAGACAAATGCTGAATAAAATTGCCCATAGAGGAATTCCAAATAATATTTTTAAGGAATTGGGCGCTGGTATAGACGTATCAAATCACCAGCAGATGCTGACAAGATGAAGACTAAGATGAAATGCTTGCAGATGCGTACGCTGTATTAACAGAACGATGAAATACGCGCGCTGAAATACGCGCACTAAAATACGGATTAATGCAGGCAGTAGAAAACCAGACCCAATGAAGGAGAGAGGTTTGGTCGTAGTCGCATGTTGATCTCCTTTCAGATAGTTGGTTGAGGTGAGGGCTTTATAGTAGCTGATGGATTTTGGTTTTGGCAAGGAATTTTTTACATTCGTATTTTTGCATTTGTATCCTCGCTATGCCTTAAATCCAGCGAAAGCCAGCGCGTAACATATTGCAACTTTATTTATTCTTTCGCTATCAAACGACTAGAATGAAAAAACGGAAATTCTTGAATTATTTATTTATTGCCATGTTAGGAATGAAAATGAATCACACCGACAAAGAAACAAAATTGAGTGATGCTGCCAAACGTGCGCTCGAACTTGATCAGAAATTTGCAGAGCATATCAAAAAACTTAATGAAACCGAATCTGTCAGTTATATCGATGAAGAAGGCTATGTAGTCATGCGTTCCCCAGACGGCGTCATTACCAGAATGCGCGATGTACCGAGTGTGAAATCCTGATATGAGTGACCGTCCTATAGCCTTATTTTATGGCGGCACCAATGGCTCAGGTAAATCGACTTTGAGAGAGATAGACACCAACACTGAGATCAAAAAACATATAGACCCGGATGCAATTGCACGTGTCATCAATCCCAAAGATCCACGTTCTGTTGATGTTGCTGCCGGGAGAGAGGCGATACGCCAGTTCAAAGAAGCAATCGACAATAAAACTTCTTTTTCAATGGAAACTACACTGACTGGTAACGGCATACTCAGACGCATGGAAGAAGCCAAGACTGCTGGATTCGAAACCCAGCTTTTTTATGTAGGGTTGAAAGATGCTGATTTGAATGTTTTACGTGTCGCCAATAGAGTGGCTAAAGGAGGGCATCATATAGATGAGGATGTTATCCGGAGGCGCTATACTGAAAGTCAGGAAAATCTCATCAAGGCTATTGCGATATGTGATCTGACTATGGTTCGTGATAATTCGGAGTTATATCCCGTCACTTATCTTGAAATTCAAAACAATCAAGTCATACGTCTGAACGGAAAAAAAGCTCCCGATTGGATACAAGGCATAGAAAACAAAGCCCTGATAGACATACAGACACGAAAAGAAAATGCACCATTGGCAAAAGAGTTCGAAAATTCCACTGAAATTTCTGACAAACAAACTCAAAAGACCGTAACAGACGTTAATTTGTTGTCAGGCTCTGACGGCCCTTCGAATCGGGTGATCTCCACCGCAAATGCAGCAATTAAAGCGGATAAGCTCAAGCCCTGAATTTAAGACGCTGCCGCGAGCAAAGCTCACTTATACATCAATATGTATCAATGCAGCTTTGTTGTCATCCGATTCTGTTCTTTGCCGTTATAGGCAGGTATGCCTGTATTTATTCCTGTGTTAGCAGTCAGGCAGAAAGCGCCAAGCACCATGGGGCAGATGCTTTTCTTCATGTAATGCACTCTGGCTACCTATACTGCCTGACCACAACCTGAGCAATAAAGGGAAAGAATATGAAATCTGATTTATTAAAACGTGTATTGCCAGGCTATTTAGCCGGTCTGACGGTATGCCTGATTGTCACTGCCTGTGGCGGAGGCTCTGCCTCCAGCCCCGCGACCATTCCTGTTGTTACCACGCCAGATGTGGCTAATCCACCTGGCCCCGGGCATTTCGATACTGCCACCTTTATCAAAACCATCAGCCTTGCTGATGTGACTGCTGCCTTGCCAAAAGAAGTGACAGCAGTCATCAAGCCCTTGTATGCAGTTGATACCTACAAAATCACATACACCACGACGGACACCAGTGGCCGCAGCGTGGTGGCCTCTGGTTTGGCGGCGATCCCGCGTAAGACTGGCAGCCTGGCCAGCCCGGTACTCAGTTACCAGCATGCAACCATCAAAACCAATGCTGAGGCACCGAGCAACCATGCCACTGCAGATGAACCGGCAGTGTTGTTCGCCTCCATGGGTTATCTGGTCAGTGCCACCGATTATGTCGGCTATGGTGTGACCAGGGGGCTGCCACATCCTTATCTGCTGGCGACACCGACTGCTCTTTCAGTGGCTGATTTCATGACGGCCACTGCGCGCTGGCGGCAGACGCAGTCCATTGCTGACAATGGCCAGGTGTTTTTAACCGGTTATTCAGAGGGGGCGTATGCGAGCATGGCAACCCTGCGTTACCTGACACAAAACCGGGCAGGTGCTTTGCCTGTCAATACCTATATCGGTGCCGGGCCTTACGACGTGGTCCTGACGCTGAATGCGATGCTTGATGCGGTACGCAAAGAGAACCCTATCGTCGGCGCGCTTATCAGCCCCGGTTTCTTGAAAAAACTCGGTGCGAATGACAGGGCCAATGTGCGTAATCTATTGTTGTCGTCTGCATTGGGCAACAATAGCGATATCGTATTTGACCCTGCTTTCCTCGACAATTTCCTCAACGATGACGATGCAGCCATCATCGCGCAAAGCAATGTCAATGACTGGACGCCGCAATCACCTATCTCATTTTTCCATGGCCGTGATGACACAACCGTGCCGTATGGGAATACAGATTCCGCCTTCCAGGCCATGACCAGGCGCGGCGCAGGCACTCTGCTGGACCGCATGGATTGCCCGGTCAAACCGGCAGAGCATATCCCCTGTGTACCGGCCTTCCTGATCAATGATATTACCCGCCTGGGGACTCTGGCTAAAGGACTGTAAGCCAGCCATTTATCTGCAAGCTCATGCGTGAAGTGAAGACACTTCACGCATGTAATGCAAAGCGTTGATGAAATAAATCAGCGGCCTGTTTCTTTCAGATAGTCAGCACGTGCGGCCAGTGCTGTGTCGGCAAAATCAGAGAACATGCCATCAATCCCGAGACGGAAGAATTGCAGGTATTCTGCCTTCGGGTCACCATTGTAGTTGGCTGCCAGGCGGCGCCTTTCATTACGGAAAGTGTAAGGATGTACCAGCAGGCCAGCCTTGTGTGCATCGCTGATCAGGCTGGTTGGTGCCAGCGTGGTGGCATCAGTTTCATTGATTTTGCCATCGCCATTCACATCGACCAGTTTGCCATCAGCACCCACGGTACCCTTGACGCTGACGATATAACGCTTCCAAGGGCCTATGCCATCGGCATAAGTCTTGATCTCGGCCAGGCCCGCAGGCGTCACCATGTCGCTGAACAGGCGTTTGTCGCCCGCCAGGGCCCAGTCATAAGGCCGGTCGTAAGGTGCGGCAAAAGTCAGTGCGCCGGTTTTCAGATCAACATCATCTGCATCGATCAATTGCACCAGCTTGACGTTCAAACCTTTCCTGCGCAATTCTTTCAGGCTGCCTGGTTCAAATGACTGCACGAAGATGGGCGCAGTTTTATCATTCCAGCCTGCCTTGGTGATGAGGTCTATCAGCTTGTCTTCCAGCGGCAAACCAAGGGCGCGGTGGTAGCTGGGGTTCTTGGTTTCAGGATAGACTGCAATCGTGCGGCCGGTTTCTTTGCTCTTGGCTTTGACCAGATCGATGATCTCCTGGAAGCTGACTATTTTATACAAGCCATTGTATTGCTGCGGACGCTCAGCATCGGTGGAGATGCCACCCAGAGTCTTGATCTCTGCAAAAGTAAAATCGCTGGCAAACCAGCCGGTTTGGGTTTCACCATCAACGTCTATGGTTTTCTTTCTGGAAGCAAATTCAGGGTGTTTATCGACATCGGTGCTGTAGGCCAGGTTGGGATCATGGCGCGCAATCAGTACACCATCCTTGGTCGAAATCAGATCGGGTTCTATCGCATCTGCACCCAGGTCAATCGCTTTGACGTAGGCTTCATAAGTCTCTTCGGGCAGATAGCCTGATGCGCCGCGATGGGCAACCACCAAAGGTTTGTCGCCATTCAGGGTTGGTAAAGGCTGCAGGCTATTGCCACCGCAGGCGCTGAGCAAGACCAGCAGGGAAGATGCCAATAAATATTCTGGAGTGCGTGTAGGTAGCATGAGCGTCTCTCGGTAAAAAAGAGCGACGATATAAGTTGTGTATGACGATGTAATGACAGAGTTACAATTGTTACACTTGTCTCAAAAATATTTTTTGCCTGGTTTTGCGATGCTATGATGAGCGCCGATATGCGCATTTCTGTTCCTGGTTCCAGTTGAAATAGTCAGGCTTTCAAGGGGTTAATCATGCCTCATGGCAAAGTATCTGCAGAAATTGCAGCAGGTTTATTGGTATTGAAGGACAGCATCAAGGAGGCAGAAATACCTTCTTCCAAGCTGGATGAAACCATCAATATCGCCACCTGGAATATCCGCGAATTTGGCCGGAAATCCCGCATCGAAGCATCAATCCATTACATTGCAGAAATCCTCGGTCAATTTGATCTGATCGCCATTGTTGAATTGCGCAATAATCTCGAAGACCTGGGCAAGGTCATGACTTATCTTGGTGACTCGTGGCGCGTTGTGTATTCAGACTGGTCAGACGACCGCGGTGGCAATGACGAGCGCACCGCTTTTCTATATGACAGAAGGGCTGTGACGCATACCGGTCTCGCCGCCGAAGTAGAGGCGCAAAGGGTAAAGGAAGGTGATGAATGGGTCACCAAAGAATCTTACTGGCGCGCACCATACTTGTGTTCATTCAGAGCCGGTAACTTTGATTTTTTGGCGCTGGCCCTGCATGCCAGATGGGGTGACAGCACCGCCGCACGCCGTGATGAATTACAGCGCTTCAGCAACTGGATCAAGCGCCGCTTCGAGAGTAAATATGTAGAAGACCATGACCTCATCGTGTTTGGCGATTTTAATACGCCGACCATCAAGGATGAGCTATTTGCAGCCCTGGTAGATTGTGGCTTGCAGATACCCAAGCCACTGGTGCAGTTAAAAGCAGGCAAGCGCAACATAGGTGGCTCTAATCTGAAGGGCAATGCGCGTTATGATCAGATACTGCATTTGCCTACCGTGCCTGAGAATTTTACCAATGCAGGCGGGGTGGTCGATTTTTTTGTCGATGAGGCCAATATCGCCAAACTATATCCAGGCAAGAATTACACATTGCAGCAATTCAGCTACCAGATGTCTGACCATTTCCCGGTCTGGATACAGATCAAGACCGATATCGAAGGTTTTCGTCTTAACCAGATCATCCGGGCAAAATCAAAACAAAGTTTTGCGCCTTTACTGAAGACCAGTAAAGGTAATGTTCGCTGACACTAAGCCTGACTATTAGTCCACATCCCATACACCCCACCAGTTTTGCTGCGCATCAGTTGCAGGATATTTTTTTGAGGGCAGATAAGTCGTTTCCTCAAGACTGATATTGACTTCGGCAGGCTGCTTGTCTTGCAAAACCTGATAAGCCGTTTCGCCCTTCAGTTTATCCAGCATTGCTGCCAGGCCGGCGACAGACCAGCAGTAATATGACCAGGTGTCTTCCGCCAGTACGCTGGTCGCAATATCCATGTCAAACTTGTAGCACAGGCGCAGCCGCAAACGCAGGGCCGGTTGTGGCACTGTGCTGGCCTTCTCTGAAGGCAGGCAAAACAGGCGGACGATACCTATCTCAAAGCGCGTACCGCGCCCGCGATTGGTGATGTCGTCATACACCACCATGCCGTCACCTTCAGTAGCAATGACGTCGTAGTCGCGCATATCCTGGTAGTAAGCGCTCATCAGGTTCAAGGCTTGCGGCAGCTTCATGCCCTTGAGCGTCTGTTTATTTGCCCTGAGCAGGGCACGCAAGTCTTTTTCAGATTGCACCGGATTTTTGTTCATGCTGATTTTCTCTTAAAGTTGCGAACCTGATACTGAGGTCTTTACATGTATATATGGTGGGCAATTTTACAGCGAAATAAATTCAGCCTGAGGAAAACTGATCCCGCAAGATAGTTCTGGTGAATGATTGATTTATTTAAAGAATGTTGAATCCATTCATGAGTCTCCTGCGTATCTGAAATATTGGTCATCAAAGACTGATATCCCAACCACCATACAGGAGCCTTAAATGAAAGCCTTTACTCTGACTTCCGCGTCGCGCGCTGCTGGCATTTTCACCGCGCTGGCCAGCGCACTATTGGCAGGCTGCACTTCCATGAGCCCCATGGCAGCCACCTACTCGCAAGACAGCTTGCCAGATGCAGTCAAGGTGCCCGCAGGCAATAAAGTAGCTATGCAGACCGTAGGCGCAGGGCTGATCACCTATGAATGCCGCGCCAAGAAAGACATGGCCGGCCAGTTTGAATGGGCCTTCGTCGGCCCGGACGCCACACTCAGTGATCGTAGCGGCACCAAGGTCGGCAAATACTATGGCCCACCAGCGACATGGGAAAACATGGACGGTTCCAAAGTCACCGCCACCCAGGTAGCAGTTGCACCAGCAGGCGCAGGCAATATTCCATATCAACTGGTCAAAGCCAATCCAGCAACTGGCAGCGGTGCCATGACAGGTGTTACTTACATACAGCGCGTGGCAACCAAAGGTGGTGTCGCACCATCCAGCACTTGCGATGCGGGTAGTGCAGGTAGCAAGCAGACGGTGAATTACCAGGCGGATTATATTTTCTGGAAGTGACCCGAATTGGGCGCGGCTGAGATATCTTCTGAATTGAAGCGCCGCGCCATTTCATTCGCTAAGTACTCAGCTATGCGCTTTCCATGGCACCAGCTTGCGTTCAAGGCGGCGCATGAGCAAATCGAACAGGTAGGCCACGATGCCGATGAGAATGATGCCCATGATCACGAGATCAGTGCGCAAGAAGCTTGACGCGTTCAATACCAACTGCCCCACGCCAGCCGTCGCGGCCACCATTTCAGCCGCGACCAGCGTGGTCCAGCCAAAGCCTATGGCAATCCTCAAGCCGGTCAGAATATCAGGCATCGCCGCCGGCAAGATCACATGCCGTAATAACTGCCATTGGCTTGCGCCCATGGACAGTGCCGCATGCAATTGTTCGGAAGCGACCTTGATGACGCCAGCGCGGGTAGCTACCGCGATAGGTGCAAAACACGCCAGGTAGATCAACAATATCTTGGCTGTTTCATCAATGCCGAACCAGATCACGATCAAGGGCAGGTAGGCTAGTGGTGGTAGCGGTCTATAAAATTCCAGGATGGGATCAAAGATGCCGCGCACGATGCGATTGGTGCCCATCAATAAGCCCAGCGGTACGGCGCTGATAGCCGCTAACAAGAATGCACCAAATACGCGTATCAGGCTCCAGGCCAAATGCTGAATTAAAGGCAGCCCGCCTTGTATATTGCCACTCCAGGCCTGTTGAGCGGCCAGCCATACCGCAGCAGGCGAGGGCAGGAACAAGGGCTCCACCCAGGCCCTTGCAGTGATGAGCCACCAGCCAGACAACAGTACGGCGATGGTGACGATAGTCACGCCCAGGGTCTTGCCACTGCCTGGCCGTGGATATACCTTTGCTACCGGCAATACTGGCTCTGCCTCGCGCTTAATGACTTCTGTATAAGCGTGATCAGGAGTTGCAACTGAAGGGGATGATGGTGGCATGTGGAATGTTTTAAACAGGATGATGCACAAGTTGCAGCAGACGTTCACGCCAGGCGATGAAGTCAGGCGAAGACTTGACTGCACGCGCATCACCCGAAGCCAGATATTCGCCAGAAAACGGTAACTCAAATTGTTGGGCAATGCGGCCAGGGCGCGGCGACATGACGATTACCCGCGTGCCCAGAAAAAGTGCTTCCTCTACACTATGGGTAATGAAAAAAATAGTCTTGCCGCTGCTTTGCCAGACCTTGACCAGCAGTTCTTGTATCGCCTCACGCGTCAGGGCATCAAGCGCACCCATGGGTTCGTCCATCAGCAGCACGCGCGGATTATTGGCCAGCGCACGGGCTATCCCTACACGCTGCTGCATGCCACCAGACAATTGATAGACGGGAGACGCAGCAAATTGCTCCAGCCCGACCAGACGCAACTGATCCAGCGCAAGCGCATTGCGCTGCTCACGCGCAATACCGCGAAAACGTAATCCCAGTGCGACATTGTCCAGCACATTTAACCATGGCATCAGCGCATGCTTTTGAAACACCACACCCACGCCAGGGCTGGGTCCATTGATTGCTACATCGTCCAGCGTGAGCTCACCTTCAGATGCCTGGATGAAACCTGCCAGGCAATTCAGCAAAGTCGTCTTGCCACATCCTGAAGGACCAAGCGCGACGACGAATTCTCCTGGCGCGATAGACAGGTTGACGTCCGACAAGGCCAGTGCTTCGTCAGGCCCGGTACCGTCAAAGCGCACCGACAGCCGCAGTATATCTAGCCGGCCGCCGTTGTGAACCGCAGGTGTGCTTACTGTGCTGCTTTGCGTACCCATGTAGCATTGACTCCTACGCTATAGTCCGGCAAAACAGTCTGGATAGTACCCTGGCTTTTCAGGAAGGCCGCTGTCGCCGCCAGTGATTTGGCCGCACCACCACCCAGCCATTGTGCTGAGGCCTGTTGCTGCAAAGTCGGAAACTCATACAAGGCCAGGCTGGCAGGTACCTCAGCCGCCTCAGCGCCAGCCCACTTGGCTACCGCCTTGATTTGCACTGAGTCTGTTTTCCAGTTCGCCTTGTTGTTGCGGTAATCGGCATCCGTGGCTGCCAACAGCTTCACCAGCTCTGTCAGGAATGCATCATTCTGCTTGGCGAAATCCGTGTTGACCACGATGCCATCAAAGGTTGCAGTGCCAGTCTGTTTGGCGATCTCGCCAGAAGAGATCAGGGTCTTGCCGGTCTTCTTCACTTTGGCCAGTACAGGATCCCAGATGAAGGTTGCATCAATATCGCCACGTTCCCACGCGGCAGCAATTTCTGGCGGGCGCAAGTTGATAATCTTGACGCCGCGCGCATCAACTTTTGCATGCTCCAGTGCCAGCAAGGTATGGAAGTGTGAAGTCGAGACAAATGGCACTGCAATGCGCTTGCCATTCAGATCAGCCAGCGTTTTGACATTGCTGCCATTACGTACCACCAGTGCTTCGGCGTCATTGATATTATCCAGTATCCAGAACAACTGTATGTTCAATCCCTGCGACAAGCCAGAGGCAATCGGTGCCGACCCTGCTTCGCCTATCTGTACTGAACCAGAGGCAAGCGCGCGGATCACATCAGCACCACTCGCCAGCTTGCGAAACGTCACCTTGTACCCGGTCTTTTGTTCCAGGTTGTGCGTTTCCTGCGCATAGCGCCAGGGCACCACCATGTCCTGGTAAGCGATGACTACTTCTTTGGTCTCGGCAATAGCATTCCCCATGAGGAAGACACTGGCGGCGAGGGCGAGAACATGCAGATTCTTTTTCATAGATGTTGATGGGACAAGTGGCAGACGGCCCAGTATATGAGCTGCTTTTGTGCTGTAAAACGAATCTTTCCGACTATGAATATGCAGTGCATGTATTGCGTACTTTGGGTATAAGCCGGTAAGGGGCGTTGAGAGGCCGTTAAAAAGCAAAATGTTCGGTGCCGTACACTCATCTGACTTCTACCGTCGCATAATGCATATCAATGCGCTCTATTTGTCAGTGCAAACTATAGCCACTAAAGCCAATAAAGGACATCGCGTGGAACGCCAAAAGCTTTTTCTGGAAGGCCCTATCACCAAAGCACTCGCGACACTGGCGTTGCCCATTATCCTCGGCAACATTTTGCAGACTGGTTACCAGTTGACAGATGCGTTCTGGGTGGGGCGCCTGGGTGCCGCGGCAGTAGCTGCGATTTCCATCAGCTTTCCTGTTACCTTTCTCGTCATCGCCCTGGGTTCTGGTCTTGCCATGGCAGGGGCGACACTCACTGCACAGTATATGGGTGCAGGCCGGCAAGATATGGTCAACCATGTTGCTGCCCAGACCATGGTCATGGTCGCTATCAGCTCGCTGGTGCTGGGGCTGGTTGGGTATAGCCTGGCACCGCACCTGCTGACACTGTTAGGCGTAGAGCCAGCGGTTCATGACGGCGCGCTGGGTTTCATGCGGGTGTCCTTCATAGGTATTATTTTTGTATTCATTTTTGCGATGTTCCAGGCGCTGATGCGTGGAGTCGGCCAGACCAAAATCCCTTTGTATATCGTCGCCGGAACAGTACTTCTGAACTTCTTGCTTGACCCCTTGTTCATCTATGGATGGCAGATCATTCCTCCATTAGGTGTTATGGGCGCAGCCTATGCAACCCTGGTTACACAGGCCTTGGCAGCCTTGATAGGTATGATCATTTTCTTGCGTGGCAGGCATGGCATACAACTGGATTGGCGCGCTTTAAAACCGGACCCGGCATATATCCGCAGGGCTTTCTTCCTTGGCCTGCCAGCTTCGGTTGAGCTCTCGACCCGTGGTCTGGGTTTGATCGTCATGTCCTTCCTGGTGTCCAGTTTTGGCACTGTCACGATTGCAGCTTACGGTGTCGGCGCAAATATTCTGCAAGTCATCACGATACCTATCATGGGCATCTCGATGGCGATATCCACATTGGTGGGACAAAATATCGGGGCAGGCAATATAGAACGCGCATCGCGCATTACTGTGCTGGGTACCTTGATAGGCTTTGCCGTGCTTAGCGTGGTGGGCGTCATCGCCTATGCGCTTGCGCCCTTGATTGTCAGTTTTTTTATTCCCAATGACGCCGCAGTTATTGCAGAGGCAGCAAGTTTCTTGCGCATCATGTGTCTGGCCTGGGGCGGCATTGGTGTGCAGCTTTGCATCGTGTCAGCTTTCCGTGCATCCGGCAATATGCTCAATGCCATGATCATCGCGCTGGTGTCACAGTGGATGGTACAGTTTCCGCTGGCGTATGTATTATCCAAGCATACGCAACTCCATGCCCAGGGCTTGTGGTGGTCGTTCCCGGTGACGAATATTGTGGTCGCCCTCATCGCCATCTGCTGGTTTGCCAGAGGCAGCTGGAAAACCACCAAACTTACTGAGGATGACAGGCAAACAGCACTCGTCAGTCAAGAGACGATTATCGAGGATGGCATACGGTGACGATTTTTTTATCGCCCGGATGGGCATTTAGAATATGGATTGCAAGTCATTGAAAAAGGGATATCGCCATGAGTATTTCAAAAACTCTTGATTATGAGTTGTACTATTGGTCAGTACCATTTCGTGGTCAATTTGTGCGGGCGATTCTGGCATATGCCGGAAAAACCTGGGTAGAGGCTGACGATGCATCGATCGCGAAGCTCATGAGCGGGCCAACAAAAAACATGCCAGTACCCTTCATGGGGCCACCCCTACTCATCAACAAGAAAACCAGTTTCGCCATCGCCGAAATGCCCGCCATCGTGCTGTATCTTGGCGATACACTAGGTCTCATGCCAGCAAGCCCGGAACTCCGCGCCATGACCATGAAAATAGTCAATGATGCCAATGACGTCATCGATGAAATCACCCTGGATGGTGGGCGGCAGATGTGGACTGAAAAACGCTGGAAGGAGTTCATTCCAAGACTGCAAAAGTGGATGTCGCTATGGGAAGAAATCGGTAAACGCCACGGCCTGCGGGCTGGCAGTGGATTTTTATTGGGCGGCAAGGAGCCGGGCATTGCAGACATCGTGACCGCCACTTTGTGGTCAACTTTAGGTGATCACTTTCCCAAAATAAAAAAGTTGCTTGAAAAGACTGCACCCATGACTGCAAACCTGTCGCAACGCGTCAGTGCGCTACCGCCCTTGGTCAAACTCGCCGCCAAAGCGCGCGAAGATTATGGTGATGACTATTGCGGTGGCAAGATAGGCACATCAATGAAAAAAATCATAGGTACTTAGCCAAATAACAGAGTCCTGCGGTCTTGACGTGAGGTTCCTCTGGCTTGAGCAACTGGTCTTGAATTCAGATGAGACGCAGGATGTGCTGCATAATTGATTTTTGGATGTCAGGATCTGTCTGAATTGATTTCAGATGCTGTATCCACTTCCTGTAAGCGCCCCAGACGTACCAGTCTTGAGTTGATCGACCCTCTTGAGCGCCCAAATTCCCTGGCGATTTCGCTGACCTGTGCTCCCGCATCAAAAGCAGCCAGCAGTTCGGTGTCGTCAATTGCGGTCCAGGGTTTTCCCGCATTTGTCGGCAGTGATTTTTGCTTTTCATTGCTCGCGGATTTTGCCATTGCTACTTCCGTTTCCTGTCTTCCTGCGCCCAGCGCCTGGGCTGCAAGAAACAGGGCACGTATAATCTGGGGTTGATTAAAAATTCCTTCATCTGGCAAAGCGTCGCCGGTTTCCGGGTGTATGCCGAGCGCCAGAGATTCCAGAATGGTTTTTGCTTTTTGAGGAGTCATAAATTTTCGTTTTCGGCAAATGCGAAATCAGCAAAGGTGATATGAAAAGAAGGAAATTGGCAAAATTACTTTTCTGCTGATGCCAAAGCATTGAGCTACAACGATAAGCTACAACAGAGATTGCTGATCCGTAAAGACTGTTGCTGGAATTTTTTATTTGCTGTGTTTCCAATCCCAGATTTTTGTCAGAAAAAGTAAAAGAAAAATCAGATCAATGCGAAAAACCGCTTAACAAAAAAATTTGTTAAGCGGTTTTTCATTTCTTGGAGACTCAAGCAGTAGCTTATGTATGTGACCTCATGCGCCGCTTGCTCGTATAAGGTAATGCAAACATGTACAAGCCAGAAAATAACATCAGAAATAGCGGAGGCAAAGGCGCATATCTGGTCTAGCCAGTTTGGAGTGCGATCTCGGTAATGGGCAGATCGGTGTACCGTACAACCGAGGACAAGATCGATGGAGCCGTAATGACTTTCATTGACATTAGTAGCCGTCGTGAGGCCGAAACCAAAGCCCGCATTGGCGAAGAATGGATGCGCCTCGTGGCCGATAGCACGGATGATTTCGCCATTATTACCACCGATAAGCGTGGCTTCGTTACAGCATGGAACAAAGGGGCTGAACGTAACTTTGGTTATACTGAGGAAGACATGTTGGGTAAAACCCTTGATCTGGTTTACCTGCCAGAAGACCAGGCTTCGGGTGTTCCTGAAGATGAGCGCAACCGCGCTTTTAAGGATGGCCGCGCAGAGGACGAGCGTTGGCAAATACGTAAAGACAATAGTCGCTTCTACTGCACTAGCGTTACTACCGTTCTGCAAAATGGGGACTTTGAAGGCTATGCAAAAATAGCTCGTGACCAGACTTCCCGCATGCAGCACGATAAGCGGCGCGAAGCAGCACTATCAAACGAGCAGGCCACCCGTTCGCATGCTGAAATGACTAACGCAATGAAAGATGAATTTCTTGCCGTGATGTCACATGAGTTGCGCCACCCTCTCAATGTTATTTATATCAATGTTGAACTGCTCTCGCGTCTACCAGCAGTACGGCAATCGCCACCTGCACTACGATCCGCTTCAATCATCCGCGATTCAGTGACGAGCCAGGCAAAAATCATTGAAGACCTGATGGATATGTCGCGTGTTGCAACCGGTAAGTTGACGTTAACAATACAAGACGTAGAACTGGGTGCGCTTGCATTCAAGCTGGTAGAAGTTATGCGGGCTGATCCGGCGGTAGAAAACTTGACTCTGCAATATGTACAACATGACAGGCCTATATTGGTAGCGGCTGATAGGGTTCGTATTGAGCAGGTGGTGCTCAACTTGCTCAGCAACGCAGTGAAATTTACTCCCTCTGGCGGTACTGTTACCGTTACATTGGGTATTGAAGACGATCAGGCGACGCTGGAAGTTAAAGACACGGGAGCAGGTATTTCGGTCGAATCACTGCCACGCGTATTCGACATGTTTGGTCAGGGAACTGCCACGGCCCTGCGAAGTAAAGCGGGTCTTGGCATCGGCTTGGCACTGGTGCAGCAGATAACTGAACTACATGACGGCACGGTTGTCGCTAATTCAAATGGTGTCGGTCAAGGTAGTACGTTTACCTTACGGCTTCCGCTCTCTCATGTAGCAATGGGTCTGACAGGGCATGATTTTGATTCCGCTAAACCTAGAATCACAGGCTGCAGTTTACTGCTAGTGGATGATTCGGAAGACATGTTGTCAATGTTTAAAGAATTGCTTGAGTCAGAAGGAGCAATCGTACAGGTGGCTTCATCGGCAAAGCAAGGACTTGATATTCTAGTAAGTGCTCAATTCGACGTGGTTGTTTCGGATATTTCAATGCCAGACATGGATGGTTTTGAATTTATTCAATCGCTGAGGGCAATGCCTCATTTACTGACATTGCCTGTTATTGCAGCAAGTGGCTTGGGACGAGAACGAAACACGACTGAAGCGCAAAGCGCCGGTTTCTCCGCTTGGCTTACCAAACCCATTTTATTGGAATCGCTTTGCGATACAATTTGCTCGCTGTGTCCATCATTCAAAGGTCCAGGTCGAAATGGATAAAATTTAATTCGTTGTAAGTTCTCTAACGCACAGACTTAATGGACCTTGCCATGCAATTGTGGCCCTATGAAACATACATCACATCCTGCTGTCGATATCGTCGTTATAGGTGCCTCTACTGGCGGTGTAGAAGCATTAAGAGTAGTGGTCGCAGGCTTACCGTTGCGATTTTCAGCCGCTGTAATAGTTGTAATGCATATTGGGACGCATGAAAGTATCTTGCCATCGTTACTGGCCCGTACATGTGTTTTACCAGTTAGACACGCTCAGCATGGTGAACTAGTAGAAGCAGGGCGTGTGCTGGTTGCGCCTCCAGACTTTCATTTAACTTTATTGCGACAGGGAGCAGAGTGTCGGGTGGTACTCGCACGTACAGCCAAGGAAAACTATACGCGCCCCGCGATTGATCCTCTTTTCCGCTCTGCTGCTGCAACGTATGGTCGACGAGCAATCGGCGTTATTCTTACTGGATCCCTGGATGACGGAACCGCGGGCCTAGCAGCAATAAAAGCCTGCGGTGGAAGTGCAATTGTTCAAAATCCTGATGAAGCCCTGGCCCCAGATATGCCGGCTAGCGCTATAGAAAATGTGGCAGTTGATCGCGTACTTAAACTCGAAGAAATTCCACAAGCACTGATACAACTGGTTGCCGAGAATGTCAAAGGTGGTGCGACCTTACCACCGATTGAAGAAGTGCCCCAATGGGTGCAACTGGAAAATAAATTTGCCGTAGAAGGGGTTGAAATGGATGGCCTCAAGCTGCTTGCCAAACCCTCAACTTTTACCTGTCCAGAATGCAATGGAACGCTATGGGAGTTAAATGATCAGCGGCCCCGCCGCTTTCGCTGCCATACCGGGCATGCATATACACAGCGTAGCCTGATAAAATTTCAAAATGAAATGGTGGAGAATTCGGTATGGTTTGCGATGCGTTCTCTTCAGGAGAAACACATGCTGCTTTCTTCAATGGCAAAGGATGCTCTACTAAAGAATCTTGATGCGGTCGCTGCTAAATATGATACCGCCGCTATCAAAGCACAGCAAAATGCAGAAACATTACGCACGCTGATAGGTCAGTTGCCCGATGAATGAAATTTTGCTCTTTATTCAGCCTCAGGTCGGTTACGGTTGTTATATGGCGTGCTGAAATGTAAACGCTTTTTTGACGAATAGCGTTGTTGAGTAATTATGCGTCGCTCCTTAAAAATTCATCTCCTGGGCAAAAAAACCGTAAACACAATGGCCGGGCTGCAGCTTTTAATAGTGGAAAATTTGTAGGTGATATACATGTATTATGGAGAGCGCTTCAACAGCATTACCCACGCGGTTGGTGCTGCGCTAGCAGTAGTGGGCGGTGTATCGCTGATTACGATAGCAGCTCGTAGTGGTGACTATTGGAAGATTGTTAGTTTCAGCATCTACGCTGCCACGCTATTTGCTCTTTATTTTACATCTGCGCTGTATCATAGCTCTCAAGGGCCAGCCAAAGACCTATTGCGTCGTCTCGACCATTGCGCGATTTACTTGTTAATTGCTGGCACCTATACTCCATTCACACTGGTCAGCCTAAGGGGGACTGGGGGATGGTCGCTGTTCGGCGTGGTGTGGGGGCTTGCCGTTGCTGGCGTCCTGCAAGAATTATGGTACGCCAAAGGAGCGCGGCTAATGTCGTTGCTAATATATGTAGTGATGGGTTGGGTTGGCGTGATTGCTGCTAAGCCGCTCATCAATGCGCTCACGATCGACGGCTTCTGGTGCTTGGCAGCAGGTGGTGCGCTCTACACCGGCGGCATCGCGTTTTATGCCACAGATCACAAATGGCGTCACGGACACGGAGTTTGGCACCTGTTCGTGCTCGGCGGAAGCATGTGCCATTTTGGCGCCGTTTTGCTGTACGTGACCTAGTAAAGAGTTCAGCAAAGTCTTCTGTCAGGCGGGCTATTTGAATTCGTCCTAGTCTATCGATTGGATCAACTGCCGCTATGTAGCACATGGGTTTCCACGCATAGACACAACGCGCCATTCCAGGGTGGCGTATTTACTTTGCATTACGGTCCATGAAAGCAGATTTGCTAAATTTGAGATAGATTGAAATCGAGACATCTGGAAAGTCATTCATTTATAGCAGCTCGCCTGCAAAAATTGTGCCATTCTCATTAACGTAGGCACCTAAATAGGGACCCTTCATCTTCCAATGACTCGTCGCAGGCTGGTAGTCGTCTTAGAGAAGTACCCGATTACATATGCATCAGGAAAGCTATAGCTATCTATCTCAAAATAGTAATAAATATAAAAAAATCAAACTCTCGACATTTGATTTAATGAGCCTATACTTAATTAAAAGAATAATAATATATCTACTTAGCCTTTTAATAGGCATGTCCTTTTCGACATGTTCATCCGATTCATTTCCTGTGTTTCTACTTGTTTTTGAAAGCGATGAATAGGGATAGCTGAAGGGACATTTTCATGTCTAAAGCTTTTGTTAAAAAAGAGATTTTGGATTTTCTCGCAAAAGATAAAACAGAACAGGGTCAAGCACTTAACTTGAACGCCTTATTTCATACCCACATCATTTTCTGGAATCCTGGTCAGCAAGCCTATGTTGAACCGGCAATCACTGAATTAAGTAAAGAAAATATTTTAAGACCGCAAGGAGAAAAATACCCCCCGATGTCAGAATAGTTGTCGCGTCATCCGATAAATAGAAATCATATCGGGGGCGGGAAAAAGAGATCAAGTGAAAAAGTATTCAGAGGAACGGAAAGAGGCGATCCTGAAGAGGATGATGCCG
>NZ_JBMPPJ010000033.1:0-67643 GCF_049339865.1 Undibacterium sp. TC9W | reverse complement strand
TGTGTCGCCGACGCCGTCTTGGCGTATTGATTCCGTCATCCATCATGTACAAGTGTCCACTTAATAAGTGGACACGATCATCTACGCTTAAGCCCTTAACTTCAAGATGACTTCACCGGATGCTTACCTTTAATCTAATTTATCCACCATTAAACGATTTCGTGAAAGACACCGTCTTAACTTGGTTTGGAAAAAATCACGCAAAAGAAGGGGACACTTTGGATGTATATGCTTTGTATTTAAAGCACACGCTAAACTGGACGCCAAAACAAAATAGCGCATTCGAATCTGGACTCAAAAAAATGGCGAGCGAAGGATTGATAGAGATAAAAAATGGTTCTGTTACGCTTACAAAGCATGGCTTTGAGGCAAGAAATAAATCTGTTTGCACTTCGTCACATTCATAAGCAGCTTGCTTTAGATGAAATGTATGATGAAAATCCGCAATTAGGTAGCGTCTTCAAGACTAATTGACTTCGCCAATGATGCTTGTCAATTCTTCTCATTTTTTAAAACTCCCCGTGTATTCATCGCCATCAGGCATAGCTGCAAGCTAATCAGTGCGTAAGCGTGAGTTGTCCAACCCCAAATAATCCAGAGCACATTACTTAACAAAAATAGCCAAAAACCTGCCTTGCGTTTTTTGACTGAGCGCGAGGCTACGCACCATGATGCAATGACCGTCACGATCATAGCGGGCCATTGAATCAAATCACACAAAGCAGACCAGTCGATATTCACTTTTTCCTCGAATGAAAACTGTGGGAATTTTTAATTAATCTGGCGTCAACACCACCTTGCGACAATCCTGTTCTTTTTTATCGAATATCTTGTACGCCTCGGCAGCTTCACTTAATTTCATCCTGTGCGTAATAATGGCATCAGGGCGAAGTTTTCCCTCTTCAATAAAGCCCAACAATTCCGGCATGAGTTTTTGCACATGGGTCTGGCCCATGCGTATCGTCAAGCCCTTGTCGAAGGCATCGCCAAACAAGAAACCATGGATAAAGCCGCTATACACACCTGGGACACTGATGACACCACCACGACGCACTGCAGCAATACACTGACGCAAGGCACTGCCACTGCTGGATTCAATCTTGAGACCCGTCAGTACGGTTTCCAGTGCGCTGCCTTTCGCCTCAAAACCGACAGCATCAATCACGGCATCGACGCCACGACCTTGTGTATCAGCGATAATGAACTCAGCAGCGTCAGTGTCATCAAAATTGATGGGGACAATGCCATAGGTTTCCCTGGCAAACTCAAGGCGGTAGGCATGGTGGTCTATCATATATATTTTTGATGCACCTTTCATGCGAGCACAAGCCGCAGACATCAAACCAACCGGGCCAGCACCAAAGATGGCCAGCGTAGAACTAGGCTTTACTTCAGCATTCAATACTGCCTGGTAACCAGTAGGCAAAATATCGCTGAGAAACAGAACCTGTTCATCGGCAAGCAATGAAGGCACGACCAGCGGGCCGACATTGGCTTTAGGCACACGTACGAATTCTGCCTGACCGCCAGGTATGCCTCCGTACATATGGCTGAAACCAAACAGTGCCGCAGGTGGCTTGATGTGCTTGCTGTTCAAGAGTCCGCCTTCACCTGTATTGGTGGTTTCGCACGCAGAAAATTGCTGTTGTGCGCAAAAGAAGCAACTACCACAAGCGATGACAAAAGGAATCACTACGCGGTCACCCTTTTTGATATCTTGTACGCCCGAGCCGGTTTCTTCAACAATACCCATGAACTCATGACCCAGAATATCGCCATGCTTTAAGTTGCTCTTTCAAATCTTCTTTGGCCTGCGCCATTTCATCGCCCAGGCTATCGAGATCAAGATCGGTTTTTTTTAGTTTAGGGAAAAGCTCGTTTTCTTCTTCGTCAACATGGTGTTCAATCTGTTCGCTAAGCACTTTGACTTTGGCATCAAACATAGGATCGTCAGGCTTCGTTTCACCCAATTGCTTGATGAGGTCTTTGGCACCGTTATGTTCCACTTCTGCTTCATTGAGCAAATCATCTCCTTCTTCATCCAGGGCAGCGCGTGCCGCGGGATAAAAGATGGTTTCTTCAACCTGCATGTGGATCAGCAAGGCAGCGCAAACTTTGCGCGCTATTTCAAATTTTTCTTCTGTTTTTTCAGCGTCTTTTGCTTTTTCATACTGAGCGAATAAATCTTCAGCCTCACGATGATCTGCTTCCAATAAACTGATGGCGTCCTGGTGGGCGGGTGTTGACATGGCTTTCTCCTGTTGGGCGATGGCTGTATGGTTAAAATGGCCGTGTAATTTGATTGCGACCAGACATGAGAATAGGCGGTGAACCTGTTTAATACAGTCAGTGAAGCTCATGAGCGAGCGTAGGTGGTGACGCTGAGTCGTGTAGGAGAGATTTTCTGTATTTCCTCCTGATATTAACTATGCTTTATTGAACCGCCCAACATCAGCTCATAAAAAAAGGGCACCATTAAGGTACCCTTCGGTATCAGTTTTCGTTACCGAAAATTCTGCTGCCAATTAACGGCTTTTGGAGCTGCTGGCTGATTTCGAGCCAGAATCTGCTTTTGAACCAGATCCCGATTGAGAACTGGATGAAGAACCAGATTTTGAATCACCGCTGTCAGAAGACCGTGCAGACTTGCCTTCAGATTTACTGTCATCGTCTTTATCATCATTCTTGTGACTTTGCTGCCCAGCTTTTACATGCTGTTCATGCGTGCCACCTTGGGTGCCTGTATGGGAACCGTTGGAAGAACCTGATTTTGAACCAGATGAAGAGTCTGATTTCGAGCCTGAAGAAGCCGATTTTGAATCGCTACTGTCAGAGCCGCTACCAGCTTTACCGTCAGATTTGCCGTCAGACTTGCTGCCTGATTTGCTATCCCCGGAATCTTTATCATCATTTTTATGACTTTGCTGACCTGCCTTCACATGTTGTTCATGTGTACCACCCTGAGTTCCGCTTGAACCAGATGAACTGGAGGATTTGGAAGAACCAGAAGATGAATCGTTTTTACCTGTAGAGCTTGTAGAATTTGTAGACATTATATTTTCTCCATTAGTACTAAGGCTTAGGGTTAGGCCATCGCACATATTGATTGCTGGTTTGTTTAACCAGTGACGCTATCTTAAGTAGCAAAGAAAATAATGACAGTCAGCTAACACGTCACTACGTTGTAGTCTTTTACGCTAGTTTAATGAAGTACCTGAGGACAGTAAATATTCGAAATTCCTTTGTGAATTTGAACTCTTTTTAAGGCCAAAAATTTTATCCATCTATGTACGCTGCCGCACGACGAAGCCCGTAGCCACAATCCTGGCACTCGTAATTGTCAAGGACACGGTCATCTACAACCTGTCCTAGTTTGACGCCGACTGAGCAACCGGTGGCTCCACCGATCAGGCCGCCGATGATGGCACCGGCCAGTGTGCCAAGAGCGATGCCCAATGGACCACCTGCTACGCCAATGGAAGCTCCGACTTCGGCACCACCGACCAGACTGGCTGTGCCTGCGGCAACACCGGCTACTGCGCCGACCGTACCGCCAGTTTTCTTGCCATAGTTTTTAATACGGATGCGGGTTGAATTGCAGCAGGGGCAGGTGGGGTCTGCTGCCGCTGATATGTTTAATACGGACGCGTTGATTTCTGACATGAGATGCCTTTTGGAGATTTGTGAGGGAAGGGTAGTGCAAGGAAGTGAAACTGTGCTCGAATGAATTTTCTGAGCGAACTGCAGGAGGGGTAAGACGAACTCAGGGTTTGCCAAGCATCATTCTGAGTATCCAAACTCTGGACAGCGATACCAGGAACAGGACAAACAGGGTAAAGGCTGCAAAGTCCATATCTATATTGTCGTGGACGGCAAGGAAAACATACGCAAGCAGGGAAATGAAAAAATACAGGCAGACGCGGAGATAGCTGCGGTTGCTTTTGCGGGCGACTGCTTTTGCCAGGGCTGGATGGGATTTGATCGCTTCATGCAGATCTGCTGCGTTTGAAGCTTTTAGCAATGGGTAATACAAGAGCATTGCAAAAATCGTGAGGATGGCGTTGACGAGGGAAAAGAAGATATTGTGGTCCATGAGAGTCCTTCGAAGGATGGGTTAGGAATGACTAATGAAGTGTCTTCAGGCAAATTGATTGCCTGAGTCCATCGAAGTGATATGTACCTGAGATTTTTTTGAATGCGGTTTATACACTCCTGAAAATTAATGTTAGGATTGTGAAAAAGTAATATGATTTAATTAATTAAATGAGTATCGTGCGTATCTCATTAAAGACATGTTACGACAGCGTATATTTGTCCTGTAGATCTTCCGAACTGGTTTCGATACCACTTTGAATCTTGGTGATATGACTTTAAGTAACGCTAGTAATTTCGACCGCTAATCTAAAGACTAGCTTTCAGCTGTAAGTGGCATTAATAATCATCTATTGAAGCCTTTAAGTTGTCATGAAACCCGAAATTGCAAAGAAATTGATGGCTGCGCAGCTTAGGATATATCAGCTGGATAGTTAAGAATTGGATTTAGGAGGACGGAATGATAATTTCGATCGCATTTGTCGGTTCGTGGAAAGCTGGCCGACCTCTATTAAGGCAACTCCGTAAGCATGTGAGCAGTTTAATGACTGCTAGTGCAATTAACGCAGCTAAAAGGGAGAGTGTTAGCTTTTTGTGGGGGAGTGATCGTTTTGTCCCTATTCTGCGAAACAGCCAAATATGGCGAAACCCAGTACCAGCGTGGCTATCAGCCCGATGAGGTGCCAAACCTTGCGCTTACTGTGATTGGCAATTAATGGTGGATTGTGACCAGTTCTTGCGCGACAATTGTCGCCGTTCAGCAAACTTCTGTACCAGGATTGATATTTTCTTGAATAGACGGGATCGTTCGAGGCGGGTCGGGATATCAGAATCGATATGGGTTTGCAGCAAGGACACACAATTAATGGCTGAGTGCGTTTAAGTTCACTTTCCAAAATCTGTTTCAATAAGTCATCATCTCCCCGCTTGACCACAAACTACATACGCCATCCTATATTGATGACACATTGTAATTGCAAAACTACATCTTGTTACACGATAGCCAAGATTGTTACTTGTTTTTGATCTTATGCAACCAGATTTAATAATTGGGCAACTTCTTCTTTGCTGTTGTGAGTTTCCAAGTAGTTGTATAAAACCACGATAATTTCACTCTTGCGCTCTATGGCTATGGATAAATTATTATCTTCCAAGTACGCCTCAAGGAAACGTATTGCATGCCTCAGCCGTTCTACGTCAATCGTTGCGCCAAGTTTATCTCTTGCTGCCCTGGCTATGCGCACCGCGTTGGGCATAGCAAAGCTAGTGGCCATTTCTGGTTCTAGTGCTTTGTAGCCTGGCAAGTACGCCTCTGGGATTTCAAACACCTTCCTAACACCGCCCAGGCCAACTTTCGTTTCAAAGTGCCATTCCTCTTTTTCAGCACGAAGCTGAATTGCCCTCTTTGTTGAAGGCAGATTTGGCAATTTCATTTCAACTATTTCAGCCGCAGTATATAACTTTGTCATTTCGCACTTAATTTGCCCTAACTGCGAAAAATGCTTCGCAGTTTATTAAAAATAAATTTCTTTTTAAATCAATAACTTAAGTATCAACCCTCTAAACATGCAAAAAATTAACTGCGAAATACAATGAAATTGTTGACTTCGCACTTTTTCACACTTAACATGCATCCATTGACCCAACCCACTGAGGAAAACAATGGATGCATCAAACGCCCCAAAAAAATCCGCCCAAGCCGATTGGCATCGTGCGGATATCGTCGCCGCGCTTCATAAAAAAGGTTGGTCGCTGCGCAAACTCTCAATGCAAAGCGGCCTGGCTGAAAGAACCATCAATTCAGCCCTAGATCGCCCTTACCCAAAAGCAGAAGGCATTATTGCTGCCGCCATTGGTGTCGCTCCAGAAGAAATCTGGCCTTTGCGTTATGAGAGGCGGAATTTTACGCCAGTTTTAACGCTTCCTACCAAGTCACTTCGCACTTTGCAGTGCGCTGTTGCTTGAAATGAATCATAGGCCGTCATCGGACTTAACACCATCTTTACGTTTCGCGGAGTTGTGAAAATGTCGTTGCGAAAAAGACGCTGGAAATCAGTAAGAGCTACAAGCCTTAGCGAGGCGATGGAATTGTGCGTGGAATATGCCGGTTCTGAACAACGCCGCCCCATCAAAGTCCTGACGGCCAGCGCATTTGGGCTAATCGGTGTCACTGGTCAGGCAACCTGGGCGCGTGTTGTGAACGGTAATGGCGACATCGCATTTGATTGCGACGTGACTGACACGGCAGGCAATGGTGTGATCCAGCTTGAAAGTACGCAACTGTACGCGGGCGGCAAAGCGTTTTTGACAGCCTTGAATCTGGGATAACCCTTGACTGAGTCTAGCCTGCTTCTGTTTTCTGATGCGCCATCTGGCAACCCGTCTCTGTTGCTGTTCGGCGGCGAAGCTGCCCCGTATGTGCCTGTTGACCTGGTGTTTTCAGATAGCCCTGCAGAGAACCCCGCAGACCTGGTGTTTGGTGGGCCGGATGTTTCTTTGCCACCAGTGCCAGACTTGCATGGATCGCTGGCAGGTGTTTTTCCGGGCATGGTTTGCGGTGGTGCAGTCACCTAGCTGGACATGGTCTTTTTCGACATCGATGCCAGCTTCCGCGCTGTCCCTGGTCGAGCCTGGTCAGGCTGGTGACCGGGTGATCCTGGAAGCGTCGGTCAATGGGCAAAAGTTTTCTTTGCTGGCCGAGGATATCCAGCGTGAAAAAGTGTTTGGTAAATCCACCATTTCCATTAGTGGCAGAGGACTTTCCGCCCTGCTGGCAGACCCCTACAGCCCGATCCTGACGTTCAGGAACGACATCGAGCGCACGGCTCAGCAGCTCATGAATGATGCGCTGCTGATTAACGGTGTACCCATAGGCTGGTCTGTAGATTGGCGTATCGATGACTGGCTAGTCCCTGCAGGCGTCTGGAGCCATCAGGGCAGCTACATGTCTGCATTGACGACTATTGCCAGTGCTGCAGGCGCATTCATCCAGCCAGACCCTACGGCCCTGACTCTGCGCATATTACCGCGCTACCCGGTGAAACCCTGGGAATGGGCAAGCGCCACACCAGATATTGAATTGCCGTCTGCAGCAGTCACAAGGGAGTCAATAAGCTGGACGGACAAGCCAGACTATAACGCCGTGTATGTGAGCGGTGCGACGGCTGGCGGCATCCTTGGCTATGTTAAACGCGCCGGGTCTGCCGGAGACAAGCTGGCTCCCATGATCACCGATGCCCTGATCACTGATAGCGCACCCGCCAGGCAGCGTGGTATTTCTATCCTAGCGGAGACAGGACGCAATGCTACCTACTCGCTGAGTCTGCCTGTACTGCAAGAGTCGGGAATCATCATGCCAGGCAAATTAAGCCGTTATGTGGATAGCACTGAAGTGATGGGCATCGTCAAGGGTGTGTCTATCAGCGCTGAACAGGCCAAAGTCAGACAGACAATTGAGGTGCAAACCCATGGCTAACATCTACAAAGTATTCAAAGCCTTGATCCCAGACCCGCCGCTGTTGGTTGGGAAGGTGATTGCAGTGCGGCCTGGCCACAACGTCATAGAGCTGCCAGGTGGCGCTCAGGTGACGACAAGAGGCCCGGCAACGTTGAACAAAATGGTGTTTTTTAAGGATGGAGTGATAGAGGGTGAAGCGCCAGATTTAACGGTAGTAACTATTGAAGTCTAGAACAGAGCGACCGGGCTAGTGCGGTAACACCAGCCCAGTCATCTGATTGCAGCATGCACTGCGCTCAAACCACGGCCCTGCCACCTGTACAGGTGGGCCGAATGTTATCACGGAGCGTTAAATGCAGGAAATACGATGTGGCAATTGCAGTAAGAAGTTGGGATCAGGCGAATACACCAGACTCAGTATCAAGTGTCCCAGATGTAAAGCGTTAAATGAATTGAGTGCCACGAGCGCCGTACAAGAACGCCAAAGAGCGTCAGACGGAGTAAATATTTGTGACAAATCCAATCATTCCTTGGCTGGGCGGGAAACGCCGCCTGGCAGACAAGTTAATACCGCTCTTTCCAAAACATGAATGCTATGTAGAGGTGTTCTGTGGTGGCGCTGCCTTGTATTTCTTGCGACCAGTGCCAGCACCTACCGAGGTCATTAACGACATCAATGGCGAACTGGTGAACTTGTATAGGGTACGACAGTAACCACTTTGCCATTCCTGTACCGCACTCCCTTTGTGTCGGGTCTCATCAATTTTGCATTTGAAATGATTCGTACACTCCTTAGCCCGATCTATCTATGGCTCAGGAAATTGTTTTTTTCCATTCCAGAGTCTGAAAAGTTTGTTGGAAAAATCAGTGATTGGCTGGACAACAAAATTAACGCTGACGCACTGGAACAGGAATTTAACCAGCGTTACGCGAAAGACTCGGACGCGCTGACCAGGGGCGATCTGGAGCAGGCAGCGGAACAACGCTACCCAAGCGCTCGGTTTCCCTGGCTCTGGCGTCTGCTGAGTTCTATTCCTGCCGACATGCAAAAACCCGTCATCATAGATGGCCGTCTGCCTGGTGGTATTTCCGTTTATGAAAACATAGCAGCTAAGTATATTGACAAAGTAACCGTAACGAAGGCCAAGAAGTATGCTGTCATCAGCGCCGCATTCTGGACAAGTCTGTTCTTTATAGGCATTTTTGGCGTTACTACATTGATGCAAATGTCAGCTTTGCAGCATGTTCCCCTTGGTTCTGGTGTACAGCGTCAAAACGTACAGAATTTAAGCGCCTATCGGCGGAAGCTTCGCTGTCATGTACTTACAGCGAGCCGGTGGCGTACGTATGGATATTGTGCATGTGGGGCAGGAGTCGGAAAAACAGCAGCACATACCAGCAAAAATTAAACAGCAATCCGGCATCGTTCAAATCAAAGATGCATTGAAAGCGGCCTAGTAGTAAATCATTTTAACTAATCTTAAAGAGGTAAGAACATGACAAATCCAGACCAATTTCTGCGCGACGATCAAAAAAAAGCGCGTGAGAAAAATTCCAAATTGAATCAGGGCGCGAATTCGTTTCAAGGATGGGCGCAAAAATCTGAGCAAAGCTTTGATCAGTCGCAGTCGCTCACGAAAGATAATGGCAACTATGCAAATGCCAGCAATAACAAAAAAAATCAACAAACAGAAGCCCCAAAACAGCAGCAAAGCATCGTCCAGTCTGACCAAAAGTTAAAAACCGGCCAGGCTAAAACGTCCCAGCAAATTGACAGCATCAAACAGCAGATGAACAAAGCGAACAAGTCTAAAGAGACTGCCAAGACTCAGACTCAGACTGAAACTGAAAAACAGGATAAATCGAAATCCATGTAATCACCGGGCGCACAGATGACTATCAAAATTCAAGGTGCGCCAGCAGTCAGTGAAGACGCGCAGAAAAGAGCCAGTGGCACTGATAAGTTGATTGTAAAAATCGACCGTCAAATCAGAGCTGCCAGGGCCGAGCGCGTCAAATCTGAGGGCGAAGTAGTGATAACGAAAGAGAACAAGGAAGAAGGTACAGAATGAAAAAAATTCTTTGCATCATGATCGCAGCCAGCCTTGCAGGCTGCGTGACAACTGGTGACGGTAGCAGCGGCACTGTGAATCCGCTGAATTCCATCATGAACAGGTTACTGATGATGATTTTGCGTTTTAGATCGGCCTATGAAAATGAGATAGGGGGCGCTGTGAAAATCTCTCTACCCTGGCATCTGACCTATGCCGCGAATGTGGTTATGGCCATTGTCAGCCTGTCGAGCATTTTCTGGGGTGTCATGCCCTGGATGGGATTAGTTGGGTTCGGTCTTTCCTTGATGGCTTGTGCTGGCATGTCTTATTTCAAGACGGAAGTCTTGACTCAAGATCGGCCAACACAACCAGGTATTACCAGAGGTCGGCGCAGGTGGCGAGATTCACAGATAAACAAATAAGACTTATCCACGGTTCAGACTTGGCCAATGCATAGGCCATGAATGTCTGAACGGTGGGTAAGTCGTTTTCATTAGAAGCGAGTTAATCATGTCTGACCAGCTTTCTAAGGAACAAATGATTGAGCTTTGTAGTGCTATGTATCAAGGATGTGAGCTGCAACTTGCCATTGAATCAGGCCAAATCAAGACGCTTGATGATGTGTATCAGGCTGTCGCCTTACGATCTGACGCCATAGAGGAGCAGCTAGAAGCCGCAGGGCTATCAGTTAAACCACGCAACCGGCGCTGGCGGTTAGTTTTTGAAAAGAGGAAGCATTGGCAGCAACTGCGCCGGGATTAACTGGCGCTGGCCAATGCAACCAGGAGCGGCTTTTACGGGCATGTTTGTGTATTTACATACAAACATGCCCTCTTTGTTTGTATCGACATACAAACAAAATTCTCTTTGCGCTCAGCTACACACAACAATGGTAGAGTTTACGGATGCCTACACCTTTATCCCCCATTGTTTCGGAATTTGCTACTGTCGAAGAGGCCGAATCCTACGATGCTTGGTTCCGTGCCAAAGTACAAAAATCCTTAGATAGCACTGACCCAAGACGGTATACCAACGAAGAGGTCATGAACCAGATGCGAGCCTTGCTTGATGCAAAACGCACTGCCAAACCCTCATCAAAATAGATGGCCAGCATGTTTGTATCCGGATACAAACATGCCCAGTCGATACTTGCCAACATTACCAACAACAGATTTTATGTTTAATCATTCAAGATATTTATAAATAACCGATTTGCAAATTATAGTAAATTGCGTATCATCTTATAAAAGATAACATTGCAAAAATATCTGCAAATGCACATCCCCGGACTAAAAACTTTATTGAGGTGAAAACATGAGCACAGAAACAATTGACCATCCAACGCTGACCAAGCTAACAGCCGCCGGAGTAGTCCGCAGCGCCCACGTTATCGGCCAGGCTGGTGGCTGGGGTGTGATGGTGAAGTATGGTATGGCTGAACGGGTATTAGCAGCACAACGCAGCCAACAAGTGCGCGTGTTTAAAAAGCTTGAAACACTGGTGGAATATCTCAAAGGAGTAGGAATTGCCCGTTTTGACGTTGATTCTGTGAATTACAGCGCTGATAGTCTTACAAGCACCAAACGGCCAGATCGGGCCGAGGCGATGAAACAGGCACACGAAGCAGCCGCTTATACCAGGTGGCTCAAGGCAGAGGTACAAGAGGCTTTAGACGACACCAGCCCGACCGTCGCACATGACGAGGCTATGCGCCAGGTACGCGCTGCAATCATGGGTAAATAACGTGGCGACTATTTTCTGGAAAAAGCTAGCAATCAACGATCTGATTAAAATTGGCCAATACATTGCAAAAAACAGCCCGGCCAACGCTCAAAAGCTGGTTTCTGAAATCGAAGGCAAGGTAACGCGCCTGGCAGTCTATCCACAAATGGGCAAACCTGGACGCAAGCGCGGAACCCGCGAGCTGGTCGCCCATGATAATTATTTTGTTGTGTACCGGGTGCTGGCTAAAAAAGTCGAGATTTTGCGCGTTAAGCATGTAGCACAACAGTGGCCTTAACAGTTTGCAAATCCTTTTACACTGATTATATATACAGTATAATTACCCTGACTTTTGACAGGGTAAGCGTATGAAAGCGTGGGTGACAAGGCTTTGGGAAGAGGGCAGGCAATTACCGCCCTGGCGGCATGGTGGTATCTATCCAGTTCTGGGGGAAGTTTCTTTTTGTGAGGCAACGTCCCCAGAAATGCGGCGCAATTTGCACCAGGTACACGTATTTGACTATCGCCATGGCCCTAGCAAGATTGACATGTTACCGCCTCTCCTCGATGCAAAACTGGTTTCCATGTCGGGCGATATCCTGTCTTTTTCTGGCCTGGAAACTTCTATGGGAAAAACCACGGCTCAAACTTGGCGCGTGGTGTTGTACCGGGAGGGCGAACCTAATGTTTGATTTTCTTAATTTGTTCGTCAGTTTTTTTCTCTACGTCCTTGGCTTCTTGTTTATCAACTTTGATCTTGTCGCCCTTCTCTAATTTAGCTGCAAACAGCTTTTCTTTTAGCGCTGATGTCATGGGCATGACAAAGACCCGCCTTTGCTCCTGGTGCGACTTGTGGGCCTTGTTAGCGTCCTTCTCTACCACTTCAAAGCTGGCAAACTCTTCATTGCTGCCCATGTATTCCATTGCCACGCCTTGAGGTAGATCCTCAATTGAGGCCAGCATCGTCACATCGTCATCTTCCGCGTCTGCCTGTGTCTTTTCAGTTATTGCTTGCTGCTCTGCCAGGCGTTTTTCAGCATCTTCAAATGCCTTCAATGCTTCTTCCTGGCGTTTCTCTTTATCGTCATCACGCTGGCCCTTATCGACGCCCTGGAGCGCTTCGGTTGCAGACGTGATACTTTCTACCTCTTTAACCTGGTCAGCGTCTCCAAGCGCTCGGAGTGCTCGTTTCTGCTCAAATTCTTTATATATCTCGATGCTTGGTTTGTCGTACTCAGCCCTTAGTTTTGCCTTTTCTTCTTTTGCCTGCGCCGATACCTCTTTAATTGCCCCGGCCCTGCTCGTGGACGTATCTGCATTACCTTTGATTGCCGCCTTTTGGTCTCGTGCCTGCGTGTCTACCGTCTTCGGCCTTCGTTACCTGGTACATATCCTTCTGTATGCCGTGCGAATTTTCCACGTAGTCCAAGACTCTGCTTGCCTGCAAGTTTTTCTTCATCTCCTGGTAGCTGGCGTCCCGTGCGGCGTTTTCTAAAACACTGTCTGTATTGTGGTCTGCGATGAGCTGAGACACTACTGAGTCATCCTGGCGCGTAGCACTCCAGTTCTTCCCGTTGGCCGTGAATTCCTTGTTGCCTTTTTCGGCTAATGAATTGACCATGTTTTCATAGGGTGTTTTCCCGGCCTCTGCTTCAAAATCCTCTGATGCAAAGTACATGGCGGCGTCTTCTCGATGCCTGGTCATAGCCGTCCAGTCGCACCGCGACCAAGGCGAGGAGCCGCGCCTGGAAGTGCATCCCGGTTTTCGCACCGGCGAAAATGAGTCATGGATTCGTGTATTGAATATAGAATAGTATTTCCACAAGCCAATATGAAAGCGAACACAAATGAAACTTTGGATAGGTCTTCTGATAGGCGCACTGCTGGGAACGGCAGGCGGTTTTGTGACAGGAAAAAATAAAGGTATTTCGGAAGGATACGAGAATGCAAACCTTGCGTATAACAATTGGACAAGCGGTTTTATGCACCGTGACCCTGATTTAAGACTTGACGGTATCTTTTTCGCTCCTGACGGCGCGCGCATCAACTTACCCAAATGTGACCCTTCCGAGTCACTTTACGGTATTGCTTTTCGTCAACCTGATTTAAAAAATTCTGCCAAGTATCACGAAAGTGCAGTCCTCAAACGGGAAAAGGATGTTGCAGTTTTACATATACCAGATGCTGAAAACCAGGGCATCCGTGCAGCGGTCGTTCTCGGCTGTGAAACGAAAAGAGAAGCAAAAGCTGGGGTGCTATACAAGGACTTGACGAAATCCTGGGAATTTCCATCGAATCTGAGGTAAATCAGATATTCAATGCTGTTTCTCAAGAGGTGGCCAGCGCCGCTGGCCAGTCGCAAAGCGACCAAGGCGAGGAAAGACAAAACAAGCCTTCCTTTTTGTCTCTCATCAGATTGGGATGTGTCTAATCAAAGACAGTTTTGAGATTAAAAATGTCTTATATACTGTCAAAATCATTGGTTAATCTGACAGGTTAACGTTTAATGAGTGAAACTTGAACTGTCAAAAATGGCGGTAAAAATGACAGTATTTCCTGACAATGATGCACCGAAAACAAGACACAGCTTTCACGCATCCTGATCTTGCAGGAACTCGCTCAGTTTTTGGTTATTTGTGAAAGCGTTGACTGTGAGCTGGTATTTTTCGACCAGTTCATCGTCAACTTGGTACAACTCACGCCAGACAGCCTCTTGGTCTCTTTCTAAACGCCAACCACACTTATCATTGAGTTCTTCAGCCAAAGCCAAGCCATCAGTATTTGGCTGGCCGTCTATCTCTTCTGGACATACAATTTTAAAAATAATTTCAATCCAGTCCATGTTTTCACTCCCGGTTTATTTCTTCCCGTATGGTTCCAGGTGATGCGCAAGAGCTGCGCATGCCAGAGCAGTACGCTTGTCGATTACGATAGCTTTGCCAGTCGTTCGACTAGTTCCCTTAAGCATGTCCTGATAAGTAGGCAAAGAGATACCTAGCGCCTCTGCCGCCTCTGCTTGGGTCTTGTAGCCAAGTTCCTTTTGCCATCGTTTTACATCACGCGGTGTCATTTGTTCTTTTTTTAATTGCTTCTTTTTTCGTCTGAGCGGTTTCTTCTTGGCCGGAGCCAGACGCACATTATACCGATACGTTTTTTTCATCAATGTCATTTTCCCCGTATGTAAACACATCAACTTGATGTATTATCTATTCGTAAATAGATCAATTTGATCTATTTAGAATAACATCAGATAGAGGCCAAATGGAAACAGCGCACTCTTTTTGATGCTCGCTGGAACCATTTTTTTATTTACATAAAGGAAAGAACCATGAAAAAACTTTTATTTTCAGCGCTGGCCCTGGGCATCGCTGCCCAAGCATTCGCAGCACTCCCGCTTAAAAGGTCTGACGCCTCGGCAGTAAAAGCTTGGCCTCAAATTGGAGATTGTTCGACATGCAGGCAGGTATTGATTGATATAGAGCCGCGCTACATCGAAAAGTGTGGACGTGAAATCAGTGATGCAGAAACACCAGGCTTACTGGCTCAGCCATGGGTCAGAAAAATGCAAGACATCCGCAATTTGGACAGGCTTTTGAAATTAAAAGACCTGACCTTAAACGACAACGAAAAACATAGGTACATGAGCTACCTATACCGATTTAATTGCGTAAGCAAGGAAGCAGAGGCTACTTCAGATACTCCTCCAAAGCCAGTTGAATGATGTCTGTTTCTGTTACATGCCGTCCCTGCTTGCGCGATTCCTCAATCGCTCTTGATTTGACATCAAGCAACAAGGGAACAGGCAAGTCAACAAACTTGCCTCGTCGTTGGATTTCCGGCTCTGTTTTGGAATCATTTTTTCTTATCATATTTTTCACTTTAAATATCTAAAGGTTACTAACTTTTTCACATATTTTTATATATTTATATGTCAATTAGATAATTGTCGATATTATCTTAATCACAATAATAAATATACATTTTGCAGTTAAATCAAAGGAAAAATCGTTATGAAAAGTAACAATTCTAAGTTCATCGAACACATACCAGTCGTTTATGACTGGCAAAAACTGATCACACCTGGTCATGTTTGGCTGGCACGTATCAACGCCTATATTCCCAAACGTGCCTGGATATGGGCATGCATTTTTTTGGCGCTGTTCAATCACGACATATTTTCATCATCAGCCATATTGCAGTCACGGCTACAGGAATATAAAAAGGAACCGGCTGGATGGTTCGCCAAGTTGATCATGTCGCCGTTCAATTATCTTCATAGTGCAGTGGTGGACAGCCCTGAAGATGTGGCACGCAAAAATCCCGCTCCTGAACTTGATTTGAGCCACTTGCAAGAGGTTTTTCAAGCGGCACTGAAACCTTACATAGACGCGCAACGCGGCGACCCTATGGCGCTGCAAACGACGATTGCCGGTATGCGTGCTGAAGGTGGCCGCAATGAGGTCAGCTGGCGGCAGTTGGTCATGGCCGAAATTAACGCCATGGACAAAGACGGCAAGGTTGACAGCAACATTCCTCTTGTCGCCCTGGGTAAAATTAATCAGCCCTGGTATACCGACCTAGCCACATCTGAAAAGTGATGGTGAGCATCAATGATCACCCTGCCATCAGGGAAGCGTTCAGTGGGTTGCACATGATGGGCCTGGACATCAAATACAGCGTGTCAAACACCCACGGCCAGCCGGAAACAAGCAAGGAACTAGTCATAATGAACTGGGAGCCGAGTATTTTGGACAGCTTGTTCTAAGGGAAACGTTAAAACTTTGCCAAATTGCATATTTAACGGTAGTGATTCAGAATACTGATTATTCATACAGTATTCTGACATCATGGAAATCTACCTCGTTAAAGTAATGCGGCTAGGCGTCGAATTAAAGAAAAGCATGTGGTTTGATCGGTATAACCGCCCACCATTTGGAAAGCTAGAAATAGGCGACTCTAGCGACCAAGGAATGCATCGGAACTCGATCCGCGCATATTTCATTCCCGACAAACAAATGGTCAGCAGTCAATACTTGCTTGATTGCCACATTCTGTGGATGCATCAGAAGCGCTTTATGCTGACAGGCTTCGAAATGGTGCAAACAATTGATGGGCCAGCCAGGTACGCTCAATCGTGGCTGTGTATGCAAGAGGAACCACCCCCTTTGCCAGAGGGGCGTTAGATTATCCCAACAGGTCAGGCTGGGGGTCTTCTACGTCTTTGGTTTTCTTAGGCCGAGGCGCTGGAGTCGAGCGCATCAATTCCGCAGGGAATAGGTTCAAAAATGTACGGGCGAACTCTGGATTTTTGCAAGATAGCCAGTCGTCCCAGTCTTCGGGCCGCAGGATCACAAGAGAGCGTTTTTCGTCAGGAGGCTTGTGGAACCGCTTCATGAGCGGGTGTTCGTCGGCGTTGATGGTGATCTGGGTGAATGAATAGCTGATCTGCCCATTGTCCTCAGGCCACTCCTTGTACAAGCCAGCGACGGCAAACTCAGCAACGTCTCGCAAGCCAATGCGCCAGTCAACGGCCTTGCCTGACTCATAACAAGGTTCAAAGAAGTCTTCCATTGGAACCAGGCAAAGCTTGCCTTCCTTCCATGGCTTTGAATAAGACCTGCGTTCGCCGATGGTTTCCGCTCTGGCGTTGACGGTCGAGTAATGTTTAACGCCTGGTGGGATTTTCGCTTTTGGCACCATGCCATAGTTTCCTAGGACAGCCTCTCTTGTGCCATTCACTCCATGCCGGATGATGGGAGCCTTATAGTCTGGCCATGCTTCGCGGTGCCATTCTTCGAGGTCTTTGCCTGTGGCTTCCAGGTAGGCAAGTTTGTCACTGCGGGTGGGGGTGTAATGTGTGCACATACATTCTCCGTCGAGCCAAGGGAGAATATATCTTAATACTTTTTGAGACGGTAGGAAGCGTTAAGGGCGACAATTAACGCGTGAGACAATGCCTACTTGCAAGGACAAACAAAACGCAAACGGGGGACAAAATCGCCGCGCCCTTACACTTTTGCGATCTATACGAGATTGATTCGAACAGATTTACGTTGATGATATTGGGTTACACAGCGGTTACTGTGGGGGAGTGATAGTTTTGTCCCTGGGCGAGCCAGTCCAGAAAATAAAGGAAACCCAGTAACGGCGGGGCTTTCAGCCGAAAACAGCGACAAAAAAACCGCTTACATAGTTTGACCAAAAATAGCCATAAACGGTACATTTTTGCGGGTTTATTGTCGCCAGACTGATCAGGAATAGTCGGGCTTTGATCAGCTAATGCATACGTGGGGTCGTTGGCTGCATCAGGCTGGTTGGGGGCAATGATTCCGACATGAATAGTCATTACTGGAGGTGGGCCTGTCTTGCGCGCAGCCTTTGCCAGCAAGCCTTTCAAGGCATTTACATCATTATCATCCCCATCAAACAGCATGCACCCTCAAGTAGATCAGAGGTCTGCAATATTATCCTAATAACTATTATTTCACTTGAATTTCCGCAACAATTAGTTACAAAGTGCCTTTTTGTTACTTCACAGTTCGCTTATCTAAAGTGAGACGTAACTGTGAAATATGAAAAAAATAAAATACTCTTATAAATCAATGAGTTGAAAAAATTAACGCATTCCAAGTGCGAACCTAAGTGATACGGCATAAGGAACCACTTAGCCAGTCACTAAATGAAGTAATTCCTTCACATCACCTTCGCTAGCCTTTTTCTCTAGGTACTTATAGAGGAAAGTCACAATCTCAGCTTTGCGATCAGGATCATCAATCACCAGGTTGTTCTCAGTCAGGTATTCATCCAGTGCGCGAATGGCCGAGGCCAGACGTGCAGTATTGACCTGTTCGCCGTCTGCTATAGCACCAACTACATTATGTGGTTCTTGCCTAGAGGGCGCTCCTGAGGCTTGATCCGCCTTCTTCTCGGTCAAATAGTGTCCAGGTACTTCATACAGTTTCCTAGTTCCACCAAGGCCCACTTTCGTTGTGTAAGGCCATCCTTCCGACTTTGCTCTTGCATGAATGTTCGCAATCGTAGTTGGCAGGCCTGGCAAATGCATTGCCAATATTTCAGAGGCTGAATAGGCATTTGCCTTGTCAATAGACTTATTCATGATTAAGTCTATTGAAAATAAGAAAATCAATAGAGTTTATTTTCACGGCAAATAACCTTATAAATCAATAACTTAAAAAAACTCTTCCAATGAAAGAGAAAAATTAAAGCATATCGTTAAAAAGTCTATTGACAATAGACTTCGATATACTTAACATGCATCCATTGACCCAACCCAAAGAGGAAAACAATGGATGCATCAAACGCCCCAAAAAAATCCGCGCAAGCCGATTGGCATCGTGCGGATATCGTCGCCGCGCTTCATAAAAAAGGTTGGTCGCTGCGCCAACTCTCAGTGCAAAGCGGCCTGGCTGAAAGAACTATCAACTCAGCCTTAGACCGCCCCTACCCAAAAGCAGAAAGCATTATTGCTGCTGCCATCGGAGTCGCTCCAGAGGAAATCTGGCCTTTGCGCTACGAGAGGCGGAATTTTACGCCAGTTTTAACGCTTCCTACCAAGTCACTTCGCACTTTGCAGTGCGCTGTTGCTTGAAATGAATCATAGGCCGTCACTGGACTTAACACCATCTTTACGTTTCGCGGAGTTGTGAAAATGTCGTTGCGAAAAAGACGCTGGAAATCAGTTAGAGCTACAAGCCTGAGCGAGGCTATGGACTTGTGCGTGGAATATGCCGGTTCTGAACAGCGCCGACCCATCAAAGTCCTGGCCGACCTCATGGGTGTTGAGGTCAAGACCCTATATCGCTGGCTGGGTGAAACCTCCATGCCACTGAACCGCATACGCCAGTTTGAAGCCTTCTGCGGCACAACCTTTGTGAGTGATTACCTGTGCCTTGCGCATGGCGACAAAGTTGTCGTAGCCATCGCCGCCGGAAAAACAGCCAAGGTTACCGACCTGGTCGAAGTTCAAGCCTGCTTTTCTGAAGCCATGGCCCTGCTATCCCGCTTTTATCAAAACGGCGAAGCCATAGAGCAAACCTTGGCCGCGCTGACTACAACTCTGGGGCAACTGGCCTACCAGCGCAGCAATGTTACCAAAGCTGCCGAGCCAGAACTTGAACTGTTTAACTATTGCGATTGAAAGTAGAACATGAAAACTTTACAAGTCACCTTGACCGAAACACGCCTTAACAAACCGCTGGTAGTCATTGACGAAATGCCAGGGCCACACGTTGAAATGAGTCCTGAAGCAGTACGCGCCTTTGCCAAAGCTTTGCTGCAAGCAGCAAAGGACTGCGAAGCCCGCGACCTGACCAAGAAACATCTCAATTCTGTCAAAAAAGCATATGCAATTGGTGTGCCTGCATGAATCAGGTCACTGTAAAAGCTAAGTATACGGCAGCAGAATTGGCTGGAATGAAGCTTCCGGGACTGCCTGGGACAGTTGCTAACGTCATATTGTTGGCAGCCAGAGACTCTTGGAAGTTTGTTGAGTTATCTGGCCGTGGCGGCATCCGTCGCGAATACACTCCTCCTGCAGATGTCATGGAAACCATCCGTCAGGTGGCAACAAAACAGCTAGCAGCGACAATTCCAGCGCAAACACTGCCAGCGGTCAAGCCACAGACGACCATCGCGCACACCGAAGCTCAAAGTTTAACGGGTGACGCACGTAAAGGTGTTCTGGATGCGTTAAACGCAATTATGCAGCGCACTGGGTACCCGTTAAAACGCGCTGCCAAGCACTTGATCAGTCTGGCGCAAAAAGAAGAGGCAAGCCCGCAACTGATTGCCATGCTCAAATTGGCCAGGGATGGTCGTGGACGTTCCAGCCCAGATGGCATGCCATCTGACCGGAGCCTGACCCGCTTTGTCGCTTATCAAAAAAGCGGCGAGCTAGTCCCAAAGAAACGTGAAAAAGACATGAATGTCCCCGCTTGGGCAGAATCATTCCTGGGCCACTACCAAAAACCAGAAAAACCAACGGTGGAACACGCCTACCGCCAATTTGCAAAAATGTACCAGGACGACCTGCCAAGCGTTCACCAGGTGCGCCGATTTCTGGACAAGGTAGGCAACGTTTCCCGGCAAATCGGACGCATGGGTGACCGCGAACTCAAGACAATCAAGAAATTCGTGCGCCGTGACTTCAGCAAGTTATTGCCCTCAGACATTTACAGCGCCGACGGCCACACCTTTGACGCGGAGGTGCAGCATCCGATGCATGGCCGACCATTCAGGCCAGAGATTACATCCGTTATCGATATCGGGACGCGTCGCCTGATTGGTTGGTCTGTTGACTTAGCCGAGAGTGCGCTAGCCGTGCTGGATGCCCTGCGCGTAGCGGCGTTAACGGGTGCCCGTGGCAACCCTGCAGTAATCGATTACGACCATCAAACCCTATGGAAAGAAAAGAACGGCCAGCCAGCGCCCGCTGCAGGATGGTTCAAGACGCTTGAGTGGCGCGAGGGAGTCGGCCTGTTTGCCATAGACGTGGAATGGACGCCTGCAGCGGCCCTGGCCATCGAGACCAGCGAGTACAGGTTTATCAGTCCCGTAATTAATTTTGATGCAAATACGGGTCGCATTACCAAGCTGACGATGGCAGCGCTGACCAATTATGCAGGTATAGACGGGATGCAACAGGCCAGGCTGGCTGCTCTGTCACCCAGCTCTGGGCAGTGATTCTGGCAGTCTATGACGCCGACCCCGTTAACACAGGTGAAGGTGCCAGGCGATTAGCTGGGCCATTGATTGCATCGCTGTTAAGGGCTGTCAGCGGTTGGAAGCCAGACGACACCGTTAAACCGCTGGTGCGCGGCAGGCCGGTTCCACCACATTACGCAAATGGGTACGGTTACTACCCTTTTGTTTTTAAAGCAGAGTTTGTTTTTAATTCCTAACGGAGGATTTATGAGTAATCAAAACGTCGTGGTTCGTCTCAAAAAGCCGCACACACATGCAGGCGTTAAATATGAGGCAGGTGCAGAAATCACAGTGTCGCCCATGGACGCTGAATGGCTGGCTGCAGTCGGCGTGGGTGAGCTGGTCAACCCGGAAAAGGAACCAGACGGCAAGAGCAACAAAGACGCCAAGAAGTAAAACGATTTGACCACAATACAAAGGAGTCCATAACATGACTTACCAACCACAATACTATCTGGGCCAGGGTAAAACATTCTTTGGCTTGCGTGACGCCAACGGCAATCCAAAGTCATTGCGCTGGCTCGGCGACGTTGACGAAGCAAAAATCACTTTTAAAACAACCAAGGTCGAACGTAAAGAGTCCTGGTCTGGCGAGCGTGGCAAATCCATGAGCCTGGTGCTTGATAAGGAAGCCAATCTGGATTTGACACTGATGGACTTCAGCCCTGAAAACGTCAGCCAGGTGATCTTCGGTAAGAACAGCCTGATTGCGAACGGGACAGTAACAGGCGAGGTTTTACCAAGCGGTTTGCTCAGCGGTGACCGAATAGCGCTGAAATACCCTCAAGTTTCAGCCGTGACAATCACCGATTCTTCTGCTACACCCGTGACACTGAATTCAAGCAAGTATGATGTAGAAGCAGTCTATGGAGCGATAACAATCAAGGATGCCACAGGCTTAACCGAGCCGCTTAAAGTAGCCTATACACATGGCGGAGTGAACTCAATATCGATATTCAGCAAGATTCCTGATGATGTTTACTTCCGCTATGAAGGCATTAATCTGGCACAGGGCGGCACACCCATCATAGTAGAGCTGTACAGGTTGAAAACTGAACCATTGAAAGAACTGGCTCTGATCACTGAGAAGCAAGGCGATATGAAAATCAGCGCTGAAGTCCTGATTGACAGCACCAAGCCCGCCGATGGTGAAATGGGCCGATTCGGACGAATACTCCAGGTATCGACCGCTTAAAAAAAGCCGTCACTAGACGGCATGCATCCTACTGAAGCCCATCAACTGATGGGCTTTTTGTTTGCTCTCTACACTGGTTGCACTTACCCAAACAACCAGGAGCGAACATGTCAACAGCAGAAAACACACCACCACAAGATGACCTGAGCAAGGTCATTCCTACCGTTAAAACAATCATCATTGCGGGTGAATCATTGCCGATTCAGCCGTTTAAAGTTGGTCGCCTTCCTTTGGTCTTAACCGCCGTCCAGCCAATTGCTTACGTATTGATGGGAAATGCTCAAGGCTCAAAGCTTGACATGCTCAATCTGGTTATTGCGCACACTGACGACAGCTTAAACCTGCTATCTGTCCTGGCAAACAAGCCGCGTGACTGGGTCGATGGGCTGGACATTGACGACGCCGTGACTTTGCTAACAGCTTTGCTGGAGGTCAATATCGATTTTTTTATCCAGCGCGTTCTGCCACGCCTGTTGCAAACAATCGGAACGCTCAGTACAGCGGTAAAAGACAACGCACAGGCACTGAAAGCCATTGGGCAGACAGCATCCAATCCCTCATCGCCGCAGGCCACAGCCTGACAGACATCCTGGAATACACCTGGCCGCAGTTCAAGGCATTCGTCAGCAGCGTGGCCCGGTTCAAGAACCAGCGGGACAGTGAGCTATTCCACTTGATGCTGGTTGCGACCAGAGGTGACGAGGATAGCGTTAAAGCAGTGGTAAAGCATTTTGGAGAGCTGAAGTAATGTCAACAGTCCTGGAACTGAAAATTAAAGCCCTGGTCGAGGGACTGAATGGAGTCTCGGCCTTAGCCAAGGAAATCACCGGGTTGGGCGAGTCTGCCAAGACGGCGGGTGCAAATGCGTCTGCAGGAAAACAAGGTTTTACTGAACTCAGCAGCCAGGCAGAAGCGTACAAGGCCATAGCCAAACCATTGTTTGCGCGTGGCCAGGTCAAACTGGCGCATACCTTGATAGGGAACCGAGCCAGTACAACGGCCAGCCATGCAGAAGCGATACATGTCGAGATCGGCAGGCTGACCAGCTTCGCATCGATGTCACCAGTGGCAAGGACGACGACCAGGACAAGCTGGCAAGAGGCACGGTCTGTGAAGACGGAAAGGCTGTCCGCATTCCAGTCTATGCAACCTGTTGCAAGGGCCAGCCGCTTATCGGGATGGGGAGATGCAAGGCGCAACCTGGTGCAGGCGCGGGACGGCTTCCAGGACGCTGACGCATTGCAGGTGACAGGTAGGTCAGGTTTTCAGAAGGCCAGGAAGCCGCCGCCAGGCAAAGCGGCAGAGGTACTGCCACCCGTTAAACCCCCTTGCTACGTGCCGCCACCTGGCAACGCTGTTGAGTTGCTGTTTGCTGCAGCCTGGTCGAATTCCACAAGCCTGGTGTTTTCTTGTGAGCGCACAGCGCCGCCAGTGAATACCATCGTCATACCCGTTAAAAGGACTTACATCATGCTTAACGACGTACAGTTAAGACGTGTCGAAGGCAATTACATCCTGCCCGCCACGACCCTGCAAATGCAGATTGATATGGATAGCTGGACATGGTCGTTTTCGACATCGATGCCAGCATCTGCATTGGCGCTGGTCGAGCCTGGCCACGCTGGCGATAAGGTGATCCTGGAGGCATCAGTCAACGGGCAAAAGTTTTCTTTGTTGGCAGAGGATATCCAGCGCGAAAAGGTGTTTGGCAAATCCACCATATCCATCAGTGGCCGTGGCCTGTCAGCCATGCTTGCAGACCCGTATAGCCCTATCCTGACGTTTAAGAACGACATCGAGCGCACAGCACAGCAATTGACGAATGACGCCCTGATGATTAATGGTGTGCCTATAGGCTGGTCTGTAGATTGGCGTATCGATGACTGGTTAGTCCCTGCAGGCGTCTGGAGTCACCAGGGCAGCTATATGTCTGCATTGACGACTATCGCCAATGCAGCAGGCGCATTTATACAGCCTGACCCTACAGCCTTGACACTGCGGATTTTGCCGCGTTACCCGGTTAAGCCCTGGGAGTGGGCCAGCGCCACGCCGGATATTGAATTACCGTCCGCAGCAGTCACAAGGGAGTCTATAAGCTGGACGGACAAGCCAGACTATAACGCCGTGTATGTGAGTGGCGCGACAGCAGGCGGCATCCTTGGTTACGTTAAACGCGCTGGTTCCGCTGGAGACAAGCTGGCTCCTATGGTTACCGATGCCCTGATCACCGATAGCGCACCCGCCCGGCAGCGTGGCATTTCTATCTTGGCTGATACAGGCCGCAATGCAAGCTACTCGTTGAGTCTGCCTGTATTGCAAGAGTCGGGAATTATCATGCCTGGCAAAATGACACGCTATGTGGACAGCGCCGAGGTGATGGGCATCGTCAAAGGTGTTTCAATCAGCGCTGAGCAGTCAAAGCTTCGCCAGACTATCGAGGTGCAAACCCATGGCTAATATTTATAAAGTTTTCAAAGACCTGATACCAGCGCCGCCACTACTCGTAGGTAAGGTGATTGCAATCCGGCCAGGTCACAACATCATAGAACTACCTGGAGGCGCGCAAGTAACGGCCAGAGGCCCGGCAACATTGAATACGAAAGTGTTTTTTAAGGATGGCGTGATAGAGGGGGAAGCCCCAGATTTAACGGTAGTGAATATCGACGTTTAGAACAGAGCGACCTGACCAGTGCGCGAACACTGATCAAGTCATCTGATTGCAGCATGCACTGCGCTCAAACCACGGCCCTGCCACCTGTACAGGTGGGGCGCATGTTATCACGGAGCGTTAAATGCAGGAAATACGATGTGGAAAGTGTAGTAAAAAACTAGGGGCTGGCGAATACACCAGGCTCAGTATTAAGTGTCCTAGATGTAAAGCATTAAATGAATTGAGCGCCACGAGTGCCATACCTGAACGCCCAGGAGCGTCACCAGGAGTAGCAGAGAATGACGAATCCAATCATCCCTTGGCTGGGTGGCAAACGTAGGCTGGCGGATAAATTGATACCGCTTTTCCCGAAACATGAGTGTTATGTCGAGGTGTTTTGTGGTGGCGCTGCATTGTATTTCTTGCGGCCAGTGCCAGCGCCGACCGAGGTCATCAACGACATCAATGGCGAACTGGTGAACCTGTATAGGGTCGTCCAGCACCACATGGAAGAGTTTGTAAGGCAGTTTAAGTGGGCAATTAGCAGCCGCCAAATATTCAAATGGCAAAAGGCAGCTATCCCGGAAACTTTAACGGATATCCAGCGTGCTGCCAGGTTTTACTACCTGCAGCAGCACGCATTTGGCGGTAAGGTGACTGGCCAGAACTTTGGCACGGCCACGACAGGATCACCGATTAACCTGTGCCGCATCGAGGAGGCCCTGAGCGCAGCCCATTTGCGCCTGGCTGGCACGTATGTGGAAAACCTGTCCTGGTTGGACTGCATGAAGCGATATGACCGGGCGCATACGTTTTTCTACTGCGACCCGCCATATTGGGAAACAGAGGGTTACGGCGTTGAATTTGGCTATGAAAACTATGTGCAAATGGCCGAATTCATGCGGACTTGCAAGGGTAAGGTAATGGTCAGTATCAACGATCATCCAGCCATCAGGGAAGCGTTTAACGGGTTGCACATGATGGGTCTGGATATTAAGTACAGCGTGTCAAACACCCATGGCCAGCCAGAGACAAGCAAGGAATTGGTGATAATGAACTGGCAAGAGGAACTACTTGGACAGTTGTTTTAATATTTTGTTGGTTACACGCGAATTCAGGTACTTGTACCTTGCAAAAAAAAAATTTGGACTTAGTATTTATCAAGCGTTAAATTCAAAAGGGAGGGCGCATGCGTGAATTAGTAAGATTTGCAGTTACATCCATATTTTTTTTCAATTTCCTACTTGTCTATTTGTTTGCTACTTTGTCAATCGCTAACGGTTATAGTGCATCAGTTGTGTATATTTCTAGCGCTTGCGTGATTGTTTGTAGTTGTTTAGTCCTGTCTGTCGCGTATTTGCAGCCAGAGTATCTACCATTAGCAGCATGGGGATTTGGCTTACTTTGGTGGACGGCAGTATGCCGGGTAATTGAGAGTCCAGAGCCATCTAGCGTGGCCGCCTTGGTTTTCGAGGACAATGCATTGATGCGTCTTGCAATAGAATTAGGAGGTTTTGTTTTTCTTGTGTTTTTGGCCTTGGCTTATTTTACCAAGGTGCGTAGGTCATAACCCACTTCAAGGCGCTTGAGGTGTGGGGGAGTACTTAATATTGAATATCCTGCATAGACCTGAAAACCCCGAAAAAGCCCGTGAATACTACGTTTCCACGTATTCCGGGCTTTTTCACGGTTTGCACATTTCCAATTAAAAATAGCAAACTAATGCTCATAGTTTGCAAATAACTTTGCACTTATTGGCTAAATAAGATCAGTAATTGCAAGGTCATACATTTTTTCCAGATCAGAGAATGGCGTGCCATCCAGTAAACCAAGCATGCTGGATGCCCCGATAGGTTGAACTTTCCTGTGAGTTTCCGTAATCACTTGGATCATGTAACGGCGCAATTCCTCCTTTTTCCTATGAAAATCCAGCCTCTCGGTGAATACGCTTTTCATAGTAGTTAAATACGCTTTAGCTATTGGAAACTCACTTGCAACTATCTGATCATACTTGCGCACGCCCATTGTCGTGTTTAACGCGCTCATGATTGCGGCTGGATGTTTCGGAAATCCACAGTCGCTCGATAATTTAACTATTTCGTCTCGTAACTTACGCAATTGCACCTTTTGCGCCGCATTGATTGCGTCTGTGTATGTCTCAGACTGAGCGTGTTTTAACGCATTGGTGGCCTGCGATTCGGTCATGCTGACAGCCAAATGACCAGGCGCGAGTTGGTTATTACCTCCGTGAATATTGATGTTGTTGATCACAGTCGCCGGAGGAGCAACTGCTGTAATTTCATTTGTACCTGTTGGCTTCAATTCGCCGATTTTTTCCTGTGTGGCCTTGAGAATCGCTAATAGTTTGTTCTCTTCGTTAGGAATGATTTTCTGTGGGAATTTCAGTACGTTTTTACTTTGTTTGTCGGGCATCTTCTAAATCTACCGTTAAATCGTCATGCCGCAAGCTTAGCGATCATGATTGCCGTTGTCTTATCAATTTCACCTGTTTGTTTCGATGCCTGGTACAGAGCATCCACTAAGGCCCTTCGTTGCTGATATGTAGCAACCTTCTTGCCTTCTTGCAGTAGGTAATCAATAGCTTCCATAGCGTCTGCATATAGCTTGACGTCGCCTTGCTCCGTCTCAGCTAACGAATTGGATAAAAGCATCTGGCCCTCGCCAGAAAGCAGCCAATTCACATTCAATCCCTGATGATAAAGCGCGACCAATAATTTGCTATTTGGCAATGATCTGTTTGATTCATTGCTCTGTAGGCCAGTAGTAGACATCTCCATAGCACTAGCGAACTGGGATTGAGTGAGTTTCTTGAACTCCCTAAAAATCCGCAGTCTGTCTCCAATACTTTGTTTCGCACTTTCAATCATGCCGACTCCAAGAAAGTGCGAAATGAATTTCGCACTTTTGTTTCAGTTTCGCACTTAATTTATTGTGTTTAAAATCAAATACATACAATAAATTGTGTATAAAAGATGATAAAACGAAGTGCGAAACACAAAAAATAGATTGCACACACAATAATGTGTGTTTAGAATGTGTCACATGCAACAGTTAAACAACTCAAAAAAACCAGCCATGAACACTTCACTCGTCAAAGAAAAGCAGCAAGACTGGCATCGCGCAGACATAAAAGCTGCGCTTGAAAAAGCTGGCTGGACACTCCGCCAATTAGCCATAGCGAACGGCTACGTAGCTGGCGTCATGTGCCACCCGTTAAATCAGCAGTATCCAAAAGCTGAAGCAATCATTGCAAAAGCCATCGGCGTACAACCGCAAAAAATTTGGCCATCAAGGTACAACGCAGACGGCACGCCAAAGAAACAGGGAGCGCCACGTCAACGCGCTATCTATATCAAACCGTCTAGCCAGAAGTTTAACACTCCCATTGCGCAATGCAATGTTGAAGTTTCTTCAAGGAATTGACCATGGCGCGCCGTCGTTCACTTCCACAGCCAGGTCAAATGCCTATCAATTTTTTTGCAGTCCCAGCCACGCCAACGAATGAAGCCGGTTCGCTGGACAAAGCGCACGCAGTACGTGACGTACTGGTGGACATGCTGGCCGCTGCAAAAGTCGCAGGCAAAGACCGTTTTGACGTAGCCACCATGATCTCACGTTTGAGCAATCGCTCTTTGACAAAAGACATGCTGGATCAATACTGCGCCAACTCCGCAGAGGGCAAACGCTTCCCCCTCGAAGCACTGCCAGCCCTGACTGTAGCAACAGGCGATTACTCATTGCTTGAATACATCGCAGAGGCATGCGGCTGCCGCATCCTGCGCGGCGAAGAAGCCATGGTGGCAGAACTCGGAGCGCTGGCCATGCAAGAGAAAGCTATTAAGGAGCGTCAAAAACATCTCAATAACTACCTGCCTGCAGGCGTCGCAGAAAAACTGTCATCTGATGCGTTAAAACGCCTGGGTCAAAAATAAATGAGCATAGATTTAAACATCATTGCAGCAGCGTTAAAAGTGAGCAAGCGCGCAGCCGAAATCCGCGCTAACCGCGAAAACTGGACATTTTCCACAGTGCCTGGTCGCGGTGGTCAACGCAAAATATTTGTCTTGGCGAACCTGCCCAGGGACGTATCCAAGCGCGTGGAAATACACCAGCGCGGCGCATGTGCATCAAAAGAACTGGCTGTCGTCGCCCAGGTACGCGCCGAAGCTGCAGCCGAACTGCAAGCAACCAGGCAAAAGGCCGAGCTTAGCCTGCGCAAGGTCGCAGAAGTGCACGCACCAGGCCAGCAAGCCCGCTTTGACAGCCGTTACACCATCGTTAAAAGCTGGGAAGCATGGTACGCCGCGCACCCTATGGGTAAAAAGGTCAGCTACTGGGCGTATGCAAATGCATTTAACGCCAATGAAATAGACCTGGACGTGGCACTGCTTCAAAAGTACCAGCCCCTGCAGGGCCGTTCTGTAGAGCATTGGGTATTGAAGTACAACAAGGAAGGCATGTCCGGCCTGATAGACGGCTGGACAGGCAAGGCGCGCAAAGACGTGAATGTATTCACCACCCAGCCTGAACTGGAAAAGACCGCGATTGCCATTTTGATAGAGCGTCCCACTATCACAATGAAGACGCTAACTGACTTGCTTGGCGTAGCAGCTAAAGATCGTGAATCAGGCGGAATGCTGTTTAACGCTCCTTCGTACTTTGCCACAACACGATTCTGCAATGCCTGGAAACAGAAGAACGAAGAATTTTTTATGGCTTCGGTCAATCCAGACGAGTGGAAAAACAAACGTATGGTCGCGTTTGGCGATGCGTCCGAAGGCGTGGAACGCCTGAACCAACGCTGGGAAATGGATGCTACTCCCGCAGACTGGATGCTCAAGACCCCAGAGGGTGGCCTGCGCCGCTATTCCGTGTCCGTCATCATCGACGTCTACAGCCGCCGCGCAATCATGGTGTTGTCACCCACGCCCAGGGCCGAGACGCACAAGCTGGCCCTGCGCCTGGCGCTGTTGAGCTGGGGGGTGCCAGAAGAAATCGTGACAGATAACGGTAAGGACTACATCAGCCGCGACTTCGTCGGGACGCTGCGTTTAACAGACGACCTGGGCCAGATCGTGGTGTACCACGAAGGCAAGTTTGTCTGTATCGCCCGCTGTCCAGAACGTACTGGCATCAATCGCCAGGAGCTGGCCGCCAAAGCCCGCCAGGTGCAGCGTCACAACATTGCCGAGCAACGCAAGGCCGCAAAAACCAAGAAAGTCAACACGGACGAACTGGTGGACATGCTGCTGCGTGACAACGCCGAGGCTGCAGGCAAGCTGGCCACGTTGCCGAAAGCCAGCATTTCCCACAGTAGCACAGGTTTAACGGCTGCTGGCGAAGCTGCCCGCGTTCTGGACGGCGTAGTGGCAAAAACTGAAGTACCAGCAGAACTGAGACGCTTGATCGATAAGCGCAAAACGGAAGAAGCCACGCCCGTTAAACAGGCTGCTGTGAGCAATGTGTCGGTGATTCCTGAGACTCCCGAACATCGATTCAACAAGTGGCTAGGACTGGAAGAATTACTCAAGAACGGAGGAACTATAGACGACGCAAGACTGACGCGCTGGTACGGAAGCTATCAGCAAACACCTGAATTCGCGGCCAAAAAACGGCGCATGGATGAGGGCAAAGAAAAACGCAACACGGCTGCAACCGTGCTGCGTCTGAACGGAACGACTAACAAACAAGGATGATTATGAATAAACAATCAAATTTAAGCAAGGCCAGACCAGCAGGCGGCATCGCAGCAATCGCTACTTTGGATGTAGTACAAGCCACCCTGGAGCAGTTGGCGACCCGTCGCCAGGGTGTACCGGGTATTGGAGTGTTGTATGGCCCTAGCGGCTGGGGCAAGACCTTTGCCACCAACTCCCTGGCGAATGAAAGCCGGGCTTACTACGTGCAGATGCTATCGGCTTGGCGTAGCAAAGACCTACTTTCCAAAATCCTTTCTGAAATGAGTATTCCGCATAAAGCCACTACGGCAGCAAAACTGCTGGACATGGTCACGGAGCAGCTTTCGGCATCACGGCGCACTTTGATCATTGACGAGTTTGATCACGCCGCCAAGTCTGACACTTTGATAGAGCTGACCCGCGATATTTACGAGGGTTCGCAAGGTTCATTACTGCTGGTCGGTGAGGAAATGCTGCCACGCAAACTGGAAACCTGGGAACGCTTTCATAGTCGCGTATCTGCTTGGGCACCGGCCCAGCGCGTGAGCTACGACGATGCCGAAAAGCTGACGCCCATCTATTGCCCTGACGTTGAACTGACAGCAGATGTTCTGGACAAGCTGGTGACTCTCTCAAAAGGCAGTGTCCGCCGGGTCGTGACTTGTTTAACGGCCATCCACCAGCACAGCCAATTGTTTGGCCTGGATCAGGTCGGCATCGCAGAGCTTGCAAGCATTTCACTGCCTGCAGATCGTGCACCGGACAGGAGGGTTTAAGCATGTCTAGACAATCCAGCCAAATTGAAATGATCGGTGGAAAAAGCCCACGCCAACGTATTTGGGAAGCAATCCGGAAATTGAACGGAAAAGGTAAGACATTTACGCAATCGCTGATTGAAAAGCAGGCGAATGCAGATGTCTCAATAATCAAAGACTATTTTAGTGCCCTCTCAAAAGCGGGTTTTATAACAGTCCTTGATCAGGAGCATGTGAACGGCATTTGTATTCGCAATATTTACCAGCTTATCAAAGACAACGGTGTCGAAGCGCCGCGTGTTGATAAAAAGGGAAACCTGATAACAGAAGGCACCTATGCGGAACGCATGTGGGGAACCATGCGCAGACTGTTCATCGGCCAGGACTTCAACTACCGCGAGTTAGCAGCCAATGCATCAACTCCAACGAGTACGTGTAGTGAGATAGCAGCAAAGTCTTATGTATTGCTGTTGGCCAGAGCGGGATATTTGGAGATAACAAGCCGGGGTAAAGCTGGAGAAAAACCGGCTCTTACCAGATACAGACTCCTAAGGCAGATGAACACTGGTGTCCGCGCACCAATGATCCAGCGGACAAAACTGGTATTTGACCAAAATCTGGGAAAAGTGATCTGGCAAGAACCAGCAGGAGAGCAAGATGAATGAAGCCAAGAAAATGCCGGATTATTTAAGCACTGACTGGTTTAAGGCTCTCCACACCGAAACCAAGGCTACCAGCATTGCAGCGGTGGCGTTAAAAATGGGGGTTTCACGCCCGACACTTTCAGTATTCATTAACGCACTTGGTGCCTATGGCAGCGGTCGGGCCAGTCCGGCCAACATGGAAATACGCTATCGCAAAGCGTTCGAGCAACTGACTTGCCCACATACAGGGGCAATGGTGGGGGCTATCCATTGCCGCGAGACTGCATTACGTACCGCACCGTCACATAACCCGATACAGATGATGCAGTGGCAAGCATGCCAGTCCTGCCAGCACAAGCCAGCGCAGATTAAAGAACCCATCAATCCAAAGGTTAAAGCGAAGCGCTCAATAGTGCGCAAGGCTGAGCCAGAACCAGTGCAACAAGCAGGAATCATCGACAAGGTAACTCTGCCACTGCCAGAAGTCGGTGGCCCTCAAATCGCAGAAGCGGAGGCAGCATGAAGAACCTGATTATCAGCGTTAAACACGCAATGGTGGAATTCCAAATCAAGCGCTTGGATCGTCGCTACATCAAGTTGAGCCGTGACCTCGACTGGTACGACCAGCAACTGCAGGCAAATCGCAGGTTTGCCGAGCAAAACCGGGTCAAGACCATGATCAGCCGAAACAGGCTTCGCGCCGCGCTCATTACTTTAGAGGGGCGTTAAATGAAAGTCCTGGAACTCATGCAAAAACTGCGTCGATGCCCAGCGAATGCCAAGGTGTTGATTGTCCTGCATAACGAATGGGGCAACGACAAACTGGAGCAGATCAAGGACGTTGTGCGACCAACCAAAAACAAACCCGTGGGTAATACCGTTCCCACTGTCGAAATCACCGTAGGAGATGAAGAATGAACACACCATTGCAGGTAGTTGTAAAGAAACCAGAAATTAAGCAATACCCAGAGCTCAACGGCAAGGAATTGAACAACATGACAACCGACACAACAGAATACATGGAAGACGCACAGGGCCGCTTCTGGCCGCAATCTAAGGTCAAGCCCATCGACAAGGCCAGGGACAGCTTGGTGAAAGAAATGATGGTTAAAGCGGTGGCTCTCAATGCTGCTTTGAGCGAATTCAAGAAATCCGCTTTCGGTGACATTGCCGCCTTTGTTGCCTTGAGCGCCGAAGAGTACAAGGCAAAGCTTGGCGGCAAAAAAGGCAATGTCACGATGTTTTCTTTCGATGGCAAATACAAAATACAGTTTGCCGTATCAGAGAACATCCAGTTTGACGAACGCCTGCAGGCCGCCAAAGCGCTTATTGATGAATGCATTAAGGAATGGAGCCAAGGCTCAAGCCCTGAAATCCAGGTACTTGTTCAGGATGCCTTTAAGACTGACAAGGAAGGCAACCTTAATCATGGCCGCATCCTGGCATTGCGCCGACTTGATATCAAGGATGAGCGCTGGATCAATGCCATGACTGCCATCGGCGAGTCTGTCCAGGTCGTGGGTAGCAAGCAGTACATCCGGTTCTACGAGCGCCGGGACGACACAGACCAGTATGAGCCTAAGATGCACCACTTCCTACGCGATCGTCAATAAGACGTATGAAGCGTCCGTATCAGTAAAACGTACTGATATCGAAGATGATAACGTGGGCGTCTATACGCCTTTGTTCCAGGAAATGGGACTGAGCGCTGCACGTTATCCCGACAAGCATTCTTTCGGCATTCTCAAGACCGGGCAGTCCACGCTATGTTTTGATGGGCAAAATTTCTTTGACACCGATCATCCTGTCTACCCGAATACAGATGGCACAGGCACACCGCAGAACGTCTCTAACCTGCTCACGCCTGCCTCTGGTGCTGTGGCCGCATGGTATCTGCTCGACACGTCGAGGGCGGTAAAGCCGATCATCTTCCAGAAGCGCTCGGCAGCTGAGCTGACTGCGATGCAATCGAACGAAGATGAAAGCGTATTCATGAGGGACACCTACCGTTACGGTGTTCGTGCCCGCTCCAATGTTGGTTTCGGCTTCTGGCAAATGGCAGTGTGCAGCACTAAGCCACTGACCAAGGCCAGCTTTGAAGAAGCATATGACCTGATGCGCGGATTCAAAGGCGACGGCGGCAACCCTCTGAACATCACGCCAACACTCCTGGTTTGCCCAACTGTTCATCGTTCTGCCGCCAACGAAGTGATCAAAGTAGCGCGCATGGCCAACGGCTCCGACAACCCCAACTATAACTTGGTCGAAGTACTGGACTCTGCCTGGGTGAACGCATAACCCACTAGCCAGGAGTTGCCCCTCCCCCAGATGTGGGGGAGGTTTAGGCCAGGATCAACAATTACGTACAGGAGCAACCATGAGCAAGAAACAAGACAAAGCTGGTGATGATGCTGGAAAACAGCCAGACCAGTCAACGTTACAAGGGCAACAGGAGTTGCAGACTCAGCCAGTCCAGGACAAGCAGCCAGACCCGTCTGGCCAGGGCCAGTCTGCAGGTGATGTAGGCAAGCAGGCTGAACAAGCCGAATCGCAAGCCCTGCAAGAGCAGGCCGTAAATCAAGAAGTAGCATTGACGGATCAGCCACCAGTAAACGACAAAATCGAGTCACTCGTCCAGGCTCTTATGCAAGTTACTGAAGAAGACATAAACGCAAATGCTGTGGACGTACGCCGCGTCGTCAATATTCGCACAGTCAATGTGCCTAACAATCGCCGTTACAGGGGCGGTATTTGCTTTACCGATCAGGGGCGACCAGTCAATCTGGACGACCTGACCGAAGAGCAATTTATGGCCATCGCGAGCGACCCATACCTGCGGAGAGAGTGATATGTACTGCAGTGTCCAGGACTTGATTGATGCCTTTGGGGAAAAAGAGCTTGTCTCTCTGAGTAACCGCGACGTGCCAGGCTCAGCGGTAAATGTGGACGTGGTTGACAAGGCTATCAGTCAAGCCCAGGCAGAAATCGATGTGTACCTGGAAGGACGCTACCCGCTGCCTCTGGCATCGACGCCCATCATTCTGCAGCAGATCAGTCAAGACCTGACACGTTATTTCCTGCATACCAGGATTGATGATGATCACCCTGTATCGAAGCGATACCACCAGAGGATCAGGCTGCTGTCAGAGATATCCAAGGGCAAGTGTTCACTTGGCCTGGATGTCGAAAACAAGGTGGCGCAGACAGCCGATACCGTCCAAATTGCACCAGGCCGCAGTGTGTTTGGCGGGAGGGACTGGTAATGGCAATTGAAGATTACCTGTTCATAGAGCAGCCACTGATTGCCAGGATCAAGGAAAAAATGCCTGGCTTACAAGGGGTTTATGCCTGCGCCAACCTGGCCGACCTGGCGACCCAGCAGCAGATAACACCTGCAGCACATGTCATCTATGTCGGCGATGAAACAGGCACGACATCCAAAGACCAGGGCAATCTGGGCAAGGTGCAAGTAGTTACCCAGCTCTGGGCAGTGATTCTGGCTGTCTATGACGCCGACCCAATTAACACAGGTGAAGGTGCCAGGCGATTAGCTGGGCCATTGATTGCGTCACTCCTACGGGCAGTCAGCGGCTGGAAACCAGACGACACCGTTAAACCACTAGTACGCGGCAGGCCGGTTCCACCACATTACGCAAACGGGTACGGCTACTACCCGTTTGTTTTCAAAGCAGAGTTTGTTTTTAATACCTAACGGAGGATTTATGAGTAACCAAAACGTCGCGGTACGTCTGAAAAAGCCGCACACGCATGCAGGCGTTGAATATGAGGTAGGTACAGAAATTTCTGTGCCGCCAATGGATGCTGAATGGTTGACCGCTGTCGGTGTGGGCGACCTTGTCATCAACGACAAGGAGCCAGATGGCAAAAGCGGCAAAGAAGCCAAGAAGTAAAACGAATTGACCACAATACAAAGGAGTCCATAACATGCCTTATCAACCTGAATATTATTATGGCCAGGGCAAAGTGTTTCTTGCAAAACGCGACGCTGCTGGCAATCCATTGGTGTTACGTTGGCTGGGTGACGTTGATGACTTGAAGGTCAGCCTCAAGACAACACCAATCAAACGCAAAGAGGCATGGAGCGGTGAGAAAACCACTTCAATGAGTCTCATTGTCGATAAAGACGCAAGCGTGGACATGACGCTGATGGACTTTAGTAATGAAAACCTGAATCTGGCTCTCTACGGTAAATCTATCACGTCTGCTTCGGGTTCTGTTACGGGGGAAAGATTGCCAACTGGTCTGTTGGTCGGCGATCGCGTTCGCCTGGAAAATCCACTCGTTAGCTCAGTAGTCATCACGGATTCCGCAACCACTCCTGCAACGGTGAATCCTTCCAAGTACGAGATCGACCCCAAGTATGGCGCACTCACTGTCAAGGATGCCACTGGCTTGACACAGCCCCTGGTTGCCGCCTACAGTCACGGCGCAATAGATACTGTTGCCATGTTTGCCGTCATACCTGACAACGTGTTCCTGCGGTACGAAGGCATCAACCTGGCACAGGGTGGCGCACCTGTCATAGTTGAACTGTACTGTGTCAAAACGGAGCCCCTGAAAGAATTGTCATTGATTACTGACAAGCAAGGTGACATGAAGATCAGTGCAGAAGTGCTGGGTGATACCACCAAACCCGCCGATGCCGAGATGGGACGATTTGGGCGAATACTCCAGGTATCAAGCGCTTAAAACACGCCGTCACTGACGGCATGCATCTCACTGAAGCCCATCCTCTGATGGGCTTTTTGTTTGCTCTTTAGACTGGCTGTACTTATCCAGTCAACCAGGAGCGAACATGACGACAGCAGCAAATCCTGCAGTACAAGATGATCTGAACAAGGTCATTCCTACCGTTAAAACCATTCCCGTAGCAGGTGAAGAATTTCCTATCCGGCATTTCAAGATCGGAAAACTGCCAGAAGTCCTGGTCGCCATACAGCCCATCGCCTATATCTTGCTGGGCCGCGCCAAGTCAGAAAAACTGGACATCCTGAATCTGGTCATCGTGCATACAAATGACAGCCTGTCTTTGCTGTCTGTCTTGGCAGATCGTCCCCGCGACTGGGTAAATAACCTTGATCCAGATGAAGCCGTATTGCTGCTCAGCGCACTGCTGGAGGTCAATCTCGATTTTTTTATCCAGAAAGTGCTGCCACAACTGTTGGCAGCAATGGACAGCCTCGGCCAAACCGCAAACAGCAGCACAGAAGCGTTAAACGCACTTGGGCAGATGGCTTCCAAGACCTCATTGCCAACGGCCACAGTTACACCGACATCCTAAATTACACCTGGCCACAGTTCCAGGCGTTTGTAGCCAGTGTCGAAAAGCAGAGAAAGCGACATCAAGCCGACTTGTTTGGCTTGATGCTGATTGCAGTCAAAGGGAACGAAGACAGCGTTAAAGAAATGATTAAGCAAATGGAGAGCTGAGGGAATGTCAACAGTCCTGGAACTGAAAATTAAAAGCCTGGTTGAGGGACTGGATAACGTCACCAAACTGGCTAAGGAAATTACAGGCTTGGGTGAATCTGCCAAGACCGCAGGTGCAAATGCATCCGCAGGCAAGCAAGGCTTCACCGAATTAAGCGGCCAGGCTGAGGCATACAAAGCCATCGGTGTACGTTCATTTGCAGACATCCGCGCTGAGATAACCAAAGTTACCCAGGCACAGCAGCAGCTTGCTAGCAGCGGCCAGCTATCTGGCAAGGAACTGCAGTCTGTCGCCAACGCCACCAAGGCAAAGCTGGCAGAACTGAATCAAGAGCTTAAGGGAGCTTCGGACGGCGGTGGAACGTTAAATAAAACCCTAGGCATGATGAACCCGGAAATGGCGGCAGTCACCGCTGGTGCCGGGTTCTTGAAAGACAACGTCGGCGCATTGATCGGGGCATTTACTGCTCTTGCCGTGGCTTATGGTCTTAAAGAATCTGCAGACTATGCGGCCAGAACAGAGACGCTTGGCATTACCATGAACGTGGTCGCCAAAAACGCTGGCTACGGTGCGCAAGAAATCGGAAAGTATGAAAAGGAGGTTAAAGGCTTAGGCATCACGACCCAGGGAACACGCGAGGCCATCACTCAAATGATCCAGGCCGGGTTGGAGATAGGCCCGAAGGCCGAGGGCCAAGTGTCCCAGGTGGCGAAGCTTGCCAGGGCTGCCCAGGATCTGGCAGTGGTCACAGGTGAAAACTCATCGGCTACGCTGACCAAGCTAATCACCAATATTTCCCAACTGGATACAGTCGGCCTGCGTTACATGGGTTTAACGGTCAACGTTGAAGCTGCAGAGAGACAGTTTGCACTTTCCATAGGCAAGACCGTTGAACAACTGACCCAGAAGCAAAAAGCCCAGGCAGTGATGGATGAATCACTGAAGCAGGCTGAAAAACTCCAGGGCGCTTATGAGGCGTCCATGGATACCGTGGGCAAGAAAATCCAGTCCTTGAAGCGATACCAGGAAGAGCTGGCCAATGACATTGGTAGCAAGCTGCTGCCTGCGTATGGCGCACTGGTGGACGCTGCAACCCGGTTTTTGAAGGATGCCGACAGAATCGCCCAGGGCATCGACAAATCGGGGGCAGCATCGCGCTTGCTGGCGGATGGAGTGTCATCCTTTGGCAATGCCATGGGTGCCGCCTTAAATACAGTCCTGGGCATGCTGGGTGAGATTTATCCTTCACTTGCTGCAGTGGGGAAAGGCTTCATGGACTTGCTGGGCTTTGTGATCCGTGTCGCTACCGAGATTTTAACGCTTGGTCACTACACAGACGCGACGGGTGCAAAGATCACCGTACTGGGACAGACCATCAAGACCGTACTGGAAGCTGTCGCTCTGGTACTAGCAGGACTCAAAGATGGTATCGATATAGTCACAGCTACCATATTTGGAATGGGTGGTGCAGCACTGGACGTGATCGGCAAGATCATTTCAGGATTTGGCAGGCTGGTTTCGTATGTCAATCAGGATTGGGGCAAGGCCATCCAGGGTGTTGGTGACAACCTGCAAGCGACGGGCAAAGATATGATGGGCTTTGCCGATCAGACCGTTAGTCAGTTTGCCCGTGGTGAAAGTGCTGTCGGCAAGTACCGCCAGTCGCTGGTCGACGCAGCTACCTATCAGCAGAAACTTACTGAGGTCACTGACTTCAGTAAAGCCGAGGCTCAGGTGTTGAGTTTAACGGAAGCCGTAAGGAAAAACGGAACGTACACCAGCGAACTAGCCACGCAGTCTGGTGTGCTGAGTGACAAACTCAAGGAAATGCAGGCCAGCGGGCTATTGACAACTGATCAACTGGGGCAGTTGCAGAAGCGTCTGCAGTCGCTGGCCAGTGACGATGTGAAGAACTTTTCAAAAGCGATTGATGAAGCTGCATTGAAACTGGCTCAGCTTGACGGGAAAGATCGCCTCATTTCGTTAAACAAAGAGTTCTCCACAGTCATTGGCACTATCCAGACACTTGGCAGCAGCACTAAAACGACTGCAGAAATCATGAACGACGCCTTTTCAAAAGGAGTTGATTCTGCAAAAACTCTCGCAGAGCTTAATCAGATTGGCGCGTCACTGGGTGACGTTAAAAGAATCTCTGGAGACATTAAGCCAGCGCTGGCAGACGTAAGTATTAAGTTTGATGAGTTGTTTGAGAAAGCGCTGAAGGCAGCAAAGACAGACCGAGAATTTGCCGACCTGCGTGCAGAAGTGCAGCGACTGGGTAAGGAAGGAACCATTGCAGGTGACGCCCTTGTGCGCGCACTGAAAGAGATTGAGGAAAAAAGTAACGGCGCAGAGGCTGCATTCTCACGCATGGCAAAACGGGCGTCAGATTTTGCCAAGTCTGAAGTGGACATTGCGAAAGCGCATCTGGACATGATCAAGGCGCAGGCCGATCTAGGCCGGGCCAGCCTGGATGTGCTGGTAAAGCAAAATGAGTACGCGAAGTCCGGTAACGCATTGGCGAAGGAAGAACTTAACCTTGCAAAACTAAACAAGCAACTGGCTGCTGAAAAGGCCAACGAAGCAAAATTTTCTTATGACTTGGCTATACAGTCGCACAAATTATTAGTGAACCTGCAGCAAAAACTGAACGCGGAAAAAGAATTAGAACTTCACATTGGTAAAGATGACGTGGAGACGTACAGGGCGAAGGCTAAAGCGTTGGGCGACGCTGCGCGTATTGCAGAAGACGGCGTGAACTTTGCAAGAAAGGCGCTTTACGATCAACAGCAAATAACACTGAGCGTTGAGGAACAGGTAGTTCAACAGAAATTAGTCGCGGACTCTGTAAAGATCGCTACCGAGCAAGCGAATGCACTTAATAAGCAAGTTTCAGACGTCGGTAGTAGCACTACCAGGGTTGCAGATGCCGCCAGTCCAATACCTAAGATATTCACTGATGCAGGTGTTTCAGTAGATGCTCTCGCAAGTAAATTGGCAGGTGTTACAGAAGAAGCCAAGAAGGCTGCTCTCGCATCCGCTGAAGTCGCTTCTGCTGCGGCAAGGTCTGAGAAAGCGCTTGCCGGGCAACGTTCTGCACAAAGACGCATCGATGCAGCAGAAGGTCACAGCCCCGGAGTGACCGAGCTTGGCGGTGGTCGACGTGAGACTGGGGGTGTTGACGGTGTGCGAGATGTCGAGCCTTACGAAAACGCAAATGCGCGCAATCAGCGTATTACTGAGGAAAACCAGGCAACACAGCGCCAGGCCAATGACGTGAACCACACTGCTGGTGCGATGGATGCCGACATTGCAAACATGCTGTTTGATGCCGAACACGGGAAAAAGATAGAGCCGACAGACGAGAACAAACAACGTGCGCAAGCAGCCTGGGACTCTGCCAAGGCAAACAAGGCTATGTATGACAACAACCGTGGCTCATTCTCTCAGAACGGTGCTGACTCCATCATGCGCAGTTACAACCGCGCTAAAACACTGGCTGAATCCATGGGTCTGAGTACAAGCGAGGAAGGCAGCGCTGGAATAAACGATGGAAGTGGAGGCACTGGCGGCTTTGCCGCGCCTGGAGGCTCCAGTGGCGGTTTCTATCGCCGTGTGGACGGTTCTCATAAGGGCGGGCTGGATCGCGTACCCAGAAACGGCTATGTGGCCGAGTTGCACGAAGATGAAAAGGTCTTGACCGCACCAGAGGCAGCAAATTACCGCAACGCGCCGACCGTAGCCGACCTGTCACGCCAGTTGCTGAGCCAGATCACATTTCCCAGGATGTCAGATGATCCAGCCATTAAGGAGCTGGTCAAGCAGTCAGCCAAGCCAGCCGACAACCAGCGGCCAGAGAAAGTCATCCAATTAGATTTAACGGTCGGTGGCAAGACCATTCCGGTCACGACAGACGCAAGTAACGAACGCGATTTACTTCAGATGTTGAAACGCGCAAAAGGAACAGCATCATGATGTTACGCAATTTAACGCTGGGCCAAGACCTGGAGCTATCGCACGACCTGATGTGGGTCGACGAACACGAATGGACGCCAGTTACTGCGTCTGCTGAATACAGCTTGACAGGTGCGCTGCTGCTTGAATACGCCACGCGCCAGGCTGGTCGACCGATCAGCCTGCAGCCGCCTGAGAACAGCATGGCCTGGCACACCAGGGCCGTCGCTGACCTTTTGCGCACCTGGTCAACTGCACCTGGTCAGCAATTCCGCCTGACCCTTGACGATGGCCGGGGCTTTAACGTGGTCTTTCGCCACCATGAACCGCCAGCGCTGGAAGCTGAGCCGGTTCGCCAGATGGCGACCTATGACGCAGATGATTATTGGTTAGTAAAACTTAAGTTTATGGAGATTTAACGATGCCTATTCTAGGAGGCGATGTCGCGCTGCAGACATCAAGAGTAATGGACGATGTTCCCGAAGGCGGCGGTGGCCCAACCGCCACGCTCATTATTGACGGCACAAGCAATAGCATATTCCCGGACATCTCGGAGCTTGACCGCGCTGGTGGCCGTGTGAATTTGCGCAAGGTGTTTGCATCTGTTCTGACAAACAGCGTGGACACGTACTTTGGCGCAAATGTGATCGTAGCCGAACCGCCAGCAGACCCAAAGGTATCTGTTACCTTGTTCTCTACTGGGCAAGTGTTTGACACCAGGGCGTCCGCGAAGGGCAGGATTGAATCTTATCTGTCCCTGGGCGCAAGGTATCCCGGAATCCTGTTTGGTGACCACATCGCGGGTCAGCGTATCGTCACAGTCCTGCAGCGCGAAAGTATCCCAGCGCCTGCAGTCGGTGACACGCTGGTCATGCGCAAGAATGACGGCTTGCCCACGCAGCTAGAGCAATACATCAAGATCATTGCCGCGTCGTCGCGTGTCCGCACCATCACAGATACAAGCGGCGACTTTACCCGTCTGGAAGTATCTTTAACGCTGAGTGATGCACTGACAGCAGACTTTGCGGGCCTCGATGCCACGCGCACAGAGCCAGCCGCCAGCGACTATATTGGCAGGACACGCATGTTTTCCACCATCGTGGCAGACGCGGCCAGGTATTACGGTGTCGTGCCTCTTACCCAGTCTGCTTCCCTGGGTGACCTGGTCGTCAAAGGCTCCAGCATATTCACTCAGCTTGTACCCAGCACAAAAGTCGAAGTACCGATTGCTGATGCACGTATGAGCCAGCGTTCATTGCCATTGCTCAAAGCTGGGGAGCCATACAGCAACACCGTCAACGCTGCGCTGAACAAAACGCAATCCCTGTACATAGGCGGCAAGATACTGCCTGGCTCTTTCACCCTGGCCGTAGGGAGCGTATCGGTCACTGACAAGGGCGGTGTCTTGTTTAACGCTGACACGGCAGTAGGTGCAATCGATTATGAAAACGGCGTGGTATCTGTCTCTACAAACATTTTCGGGACGGGCGTTAATTCCACAACCTACACCTATACGCCTGCAGATACGCCCATATCTGTCACTTCGTCAGTGGGTGTTCCTGTCACTGCCCAGGGCCAGCGCGCAAACTGGGTGTTTTCTATCGCATCCATCCCAGCGCGTGGAACCCTGCAAGTCAGCTACCGCGCATTGTCTCGCTGGTACGTTCTTTCCGACGATGGTTCAGGCGCTATCCGTGGTTCAGAAAGTGTCATAGGCGCAGGGTCGGTTAATTTCACAACCGGGACAGTTTCAGTGACCCTGGGAACATTGCCGGACGTAGGTAGCCAGATCATCCTGCAATGGGTCGACACGTCCACCTCGCGTCCTATGGCCCTGATTCCAGGCCAGCCTGGTGACCAGGCCAGAGCCTTTGGCAAGGTCGTGACCATCAATGACGCAATTAAGCCAGGCTCTCTGATGCTGACCTGGAACGATGGCACAGCCCGCACAGCCACAGATAACAACGGTGCTCTGACTGGGGACGCTACCGGAACAGTCAACTATGCGACAGGCAAAGTATTGTTCTGCCCTAAGACACTGCCAACAAAGAATGCAGGCGTGGTCATGTCCACAATCAACGCTGCTGCAGCCATCGGCGCTATTGCCTTGTTCACTGACAGCGGTGCAAATTGGGCGTTCTCAGTTGTTGGCCCAGTGCGCCCCAGAACGTTCCTGATGTCCGTCTATACCAATTACAGCGGCTTCACTTGGTATATGTCCACAATCTTTAAGCAGGAGCTTGTGCAAGTGGTGGACGATGGCGCAGGTCATCTGCAGATTGCGAATTACGATAGCAATTTAACGGTAGGAACAATCAACTACACCACAGGCGAATGCACACTGGTTAAGTCCATTGGCGGAGTCAAGAAAGAAGAAAACAACTATCAAAGCACTAGCCTGTTGCCAGATGGTTCTGTGCAGGTTGGCCAGGTCATCAGCAAGAGCATGTACACACGGACGCTGAATATTCAGAACGGTGCCACCACGCCGCCTGGGGAAATAACCGTGTCCTGGGCCTGGTGGGTGGGCCTGCAGCACAACGCTGCTGAACTGATGTATGTTGGATCAGACGGCACTGGCCAGACCTACAATTTCACGCTGGACAGTTTGTTTATGCCCAGCACTCCTGCGCCGTCTGCCTTCACCCTGAGTGGTAAAAGGCATTTCGTTACCACAGATAACCGCCTGGTCAAGGATGTATCCGTGACGACTGGCACAGGCACGCTGTGCGGTTCCATTGGCGCGGTGTCAAGCATGAATGGTGTCGTGCTGACTGACTGGGCTGCAGGAGCGATCAACGCGCCAAGCAATATCGCAGGTATAGATTCTGAAGGCACAACGGCGCTGACAGATGCAATCACGTTCAGGACTGCTGTTGCGCCATTGTTTAACGGCGGTTTCTCGCTGGATGGAACAAAGCAAGACGGCGACAATTTCACAGTGACGCCAGACATAAACGGCGTCATCAACAATCCGGCATCCGGTGTTTTTGGATCAGTTGATTTTAATAACGGCATCTGCTCCTTGCGCTTTGGCACGGCGGTAGACGACACACACGCCAATGACCCTGGCGTAATGAACTTGTCTTACTTGGGCATCACTGGCGTTAAATACGTCAAGACCAGCGCCGTTAAAACTGATTCCTTGCGCTATAACGCGGTGGGTTATTCGTACTTGCCATTAGACCAGAACATCCTGGGCCTTGATCCAGTGCGCCTGCCAACGGATGGCAAAGTGCCTATCTTCCGTCAGGGTAGCTTTGTGGTGGTCGGCCACACGGCCACGGTCAGCCCTGGTGCAGTTGTGAACGGTCAGACCATCAACTGTGCCAGGGTTCGCCTGTCCCGTATCCGCGTCATTGATGGCAATGGCCAGGTGATCAGCACCGGCTACACGCAAGACCTGGAAGCCGGGACAGTGACTTTTGTGGACGTGTCCAGCTACGTTATGCCTGTGACCGTTGAGCACCGTATCGAAGACATGGCCATGGTCACAGACGCGCAGATCAACGGGCAATTAACACTGTCCAGGGCATTGACGCATAACTTCCCCATGGGTTCGTATGTGTCCAGCGCCATGATTATTGGTGATACACATGCCCGCGTCTCTGTGCTGTTTGACCAGACCACATTCAATAACACCTGGCAGGACACAGTGAACGGTGCTGACGCACAAGGCACATACAACGACACGCTTGCACCTATCGTGGTCACGAACAAAGGCGCATTGACTGAGCGCTGGGCAATCAGATTTACCAATACGACCACCTTTGACATTATCGGTGAGCATGTGGGCGTGATCGGCACAGGCACGACCACGGCGGACTGCTCGCCAATCAACCCAGCCGCAAGCGTGCCTTATTTCACGCTGAAGGCTGTCGGCTGGGGTTCTGGCTGGGCCGTAGGCAATGTACTGCGCTTTAACACTATCGGTGCGACTAACCCGGTGTGGGTAGCGCGCACGATCCTGCAGGGGCCACCAACATCGATCAACGACAAATTCACGCTGCTTGTGCGTGGTGATATTGACCAACCTTAAGAAAGTGAACCATGGCTGACACAACAGTAAAATATTTTCATTCAGAGATGCAAGGTGCGCCAACGCTGACTGGTACACCTGGTAGCCAGATCGCTGTCCTGGACGCTTGCCTGATTAATGGCTTTGGCCTGGTCTCTGTGACCTCTGCAGTCGTCGCGGGCAACGTGGCCACCTTAAACGTCGGCGCTGGCCACAGCTTCACGGTCGGTACTGTGGCACTCGTGGCGGGTGTAACGTCTCCTGCAGAACTCAATGGCGAGGCCAGGGTTACTGCCATCACTGCCAATTCTATTTCGTTTGCAACCGCTGGAATATCTAACCAGACTGCTACAGGTACGATCACGGCCAAGCTGGCGGGAGCAGGCTGGCTCAAGCCTTTTAACGCGACGAACACTGCAGCGTACAAATCTGCAGATGGCGCATCCAGTGGATGTTATTGCCGCGTAGATGACACAAACGCGACCATGACCCGCGTAGTCGGCTATGAGTCCATGTCCGACATCAACACGGGGACAGGACAGTTTCCGACTAATAATCAAGTGGCTGGCGGTTACTATTGGCAAAAAAGTAGTTCTGCAGATACTACACAAGTTAAATGGTTGGTCTTTGCCGACGCCAGGGCATTCTACCTGGTGCGTTACCCTGCTATGTCCTCTTACCCTGGAGTGGCAGAGATAACGTACTTTGGCGATATTGTGCCTACTAAGAGCGGCGACGCTTATGCCTGCGGTATCACTGGCAATGCATATAACCACCCTGGTCAGTTTCAAGCAACTGCCGCGCAACTTATGTATTCAGCCGTAGCTGCGGCTGAATTCTACTGCGCCAGGTCTTATTCAGGATTGGGAAGCGCCGTACAGATGGGCCGCACTTTCCCGCTGATGTACTCGGATACTAACGTGTATTCCGGGGCAGTCCCTAGCGCAATGTCCTTTCCTAATCCAGCAGATGGCGGCGTGTATGCAGTTAATTTTAACCTGGTTGAATTTGGTAGCAAAGTGTATAGGGGCGTCCTGCCTGGAGCGCTGGCTATTCCGCAAGCAAACGCCTACACCATCCTGGCGAACAAGGATGTGATCATAGGCCAGGGTGATCTGGCTGGCCGTTCTTTGCGTGCGGTCACCTCCACTGGGTACCTCAGCGCAGCGATGTTCTTTGATGTTACCGGGCCTTGGAGATAACAATGGCCGATCAGTATTTTTATAACACGCCAGTACTGTTGCCGTTCGACGGCACGAATAACAGCACCTCGATTGAGAACGCTGGAGCAAAATCATTTACGCCTGTGATCCACGGCAACGCGAAACTGAGTACTGTGCAGAGTGTGTACGGAGGTTCAAGCATGAAGTTGAACGGGGATGCAGATTTTCTGACGTTCCCGAACGTCAGCCTGGGTAGCAGCGACTGGACAATAGAATGCTGGGTATATCTACGTAGTGCGCCTAGCACTTACGCGGCCCTTATGATCAGAACAGGAAGTGGCGGCCTATATGTGTATGGAACAAGTCTGATTTTTTATCCCTACATCACCAGCACTACTACAGCATTGAGTCTGAACACTTGGCACCACGTTTGCGCGGTACGCTCATCAAATCAATTGACCTTGTACCTCGATGGCGTGGCGTTGCCGAATACTGCAACGTATCCTGGCGAAACGATAATGAACACGATTGGGGCTGACGGTTCTGGCGTGCAAGGTTCTCAGTGTTATATCGATGACTTAAGAATGACCGCAGGTGTAGCCAGGTATGTTGGGAACTTCACGCCGCCCGGAGAATTCGACACGACCAAGCCAGAAATCTTGGCAACTGGCGTGCATGTCGCCAAAAGAGTGGTTTCAGTGGGTATTCCTTCGACCAATTTTAAACACCCGCACCTGGCAACGCCGAGCCGGAAAGAGGCTGATTTACTCTATGGCGGCAACGGGAGAATTTCTGGCGTGACGAAGAAAAAAGGCCCGCCAGACGTGGCGGTGTCCACCCGCGTCAGGTTATTCAAAGACCGTGATGGAATGATGATACGCGAGACCTGGAGTGACCCAGTGACAGGGGCGTATGTATTCGACCATATTTCTATGGACGTTAAATACACGGTGTTGACCTATGACCATACGCACAATTTCCGCGCAGTCGTGGCAGACAATTTAACGCCGGAGCTGATGCCATGATTTTGAGCATATCGCCACAACACCTGGAAGCCAGGCAAGCAGGCTCCCTGGCTCATTTAGACGCTGGTGCAGGTCGCGCCAGGGTACGCATTTATAACGGCGTACAGCCCGCTTTTGGTGGCCCTGAGACGCAAATGCTGGTAGAGGTCGCACTGACCAAGCCCGCTGGCATTGTTGCGGGTGGTGTCCTTAGTCTGACGACCAGCACTTTTGGGCTGATAGCTGTTACTGGCCAGGCTACCTGGGCGCGTGTTGTGAATGGTAACGGCGAGATCGCGTTTGATTGCGACGTGACCGATTCAACAGGCAACGGCGTGATTCAGCTTGAAAGTACGCAACTGTACGCGGGTGGCAAAGCATTTTTGACAGCCTTGAATCTGGGATAACACTTGACTGAGTCCAGCCTGCTCCTGTTTTCTGATGCGCCGTCTGGCAACCCGTCGCTGATGCTGTTCGGCGGCGAGGCCGCGCCGTATGTACCTGTTGACCTGGTGTTTTCAGAAAGTCCTGCAGAGAACCCTGCCGACCTGGTATTTGGTGGCGTGGATGTTTCCTTGCCACCCGTGCCTGACCTGCATGGAACGTTGGCAGGTACGTATCCAGCGATGGTTTGCCATGGCGTAGTCAGCTATCTGTCTGACACGGCCAGGCCAGTGGTGGGCAGGATCAGCAACGCATGGCAAAAGGCAGAGCAAACAGAATCAAGCGTTAAAACCAGCTACCAGGTGATGCTGGCCAGCCATGCAAAGAGCCAGGATAAATGGGAGGTAGCCAAGCCATTGTTTGCGCGTGGCCAGGTCAAACTGGCGCATAGCTTGATAGGTAATCGCTCAAGTACAACGGCCAGCCATGCGGAGGCAGTACAGATTGAGATCGGCAGGCTAAGCAGCTTTGCATCGATGTCGCCAGTAGCAAGGACAACGACCAGGACGAGCTGGCAAGAGGCGCGGCCTGTGAAGACTGAAAGGCTATCCGCGTTCCAGTCTATGCAGCCTGTTGCAAGGGCCAGCCGTTTATCTGGCTGGGGCGATGCAAGGCGCAACCTGGTGCAGGCGCGTGACGGCTTCCAGGACGCCGACGCACTCCAGGTGATGGGGAGGTCAGGTTTTCAGAAGGCCAGGAAGCCGCCGCCAGGGAAAGCGGCAGAAATACTGCCACCCGTTAAACCGCCTTGCTATGTACCGCCACCTGGCAATGCTGTTGATTTGCTGTTTGCTGCAGCCCGGTCGAATTCCACAAGCCTGGTGTTTTCTTGTGAGCGCACAACGCCGCCAGTGAATACCATCGTCATACCCGTTAAAAGGACTTACATCATGCTTAACGACGTACAGTTAAGACGTGTCGAAGGCAATTACATTTTGCCAGCCACGACCCTGCAAATGCAGATTGATATGGATAGCTGGACATGGTCGTTTTCGACATCGATGCCAGCGTGCGCGCTGCCCTTGGTCGAGCCTGGCCAGGCCGGTGACCGGGTGATCCTGGAAGCGTCGGTCAACGGTCAAAAGTTTTCTTTGTTGGCAGAGGATATCCAGCGTGAAAAGGTGTTTGGCAAATCTACCATATCCATCAGTGGCCGTGGCCTGTCAGCCTTGCTTGCAGACCCGTACAGCCCTATCCTGACGTTTAAGAACGACATCGAGCGCACAGCACAGCAGTTGATGAATGACGCGCTGATGATTAACGGTGTCCCGATTGGCTGGTCTGTAGATTGGCGTATCGATGATTGGCTAGTCCCTGCAGGCGTTTGGAGTCATCAGGGCAGCTACATGTCTGCATTGACGACTATTGCCAATGCGGCAGGCGCTTTCATTCAGCCAGACCCTACGGCCCTGATACTGCGGATATTGCCGCGCTACCCAGTTAAGCCCTGGGAATGGGCAAGCGCCACGCCTGATATTGAATTGCCATCTGCAGCAGTCACAAGGGAGTCAATAAGCTGGACGGACAAGCCAGACTATAACGCCGTGTATGTATCCGGCACGACCGCAGGCGGCATTCTTGGATACGTTAAACGGGCTGGTTCCGCTGGTGAGAAGCTGGCCCCTATGATCACAGATGCCCTGATCACTGATAGCGCACCCGCCAGGCAGCGCGGCATCTCTATCCTGGCAGAGACAGGCCGCAATGCAAGCTACTCGCTGAGCCTGCCTGTATTGCAAGAGGCGGGAATTATCATGCCGGGGAAAATGACACGCTATGTGGACAGCGCCGAGGTGATGGGCATCGTCAAAGGTGTTTCAATCAGCGCTGAGCAGTCAAAGCTTCGCCAGACTATTGAGGTGCAAACCCATGGCTAATATTTATAAGGTCTTCAAAGACCTGATACCAGACCCGCCACTCTTAGTAGGCAAGGTGATCGCAGTCCGGCCAGGTCACAACATCATTGAATTACCAGGAGGTGCGCAGGTGACGGCCAGAGGCCCGGCAACATTGAATAAGAAGGTGTTTTTTAAGGATGGTGTGATAGAGGGGGAAGCCCCAGATTTAACGGTAGTGAATATCGATGTTTAGAACAGAGCGACCTGACCAGTGCGCTAACACTGATCAAGTCATCTGATTGCAGCATGCACTGCGCTCAAACCACGGCCCTGCCACCTGTACAGGTGGGGCGAATGTTAGCACGGAGCGTTAAATGCAGGAAATACGATGTGGAAAGTGTAGTAAAAAACTAGGGGCTGGCGAATACACCAGGCTCAGTATTAAGTGTCCCAGATGTAAAGCGTTAAATGAATTGAGCACCAGGAGTGCCATACCTGAACGCCCAGGAGCGTCACCAGGAGTAGCGAATGACGAATCCAATCATCCCTTGGCTGGGTGGCAAACGAAGGCTGGCGGATAAGCTGATGCCGCTTTTTCCGAAACATGAGTGTTATGTAGAGGTGTTTTGTGGTGGCGCTGCCCTGTATTTCTTGCGGCCAGTGCCAGCGCCAACAGAGGTAATAAACGATATCAATGGCGAGCTGGTGAACCTGTATAGGGTCGTCCAGCATCACATGGAAGAGTTTGTAAGGCAGTTCAAGTGGGCAATTAGTAGCCGCCAGATATTCAAATGGCAGAAGGCTGCTATCCCTGAGACATTAACTGATATCCAGCGTGCGGCCAGGTTTTACTACCTACAGCAGCATGCCTTTGGTGGCAAGGTAAGTGGTCAGAACTTTGGCACGGCCACGACAGGATCACCGATTAACCTGTGCCGCATAGAGGAAAGCCTGAGTGCCGCCCATTTGCGCCTGGCTGGCACGTATGTGGAGAACCTGCCCTGGTTAGACTGCATGAAGCGATACGACCGGGCGCACACCTTCTTTTACTGTGATCCGCCGTATTGGGAGACGGAGGGATACGGGGTTGAATTTGGTTATGAAAACTATGTGCAGATGGCTGAATTTATGCGGACTTGCAAGGGCAAAGTAATGGTCAGCATCAATGATCACCCGGCTATAAGGGAGGCGTTTAACGGTTTGCACATCATGGAACTTACCATTAAGTACAGTGTATCCAATACCCATGGCCAGCCTGAAACAAGTAAGGAATTGGTGATAATGAATTGGGAGCCTGGAATAATGGAAAGTTTATTTTAACGCAATCAGAATTACGCTGATTTCATATTAAAATAACTAGTCAGACTGATAAAGTTTTATTCAGCCCGACACTCCTACTCTTCAAAAAAAAGGAAATTATATGAATTTCGCTCAGGTTAAGAAAAAATTGATCGCTGGTTGTATATCGGCTTTCGTCCTTTCACTCGCTGGATGTGCTACTGGTGATGCAGTAAAGAAAGAGAAGCAAGCAAGATATGTTGGCTACTCTAATATCGTTACCCTGAATGGAAAGCATCAGTTTGGCGGTAGTTCGTTGGTAGAGTACGAGCGTTTTAAGAATACTGCTTCCCAACTTCAAGTCGCGAATGGCATTAAGTCTCAAATGCAATTTGTTGGCCCTACAAATATTTTGTACACAATAGCCTACGCAGATGGCTCGTTTGAGACCAAATTCGGAACACAAGTTGACCTGATTTTTAGCTATCAACAATGTAACTCGGTAGCCTATGTGGATGTGTTCTATATGAAGTGCATGGATAGCAATCCAGCTCCACTCACGTCGGCTCGTAAAACAGTCATGTTAAAAGGTGGGGAGTCGACAAAGATAGAGTTTCCTAGCGGCGTCCAATGGAATTACAGAGTCTTTGATCAAGGCGATATAAATATGCCGGAATAGAAAGTTCCAATTGAAAACACCGCCTTATTGGCGGTGTTTTCAATTGGACTATTTCGACGACAGTGACAAACGTATTGCAAATATTTGATTTTTTACAGCGCCAAAATATCTGCGAATGAGGGACAAATCTGGCGCGCCCTTACAACAAACTCGCCCTTACACAATATTGGATCATCGCTACACTATAATCATTCTGCCATTATAAATTCTAAGGAAAGCGCATGCCCCACATAGACACAATTATTCTGGATATAACTAAAACGATGCTAGGCTCATTTTTAGGCGCTGGATTAGCTTTTTTTTCTAATTACGTGTTTCGTCAGAGCCAAAAAGAAGAGGAGCAGGTTGCTGCAGGGAACGTTGCAATGGCCATGTTAGCCGAAATGACAATCGCTTTCCTAGTATATAAAAGAGGGGTGATAGACAGTCGCAATAAAACTAGAGGTGTTACTGCCGATCTTCCAGATTGGGGGCAATTGCTACCCATAGTTTACGAATTTGATGAGTCGCTGGAAGTAAACATTCAATCTTTGGCTTTTCTTTTTAAAAATCAGAATACAAGTGCCATGGGTCGAGTCTTTGGTGCGCAATCAAATTACAAATCTTTAGTCTACTTTCAAAAGGAGCACTATGAAGTGATGACGGAAATTCAGGCGAAACTGTCGTTATTGACCTACGATCCAAACGCTCAAACAGATTTGGACTATTCTACGCGGGAAATACCAAAGTATTTGCTTGGGAGAATTGAAGCTATTAATGCATTAATTTTACGCGCATTAAAAGAAGACGAACCCCACTACATTAATGCTATAGCGTCGCTGCGCGCTGACTTATCGTCCCACTTAGGAAGCAATCGCATCATAGAAATCAGCATTCCAGATGAATGGAAAGACTTAAAAATATAGAGTAAACGAAAGAAGAGTGAGCTTAGAGAAAATTCAAAGTCATATGCAAACAAGTGCAAAGTTTTTCGCGCCCTTACATGAGGGACAAATAACCCGCAAGCGCCTTGTTTATTGCGGTGACAAATAAAGCGCGAACGGGGGACAAAATCGCCGCGAGCTTACAGTTACATAGAAAAGAAAAGTGAAAGACAAAACAAAAACGGTTACATGCATAAACATGTAACCGTTTGATTTTATTGCTTATTCTTGGTGGCCCGGGGCGGAATCGAACCACCGACACAAGGATTTTCAATCCTCTGCTCTACCGACTGAGCTACCAGGCCAAGACCAAGAATTATAGACATGTTGGGAGTGGTTTGCAAGCTTTTTCTGAAAAAAGCCGTTCTCCTCTCTATGATGGGGCTTTGATCTGGCGCATCGGGCAGGTGGGTGGGCTTCCCGTATAATGGGGCATTATCTGGTTTTTGATGGGGGACTGATGTCTGCTCAGGTGCGGGATTGCGATATTTGTATTGTTGGTAATGGGGCGGTTGGCAAGGCGGCGGCTTTGGGCTTTGCCCAGGCGGGGTTACGTGTGAACTTGTTGTGCGCTCCTGGTTCTGGAGTGCCTGCAGTTGTTCCCAATTTGGCTCCCGGTTCAACTGCTGACTGGGATGTGCGGGTATATGCGCTTAACCATGTGGCGCATGATTTGCTATCTTCATTAAAGGTCTGGGATGCACTGGATCAGGCGCGGGTGGCACCAGTATCGGCCATGCAGGTACAGGGCGGCGGCATTGATGCGGGCAGGCTGGGCTTTGATGCTTATGGCGCGCATGTGAATGAACTGGCCTGGATCATCGAAGACAAGAATCTGAACCAGGCGCTGGATACGGCTTTGCGGTTTGCGCAGAATCTGACGTTGGTGCAGGGGCGGGCGCAGGCTTTGGTGGTACAGCCTGATGCTGCGCAAATAGTGCTGGACGATGGCAGCAGCATACGTGCGTCTCTGATCATCGGCGCAGATGGTGCACAGTCCTGGGTACGAGGTGCTTGCGATATTGGACTGGATTACCGTTCTTATCATCAGCAGGGTGTGGTGAGCAATTTTGAATGTACCAAACCGCATCATGGTGTTGCTCATCAGTGGTTTGTACAAGAGCATGGCATTATCGCCTTGCTGCCTTTGCCGGGTAACCGTGTATCACTGGTATGGTCGGCACCTGATGCACTGGCCGAGACTTTATTGCGCGAGCCTTTGTCTGCGCTGGTTGAGCGTTTGATGCCATATTGTGGTGAAGTGCTTGGTGCCTTGCAGCCAGTGCTGCCAGAGGCAATCAAGGCTTTTCCTTTGCGTCTGATGCGGCCACACAGCATGATCGCGCCACGAGTAGCCCTGGTGGGGGATGCCGCGCACGCTGTGCATCCGCTGGCGGGGCATGGCATGAACCTGGGTTTTGCGGATGTGGTTGATTTGCTGAAAGTGATTAAAGAAAAAGAAGCGCATCGTGATTGCGGTGATGCCCGTTTGCTGGGCCGTTACCAGCGTGCGCGCAAGGAGGAGGTGATGCTGATGCTGGCAACCACAGATGGCCTGGCACGCCTGTTTGCATCTGATTTGACGCCTTTGCGTACAATACGTGATCTGGGATTGAACTTGCTGGACCGCTTGCCAGTCATAAAGAACAAATTAATCGCTCACGCCATGGGGAAATAAGTCTGGCGTGGTGTAGTGGTGTGTTTGTAAGTTTGCTGCAATGAATACGACCAAGAACCAGACTGCGGTCTTTTATGGTTTTGATGTTCGTGCGCAAGTATGAAGAAAATGAAAGAAGATTGAAAATGAAAAAAACTCTACAAGGCCTGATGGTCATTGCGCTGGCTTTGGCTGGCAGTGTCTTTGCTGCCGAGACGGCGCAAGAAGCCAATGTGCGCAAGCTGGTACAGCCCACATTTCGCGAAGGTGTGAAGATTGATTCTGTGACCAAGACGCCATATTCAGGTCTGTTCGAGGTACGCATAGGTTCAGATATCATGTACACCGATGAGAAGGCACAATTCCTGTTCACGGGTGAAGTCATAGACGCAAAGAATGGCACCAATTACACCAAGGCCAGGATAGATGACCTGACCAAGGTGAAGTTTTCTGAGCTGCCGCTGGAATCTGCATTGAAGATGGTCAAGGGCGATGGCAAGCGTGTCATCGCGGTATTTGAAGATCCGAATTGTGGCTATTGCAAACAGTTCCGTAAGACGCTGGCGACGATGGACAACATCACTGTTTACACGTTCATGTATAACATTCTGGCAGAGGATTCCAAAACCAAATCCAAAAACATCTGGTGTTCGGCTGATCGCAATAAGGCCTGGGACGAATGGATGTTGCACGGCAAGGTCGCACCTGAGGCTGCTGCCAACTGCAATACACCCAACGATAAAATTTTTGCCCTTGGACAAAAGTTGCGTGTAACGGGAACGCCCTCTGTTTTCTTTGCAGATGGCACGCGTGCACCTGGCATGCTGGATGTGAAAACGCTGGAAAGCAGGATCGCTGCAGCGGCCGGCAATAGCAAAGCCAACTAATCCATTTAAAGTAATAATTCACGATGACTTCGTCGCCACGCTGGACAGGCATTTTGCTGGCAGCTGGGCGCGGACGTCGCTTTGATGCCAGTGGTCGGCAAGACAAACTCTTGCAAATACTGGCGGATGGCAAATCGGTAGCACAGCATAGCGCACAGAATTTGCTGGCGGTCATGCCGCATGTTATTGCTGTGCTGAGGCCAGATAATTCGGAGTTGGCAGGCCAATTGCAGGCAATGGGTATTGAGTGCCTGGTCTGTCATGAAGCTGATGCGGGCATGGCGAATTCTCTCAAACATGCCTTGCGTACTACGGCTGACAGTGCTGGATGGGTCATCGCCCTGGCCGATATGCCCTCAGTAAAAACTTCTACCATGTCACTGTTGTTTGAAGCCTTGCAGGCAGGGGCTGGAATAGTCGCGCCGGTGTATCAGGGACGGCGCGGTAACCCGGTTGGGTTTGCCAATCAATACTTGCCACAATTGCTGGATTTGCAGGGCGACATTGGTGCCCGCAGTGTTTTACAAAGCAATCCGCTCACGCAAATAGAAGTGGATGACCCTGGCATTCATGAGGATATTGATACTCGCGATGCCTTGCTCAGTCATTTGGATAAAGGAGGGAAAGCAAATGCTTGAAATACAGGATTCAATGATTTTGTGATTAAAATACTGCAAATAAGACATGGTTTCACAGACGATACGCACGACGGCTAAGGATTTTCCACAATTTTTGACCTTCACCGCCAGTTTTGTTGCTTCTAAATAGCTTGTGGATATATCTATACAACTAAAATAACCATAGAATAGCGGTTTTCTTCCACCTGATTTAGAAGTGGGCGGTATTGGTGCTGCCAAAATGTATGGATAATCTCAATCGAAAACTGGCAATACGGATAGGCATTGCCGGGCTTGCACCATTTATCTTTTTGACGCTGGCTTGCTGGATCGTGCATCCAGACTGGTTGGGGGCTCTGATCAAGGCACAACTGCATTATGGCATTGTGATTTTGTCTTTTCTTGGCGGCCTGCATTGGGGCGTCGCTCTCATGGCAGGTGGCGGGCATGAGAATGAAAACAAAAAAGTCCTGATCTGGGGCGTGGTTCCCATTATTATTGCCTGGCTGTTTTTGAACCATATGCTGATAGGTTTTATCGTGCAGGTTGCCGGTTTTATCGCGACCTACAAGATAGACAAGCGTCTCTATCAATCTTATGGTGTGCCAGCATGGTTTATCAATTTGCGTTTGCAATTGACACGTGCAGTTGTAGGGGCGCAGTTATTTACTTTTATTGCGGCCAATGTACGTAATTACACCGCGTCATGAAATTCTGTTCCGACTTCCCACTCCTCACTTCAGTACTCATTATTTAAGAAACAGAAAGATCGTTCAGAATGAAAAAAACGATAACAACAAAGAGACAAGTGACGAACGTGTCTGCATCAGCCCATGCACTGGCATATACCATCGTCCCCAAGGACCTGGCCGGACATATGTACCTGGTCACGCTGGATATCGCAGCACCTGATACCGATGGTCAGATCGTCAGCTTGCCGGCATGGATACCCGGCAGTTATATGGTGCGTGAATTTGCCCGCAACATCGTGCAGATCAAGGCCAGCTCTGACGGCAAAAAAGTCGCACTGAAAAAGCTCGACAAACACACCTGGCAAGCTGCGCCTTGCAAAGGCGCTCTGCGCATCACTTATGAAGTATATGCCTGGGATTTGTCGGTTCGTGCAGCGCACCTCGATCAAAGCCATGGTTTCTTCAATGGCACCAGCGTATTTTTGAGCGTGCATGGCCAGGAAATGAATGCGCATGTGGTTGATATCCGGCGTTCTGACGATGTCACCTGCAAGACCTGGCGCGTTGCCACGTCACTACCTGAGCTGAAAGCCAAGCGCTACGGCTTTGGTACTTATATAGCCGCCAATTATGATGAACTGATAGATCACCCGGTTGAAATGGGTGATTTTGCGCTGGCGACATTTGATGCGCACGGCATCTCGCATGACTTTGTCGTGACCGGCAAAGTACCGAATATGGATATGGAGCGCATCGTCGCAGATGTACAAAAAATCTGTGAAACGCAAATCGCTTTCTTCGAACCGCGCACCAAAAAAGCACCAATGGACCGCTATGTCTTCATGACCATGGTGGTGGGCGAAGGTTATGGCGGTCTGGAGCATCGTGCTTCTACTGCGTTGATTTGCAACCGCACTGATTTGCCAGTCAAACACCAGGCGGAAATGAGCGATGGCTATCGCGGCTTTTTGGGCCTGTGCAGCCATGAATATTTCCACACCTGGAACGTCAAGCGCATCAAGCCTGCGGCCTTTGCCAGCTATGATTTGCGTCACGAAAACTACACCAGCCTGCTGTGGGTATTTGAAGGCTTCACCAGCTACTATGATGACTTGATGCTGGTACGTGCAGGCGTGATTGATGAAGCTGCTTACTTCAAATTGCTGGCCAAAACCATCAATATGGTGACACGTGGTAGCGGTCGTACAAAGCAAAGCGTGGCTGAATCCAGCTTCGATGCCTGGACCAAGTATTATCGCCAGGATGAAAATTCACCGAATGCGATAGTCAGTTATTACACCAAGGGTTCTCTGGTGGCACTGGGCCTGGATTTGATGATACGCGCAGAAACCGCCGGTAAAAAGTCTCTCGATGACGTCATGCGCGCCATGTGGCAAAAATTTGGCCGCGACTTTTATGAGCGTAGCCTGTCAGGCAAACAACAAGGCCTGGGCGAGACTGAATTTGAAAGTCTGGTGGAACAAGTCACAGGCGTGAATGTACGTCGCTTCCTCGACAAGCATGTGCGTGGCACTGAAGACGTACCGCTGGCAAGTCTGTATGCGGACTTCGCCTTGCAGGTAAACGATGGCAGTGCAAGCAAAAAAACCAGCCTTGGCGTGCGTGTTGTGCGCGACGGTAATGACTGCAAGATCGCCAATGCACATGAAGGCCGTGCAGCACATGTCGCTGGTTTGTCGCCAAACGATGTCATCATCGCCATCAATGGTTTGCGTGTCACTGCTGCAGATGCTGCTGATAGTCTGGCTACGGCGCTGGGACGGTATCGTGTAGGTGAGACTGTGCAGATTCATGCCTTCCGCCGTGATGAATTGTTGACAGTGCAGGCTAAATTGCAGGCGGATGATGTACCAGCCGTGAGCCTGACAGTGCAGGCAGCAGGCAAGGTTGCCAGTTTGGTGAGACCAAGCTTTCAAAAGTCTGGCAAGAAGTAAGTTGTAAACTGCATCTAATCTGATATCTGATAACGCGCCGTACAGTGATTTGCTGTACGGCGTTTTTTTATGTCTGCTATTTCTGCTGCGCAGGCGCTGAACTTTCTATAGTATGATTTTGTCATATTAAATTATCACCTCAGCCTGGGCTTGCATGACAGTGTCACCTTCTTACCCGCAGCAAGCGTTATGGCAAAAGTCTGCGAACTGGGCAGGGATTATTCTATTACACCTGTTCCTGTTGCTGGGTTTGCGGCAGATACACGGACGATATGTAGCAAAGCAAGACGGGCTGGCGTATCTGGATGTCAGTATGGTGCAAGCTGTGCCAAAGTCTCTTCCCAAAACCAGGCCTGAAACGCAGCCTGAAGTTGTCCGGGCACCTAGGACAGTCACGTCCGGATTGCCCTCTGTCCGTGAAAAGAACAGGCCAGTTTCTATAGACGTATCGCCTGAAACCCAAACCTTGCCTGTCACTGATGTACCCGCTACTCAAGCTGCGGCAGAGAGTAAATCAGCCTCACTTGATCTTGATACCTTGCGGCGCGGTGCTGTTGCGAATGACAAGACGCAGCGTTTGAAAGAGCCCGCACGAGCTTTTAGTCAGCCTGTCACTGAATTGAGAATGGAAGAAAAATTTGGCAGGGACGTCGCGGATGCCAAACGCAAAAACTGCATGAATGCGTATTCGGAAGGGGCGAGGGTAGGCAATGTTGCCATATCCGGTTTGCTTGTCGCTGGGGTGATCGTGGCGGATACGGTAAGTGGGAAGGGGTGTAAGTGGTGAGTTTGATTTCCGCCCGATGCAATTTCCTCGTTTGCATTGAAGGGCGAGAGTATTTTTTACGCGGACTTTACAAGTACCTTCGATAACCAACGAAAGTCGCTGTGCTCCTGCCTGCGCAGGAGCGACGACATTGGGAGTAAAGGTGATATTTTTTTTCGGGGGCTGGGCTAAACTTGCGCTTCTGTCGCAAGTTACCCAAACACTTTGGCTAATTCCTCTCCCGGGTTCTCAGCCCGCATAAAAGCCTCGCCCACCAAAAAGCCATGCACATTCGCTTCACGCATGCGGGTGACATCCGCTGCTGACATGATGCCTGATTCAGTAATTACCAGCTTGTCTGGTGTAATCCTTGGCAGCAAACCTATGGTCGTATCCAGAGACACTTCAAAAGTACGCAGGTTACGGTTATTGATACCCAGCATGGCAGTCTTGAGTTTTAGCGCGGCTTCCAGTTCTTCAGCATCATGTACTTCAACCAGGACACCCATGCCCAATTCATGTGCGCAAGCTTCCAGGTCAGCCATCAGGCCGTGATCAAGTGCAGAGACGATGAGCAAAATGCAATCTGCACCCCAATGCCTGGCCTGATAGATCTGGTAAGGATCGATCATGAAATCCTTGCGCAATGCAGGCAAAATACAAGCAGCACGAGCCTGTAGCAGATATTCAGGCGCGCCCTGGAAAAACTGCACGTCTGTCAGCACAGATAAACAGGCCGCACCATGTTCAGCATAGCTTTGCGCGATCGCTGCTGGATGAAAGTCGGGACGCAACACTCCTTTTGAAGGCGAGGCTTTTTTAATCTCCGCAATTACCGCTGCCTTGCCCGCCGCAATCTTGCCACGCAAACTACCTTCAAAACTGCGCAGATCTGCTTGCGCTTCCTTGTTGCTCTCTACTTCTGCACGCAGGCTGGCAAAGGACTGATATTTCTTGGCTGCCGCCACTTCATCGGCTTTGACTGCCAGGATTTTATTTAAAATATCAGACATAAGCTTACTTCCCTAATTGCTGGGTGACTGCTATGAACTGTTCCAGCTTGGCCTTGGCTGCGCCGGATGCGATAGCTGCTTGGGCTAGCTTGACGCCATCTGCAATCGATGTGGCTATGCCCGCACCGTACAGGGCTGTACCTGCATTCAGGGCGACGATGTCAGTTGCTGCGCCTTCAACATTGTTCATCACTTCCAATATCTTGGCTTTCGATTCGTCTGCACCATTTACACGCAGATTGCGGTTGGATACCATTTGCAAACCAAAGTCTTCCGGGTGGATATCGTATTCGCGGATTTCACCATTCACCAGTTCACCCACCATGGTCGGTGCACCGAGTGAGACTTCATCCATATTGTCACGCCCCCACACCACCAGTGCATGTTGCGCCCCCAGTCTTTGCAAGACGCGGATTTGTATACCCACCAGATCAGGGTGGAATACACCCATCAAGATATTCGGTGCACCTGCCGGATTGGTCAATGGCCCCAGGATATTGAAGATAGTACGCACGCCCAGTTCACGTCTTACTGGTGCAGCATGCTTCATCGCTGCGTGGTGGTTAGGTGCAAACATGAAACCTATACCGGTTTGTGCTATCGACTGGGCGATTTGCTCAGGTTTGAGATTGATGTTCGCGCCCAAAGATTCGAGTACATCAGCACTGCCGGAGGATGAGGACACACTGCGACCGCCATGTTTGGCGACGCGTGCGCCAGCAGCGGAAGTAACGAACATCGATGCAGTAGAGATATTGAAAGTATGCGCACCGTCACCACCAGTACCGACGATGTCGATCATGTTGTCCGTATTTGCCAGTGGTACCTTTGTTGAGAATTCGCGCATGACCTGGGCGGCGGCAGTGATCTCGCCTATGCTTTCTTTTTTGACGCGCAGGCCCATGGTCAGTGCGGTAATCATGACTGGCGACATTTCGCCACCCATCAGTTTGCGGAACAGGAACAGCATTTCATCGTGAAAAATTTCACGGTGTTCTATCAGGCGTGTCAGTGCTTCTTGTTGAGAGATGGTCATGATGCTGTTCCAGTCAAAAAGTTTTTCAGCAGGGCGTGGCCATGCTCGGACAATATGGATTCGGGGTGGAATTGCACGCCTTCGAGATTGAATTCCTTATGGCGTACACCCATGATTTCGCCGTCATCTGTCCATGCAGTCACTTCCAGGCAATCCGGCAGGCTGGCGCGTTCTATCGCCAGGGAGTGATAACGGGTAATCGTGTAAGGGCTAGGTAAATTTCTGAAGACGCCAACACCAGTGTGCGCAATGGCAGAAGTCTTGCCATGCATGACTTGCTTGGCGCGGATGACTTTGCCGCCAAAGGCTGCACCTATGGCCTGGTGACCAAGGCAGACACCGAGGATAGGCGTCTTGCCAGCAAAGCGTTCTATGACGGCGATGGAAACACCTGCTTCTGCTGGTGTACAAGGACCGGGCGAAATGCAGATATGATCAGGCTTCAATGCTTCAATCTCTTCTATCGTAATTTCATCATTTCGGTAGGTACGCACATCCTCACCCAGCTCGGCAAAATACTGCACCAGGTTGTAGGTGAAGGAATCGTAGTTGTCTATCATCAGTAACATAAGTAAGGCCTCTCAACACAGAGTCACGGAGACACAGAGTTTCACAGAGAAACCCTTTTGATCCCGCTTTTTAATACGGGCACCATGAAATTAATAAGTAATCCAGTTTTATAACCAGTCAGGCGTAAGTAGGTAAGCAGTTGTGCCGTATGGACAGGGAGCAGTGATTCTATTGCCTTCAATTCCAGTACCAAGCTATCTTCAACTACCAGGTCAAGCCGATAAGCAGACTCTACCTCCACACCTTTATAGGCAATATCCAGTGAGACCTGACGTTTGAAGCTGAGTTTGCGCAAATACAGTTCATGACAAAGACAGCTTTCATACGCACTCTCCAAAAGACCTGGACCCAGATGCTTGTGCACTTCTATTGCTGCACCGATGACTTGTTCACTCAATAAGTCATTCTCTGTTTTTCTCTGTGTCTCGGTGTCTCTGTGGTGAGCTTTTTGGTCTGGCATTTGATCAAATCTCTCCATCCAGGCCATCTTGCACTTGTTCTGCCGCACGCAATACTGCGCGTGCCTTGTTTTCAGTTTCCTGCCATTCCATTTCCGGCACTGAATCAGCCACCACGCCAGCGGCTGCCTGTACATACAGCATGCCATCCTTCAAGACACCGGTGCGTATGGCAATCGCCAAATCCATTTCACCGCCGAAGGACAGGTAACCGCAGGCACCTCCATAGATGCCGCGTTTGACGGGTTCGAGTTCATCAATGAGTTCCATCGCCCTGACCTTGGGAGCGCCAGACAAAGTGCCTGCCGGGAAGGTGGCTTTCAATACATCAAGGTTGGACAAATCGGCTTGCAAGACACCTTCTACATTCGAGACGATGTGTTGCACGTGCGAATATTTTTCGATGACCATCTGGTCGGTGACCTTGACGCTGCCAGTCTGGGCGATGCGGCCTATGTCATTGCGGGCCAGGTCGATGAGCATCACGTGTTCGGCGATTTCTTTCGGGTCGGCCAGCAATTCTTTTGCCAGTTCTGCATCGCGTTCTGGTGTTGCGCCGCGCGGGCGGGTGCCAGCCAGTGGGCGTATGGTGACTTTCTTGCTGCCATCGTTCAGGCTTTCATTGCGCACCAGGATTTCTGGGGATGCGCCTATGATTTGCATGTCGCCAAAATTATAGAAATACATATACGGCGATGGGTTCAGCGAACGCAGGGCGCGGTACAGTGACAGCGGTGAATCGACATAGGGTTTCTTGATGCGCTGACCCACCTGCACTTGCATGAGGTCGCCTGCCATGATGTATTCCTTGGCTTTTTCTACCGCCTTCAGGTAATCATCCTTGGCGAAGTCGCGTATGGACTCTGTGCGAACGGATGCCGATGTGACCGGAGCATCCACACTACGGCGCAACATGGCGCGCAAGTCTTTCAGGCGCTGGCGGGCTTTGGACCAGGCTTCTGGCTGGGTAGGGTCGGCATACACGATGAGGTAGAGTTTGCCAGATACATTGTCGATGACGGCCAGTTCTTCAGTCAGCAATAACTGGATTTCTGGCAAGCCTAGATCATCTTTTGGTGCCTTGCCAGCCAGGCGTTTTTCTACATGGCGCACGGCGTCATAGCCGAAGTAACCAGCCAGGCCACCGCAAAAACGTGGTAGGCCAGGGCGCAATGCCACCTTGAAACGCGCCTGGAATTCGGCAATGAAATCCAGCGGGTTCATGTCGCGGCTTTCGATGATCTGGCCATTTTTCAGGACTTCGACTTTGTCGCCAAAGCTGCGCACCAGGGTATTGGCAGGCAAGCCTATGAAGGAATAGCGGCCAAAACGCTCGCCACCCATGACGGATTCAAGCAAGAAAGTATTCTTGCCGGCATTCTGGGTTTGCGCGAGTTTCAGATACAGGGTGAGCGGGGTTTCCAGATCGGCGAAAGCTTCCGCAATCATGGGGATACGGTTGTAGCCTTGCGCGGCCAACGATTTGAATTCGAGTTCGGTCATGGTTTTCTTTCAACCGCCTGCCTGTTCCTGAAGCTTATGCACGCGTCTACAGCAGCAGCTAGCAGCGCACGCAAATTCGCTCAAGAGAGTATGGACGGGTAAAACAGATTGATATAACAAGCAAGAAGATGTGCTTGGGATGTGCACAGCCACTCGCGGCATTCGTGGTTTAACAGAATTGCCAGCGTCGCCATAGCCAGGCCTCAAAAGTGCCTGGAGTGATCATGGAACGTTTGTTATCGATGAACATTCGTTATGTGAATGGTTTGAAAGTCAATGAGAGTTTTTCGCTGACAGCAGTTGTGCTGCTACCAACAGGGTTTCGACTATACCATCACTTTGAATATTTTGTACAGCTTCGCCGTGGTTGTATCCATACGGCACTGTCAAGACTGGGCAACCTGCTGCGCGGGCAGCAATTGCATCATTGCTGGAATCGCCTATGGCCAGCACTTGTGATGGTGGCAAGCCCAGAGCCTTGCAGGTTTCGAGCATGGGCAGGGGATCAGGTTTCTTTTTTGCAAAGCTGTCGCCGCCATAGACTCGTTCAAAATAAGAGCTGATTTCTTTCTTTTGCATCAGCGGCAGGGCGAAGACCAGTGGCTTATTGGTGACGCAGATCAAGCGCAGCCCCAGATCACGCATAGCTTGCAGGCCTTCATGCACCTCAGGGTAAAGCTGGCTGTGATCACCATTGATAGCCAGGTAATGACGCTGGTAAGCAGCCAGAGCGTCGTCAAAGCGTGCTGCTACACCAGCGGCATCAAAATCCAGCGACAAGACTTGCTGGATAAGATTTTCAGAGCCCTTGCCCACCATGGTCTTGATGACATCCAGCGTCAGCGGTGCCAGCGCAAATTCTAAGCGCATGCGGTTGATGGCAACCAGGAAATCTGGTGCGGTATCTATCATGGTGCCATCGAGATCGATGATGGCGGCTTTGATGTAGCTGAACATGGTGGGGGCGATCAGATGTAGGCCTTTCGCCTGGTGTGGCGAAAAGCCTGAAGTGAAATGGGGGTTAAACCTTGGATAACTCTACGCGCATGGCATCAATGATGGCCTTGTAGTCGGGTTTGCCAAATATGGCAGAACCGGCAACAAAGGTATCGGCACCAGCACGAGCTATTTCTGCGATGTTCTCGATTTTGACGCCGCCATCGACTTCCAGCATGATGTCGCGGCCAGATTCATCAATGATCTTGCGGGCTTGCGCAATTTTCTTCAGCGTGTGTGGGATAAATGTCTGACCACCAAATCCAGGGTTGATCGACATGATCAAAACGATATCGACTTTGTCGATGACATTTTCCAGTACATGCAGTGGTGTCGCCGGGTTGAATACCAGGCCAGCCTTGCAACCATGGTCACGTATGGTTTGCAGGCTGCGGTCTATATGTTCTGAGGCTTCCGGGTGGAAGGTGATGATATTCGCACCCGCCTTGGCAAAGTCCGGGATGATGCGGTCCACCGGCTTGACCATCAGATGCACATCGATAGGTACTTGCACATGTGGGCGTATCGCTTCGCACACCATGGGGCCTATGGTCAGGTTGGGAACGTAATGATTGTCCATGACATCAAAATGGATCATGTCTGCGCCAGCGGCGACGACATGGCGGACTTCTTCTCCCAGGCGGGCGAAATCGGCGGACAATATACTGGGAGCAATGCGGAAAGTAGTCATGATGGAATCGTGCTTGAAAAAGATATGCTATTTTACCTTGTGAGGGCAAGCGGCTGTTGTCTTCGTCTGGCACAATGAACATAGTTCATCATGAGAGAAAATTATGGCAGCGTATGAAATAAGTGTATCGGTGGCGACACAATACCTCAAAGACCAGTCCGATCCTGAGCAAAACAATTTCGTTTTTGCCTACACCATCACCATAAAGAATACCGGCACCGTGGCGGCGCAAGTCATTTCACGCCACTGGATCATTACCGACAGTACCAACCATGTAGAAGAAGTCAAGGGCTTGGGTGTAGTCGGCCATCAACCTTTCCTGGCGCCAGGGCAAAGCTTTGAATACACCAGTGGCAGTTCATTAAGGACGCCACAGGGCAGCATGAAGGGCACTTATTTCTGCGTGGCAGAAGATGCCCATCGCTTTGAGGCAGAGATACCTGAGTTTGTTTTGTCTTTGCCGCGTACCCTGCATTGATACTGGCACAGTCCAGGCTTATTGCGGATTTTCATTATCCTGGCTTTGCTTGCTTTGTTCTATAGGCTTTTTATCTTCCTTGGGTGGTGTTTCTGGTCTTTCTGGTGCGCGACCATGAAACATCGTCCACCAGACGATAAAAATCAGCATGAACATCGCTACGCCTGCTTCCAGCGCTAGTAACCACATCGCACTCACCTCGCTCAATAAATTAAGCGCATTGTACCTGCTAATTTGCGTGCTTATTTGCGTGCTTATTTGCGTACCTCATTACAGGTGCTGGTCCGGCGCATTACAATAGATATACCGGCATTCATGCTGCATATCACTACTTAATAAAATCAGGAGCATCTATGACATACGAATGTATTTTGACTGAAACCCGCGACAAAGTCGGTTTGATCACCCTGAACCGCCCCAAGGCCATGAATGCGCTGAATGATCAGCTCATGGATGAACTGGGCCTGGCACTGAAAGCTTTCGACAAGGATGAAAACATCCATTGCATCATTCTGACAGGCAGTGAAAAAGCCTTTGCCGCCGGTGCTGACATCGCCGCCATGGTCGGCTATAGCTTCATGGATGCCTATAAAGATGACTACATCACCCGCAACTGGGAGACCATGCGCCAGATCCGCAAGCCCGTGATTGCTGCTGTTGCAGGCTATGCTCTCGGTGGTGGCTGCGAAGTCGCCATGATGTGTGACTTCATCATTGCTGCAGAAAATGCCAAGTTCGGCCAGCCAGAAATCAAGCTGGGCACTTTACCTGGCGCTGGTGGCACACAGCGCCTGCCACGCGCGATATCCAAATCCAAAGCCATGGACATGTGCCTGACCGCACGCATGATGGATGTAGTCGAAGCAGAACGCGCAGGCCTGGTATCCCGTGTAGTGCCACTGGACAAGTTGATGGAAGAGGCTTTCGCTGCAGCGAATGTGATCGCTTCCATGTCTTTGCCTATCATCATGATGGCGAAGGAGTCTGTGAACCGCGCTTATGAAACGACGCTGTCAGAAGGCATACAGTATGAGCGTCGTTTGTTCCAGGCGAGTTTTGGTACGGAAGATCAGAAAGAAGGTATGCAAGCCTTCCTGGAGAAACGTCCGGCGGTATTTAAGAATAAGTAATTTTGTCTCTACTTATATAGAGACTATATAGAGGCGTGTTATATATGGCCGCGCCTCTATAAATATAAGTCGCATCTAGCGTCTATATAGTTTGAAAAATTTCATCCCATTCATGCAGCAATTCCAGCATCCCGCAAAGCCATGAACCCCCTGCCTTTCAAGGAGAGGCTTAGGGCGGGAATGGTTTTCGGTCGATCAGCGAAATCAGCACTATATAGATAGCCACCGACTCGTCGCCCCTGCGCAGGCAGGAGCTCAGCGTCGTCCGAGGATGAGGCGTGATGCCCGTTCACAGACATATCCATAAATAATAAGAAAGCAGCAGGGTGCGCGCAGCGCACCCTTTTGCTTTTCTACAAACGCCCTAAATAATTTACGCCAGGGTATTGCAAAGGGGTGAGGAAGTTTGCTATAGTTCGCCTCCCGCTGAAGAGCGGGCGAGAAGAGAAG
>NZ_JBMPPJ010000032.1:0-67762 GCF_049339865.1 Undibacterium sp. TC9W | reverse complement strand
AGGTCGACTTCTCTCTACCGACGGTGCGTGTGATTCGTGTTTTGGACAACATCATAGAATGGCGTGGGAAACCGATGGCGATACGGTGTGACAATGGTCCAGAATTCGTCAGCACCCACTTGATAGCGAATAAAATTGGGGTCAGTTCTAACATTCCAACATTCTTATTCACAAAAATTCAGCATTTCTCAAAGCACCCGGAGACGATAGGCGGCGCGTAATCGTTTGCCGGGTTGAAAATATTGGAATGTTAGAAATGACCCAATTTTTTGGGGCAGATAACGCTGCTCCTTGCCCCTGGCCCTCGTGGGTACTGGGGCAGTGATTCTAGCGCTGGAAGTGACGCTTGACGGTTGAGCTGCGGGCTGGCGCAGCGAATGCCTCAATGGCGAGCACCATTATCATGAGAGCAAGGAAGCGCGTCATCTGATATCAAGCTTTAAACGGTCAACCTGTGCCTGAAACAGCCTAACCGCCGCATCCACTCGCGCACTGTGGCTACGCACACTATCACTTGAAGTGGGCCGCGCATCCTCCACCGCCTGCAGCCACGAAGCGACCAGGTCCTTGATTTTCCCTCTTAGCATGGGGCTATAATCTTCCATGGCAAGCAATTTATCATAGTCACTAACTGTCTCTTGTTTGACCCATTCAACCGTCTTCAGCCTCTCATCCACACCGCCAGGGCTAGACATGAAATTCTTCCAACTCAAGGTCACAATCGACAGACTGACTATACGGCCATTGACAAAGCTCTCAGTCGCCGCCTTGTTGGCTTTTTCGTTGTCCAGTTTTTTTTGGGATAGCCGCGCTGACTCAAGCTTGTCCGGCTCAGCCTTGTCGTCCAACTCTTTCTTTTTTGGGGAATCTATGTCAGCTTGTTTGGCTGAAGCATCGAAACACTTCAAGCGCTCTTTTTGAGACTTGATCGACACACAGTCAGCGGCATAACTCACACCACACGCCAGCACAGCAGCGGAAAAAACCATCGTTAGCACCGAAGCCTTCATTCTCATCCCCATAAAATTTACATTTATTTATATGTATTTGCAAACCGGTCCCGACTTCGTCGTTCAATGCCATGTGCGCGCCTGCACGCTTATATCAGAACTACTCCCGCATCCACTTGAGCATTTTGGGAAAAGCAGGCTTACCTTCTTTCTCTGCACGTACCGCCCCCAGGCTCAGGCCTGCCCATTCCAGAAACGGCAGGCCAATAAAATTACCTGATTCAAAAGTCTCTATCAACCAGCTGGAATCATCCTTGTAACCATTTGGATGAAACACAAAATCCAGTGGCAAATCAAGTTCCCTGGCCACCGCCAGTGACCATAAAATAGCGGCTATCTCTTCGCCTTGTGGTGGCCAGTCCTTGTCTTGCTGATCACTGCCTATGAGTGCACGATTCGCAGATGGTGTCACCGCCAGGTGCCCGGCCTCATGCACCATATCGCCAGGATATTTGAGTTTGCTGTAATCGACATAAATGCAGCCAGGCCCCAGATCAAGGCCGGGCAAAAACGTTGCGTGTTGCAGTTCGCGCTCAATAACCGCGATACCTATCTTGCCAAGAAAATTCAATACCTTATCCAGGCGCGGGTCATCGCGTACACCGGGATTGATTTCTGCGATATCGGTTTCCATCATAAATTCAGCCTTAGCTTTGTTGTCGCAAACGCTGTGCAATGCTGGCGCAATGCTCCACTTGCACAGCAATATTTTCAGGCACGGCAATCTCACCAGCCAGCACTGACCTGATCCATGCCGCAGTTGTATTGGCATCTATGCTGTCAGGTACAGCAGGCACTTCCGCCAGGGGCTCTTGCTGAGCGGGCACCAGGGTAGTGCCCTGCCCGGCGTGAAACCAGTCTATCTGCTGGGCACGGCCTGTGCTGGCAACGGCCTCTCCTTCGGTACCACGCATGAGGAATACATCCCCGGCTTCAACTGGTGCGCAACGGGTGAAATAGTCTTGTAACATCAACAGATATTCAGGATGGGTGTAAGAACTCAGGCGCAAGGCAGGCACGACAAAAGGTTGCAAGAGCTTGACCAGCGTATGGGTGGAGTTGCGCACACCCAGGATACGGCGCAAACTCAGCAAATGCGCCATTGCGGGCGATAAGGCGTCTATCGGCATAAAGGCTGGCTGCTTTTGCTGCATCTGTTCCAGCACTTGTTCCGAGCTGGTCACCAAAGGCAGGCCCAGGGCCTGGAATATCTCAGCCGTGGCGACCCGTCCGGTATCTGTGCTCACACCGTGCACCAGCACAGGTACACCCCGTCGTGCCAGCAACAAGGCCAGCAAAGGCGTCAGATTGGCTTTCTTGCGGGCACCGTTATAAGTTGGTATGACTACCGGGGCATAAGGACTATCTGCAGGTGCTTGCAGCGGCAAAATGTAGGGTTGAGCCGCCTGCAGGAAGCCTGAAATTTCTTCTATGGACTCACCTTTGATGCGCATGGAGAGCAAGATACCGCCCAACTCCAGGTCAGATACCCGTCCAGCCAGCATGGCGGCATATAAAATCGCCGCATCTGACTGCGTCATGCTGCGCGCGCCATCTTTGCCGCGACCTATTTCCTTGATGAATTTGGCCGCGACAAGAGGCTCGACCGACTCTGTCGCAGAATTTGCAGTGAATGGAGAAAATTTCAAACCTGTTCCTTCAACAATTTCTGGATAAAGCGCCACTCATCTGGCTTGACTGGCGTAATCGACAGGCGGCTGCCTTTTTGCAGCACCGTCATATCCGCGAGTTCAGGGTAAGTCCTGAGTTCTGCCAGGCTCAGCAAGCGGGTCTTGCGCTTGGCCTTGACATCGACCATCATCCAGCGCGGGGTTTCCTGGGTCGCTTTGGGATCAAAGTATTTACTGTCTTTTTCAAACTGGGTGTGATCCGGGTAAGCAGTGCTGGCGACTTCGGCCAGACCTGCGATGCCAGGCTCGGGACAACTGGAATGGTAAAACAGCACACCATCGCCGACCTTCATGCCATCGCGCATGAAATTACGCGCCTGGTAATTGCGTACGCCAAACCAGGGAATGCTGGGCAAAGCCAACACATCGTCAATACTGATCTCATCCGGTTCAGACTTCATCAACCAATATGCCATGGTGAACGCCTGCAAAGTCAAAAGGAAATTGTCGCACATTTATCTGGCGACGACACAAACACATGAGCACGATAAACCTCGTGGATAGATCAGGCACAAAAAAACGGCTGTCATAAAAAATGACAGCCGTTCAGAATGAGTCCCCACCGATGCCGCTATGCCGGCATCCTGAACCTGAGCGGTTCAAGTTGGCCACGGTCAATTCAATTTCGGGTTCATCGGACTAGCGACGCTCACACCTATCGAACAATGTTCCACGGCCTATGCACTAAAATGGTTCAAGGAATATATGGCATTGGCGAACACGGCAGGGAACTAAAGTGTACCCTGAAATGCCCGCACATCGCTAGCTATTTTGATTAAATTAAATAATAAGCTCACTGATCAAAATAGTTTTTCTTGTGGAGTCAAAGCCTGATCCATGATGTCATGCATTTCATTGATCTTTTGTTTGACTTCTGCCAGAGACAAGCCAGACAAAGGGCCTTCGGGTGATTTGGTCGCCAATAACTCTGTGGTCATGCTCAATGCTGCCATCACCGCGATCCTGTCTGTTCCCTTGACTTTTGCAGCATCCCGTATGGCAGACATCTTGCCATCAAGGTAGGCAGCAGCTTCGCGCAGGGCACGGTCTTCACCCTCACGGCAACTGAGCTTGTAACTCTGCCCCATGATATTGACATCGACCTGTATCACTTTTACTTCACTCATGCTGCCTCCTTGTCATTCAAGACCTCGGCTGGCAGTTGCGCCAGCAAGGCAGAGACACGGTCATGAGCCTGGTGCATGCGTTGTTGCAAGTCTGTGTTTTGCGTCATCAATGAGGTCACATCATTACGCAGTCTGGCATTTTCGCTGCGCAAGGTGTGCGCCAGCACGACTAGCTGTTTCACTTTTTCAGCGAGCAATTCGAATTCGGAAATCATTATGTCTCAGTTCAAGGGGTATGCAATGCATTCATTAAGATAGCCAATAAGGCAGCCAACAGGGCAGTCAATAATGCGATGTTAATGCGGTCTTTAATTATACGAGTAAATTTTCTCTCAGAGCAGGTCTATCAGGCTGCCATCACTCAAAATAAGTGCAGCATGGACGGTTTTATCAGAAAATACCTGCTTTAAGGCTTGTACATAATCCAGCAACTGCTGGCGATAGCCCGCTTCCTGGCCGGGTAAAAGCTGACGCTTATAATCCAATACCCAAACCTCATGCGAAAAAACCACAACCCTGTCCAGGCGCAATAATTTTTTCTCGACCAGCACATCCATTTCATTGCGCGCATATATATATGTGGCAGGCTCATAAAATTTCTGTAATGCAGAATTACTGAATATACACTCAGCCTGTTTGCGTATGGTCGCCGCCACGGTACTGGAACAAGGCAGCCAGGCTGCAATGGTTTCTGCATCTGGCACCGCAATCGGCCAACTCTTTGCGTTATTGCTCAAACGCTCCATCAGTGTATGCAGAGCTATGCCTTCTAATTGTTCATCACTGCTCACTTCCAGCGCTATCTCTTCAGCAGGCATGGCAGGAGGTTCAAATACCGCTAAACTGAATGACTGATGCTGCTGTATTTCATTTTCAATATTAGCCGCAGCCGGCGATTTTTCTTCCACATGATCGAGATAGCCATACCAACTGGGCGCTAATTGCTTTTTCCCGCTCTGCACACCGCTGAGTATCAATATCTGCTTGGCTCGGGTGATGGCGACATATAAGAGATTCCAGTTTTCTTGCGTGGCCTGGGCTTCTTCCTGTTCAAAAAACCGGTCACGCGCAGCCCCGCGCTGGTCTTTTTTGCCAAAGACAGAAAAATGCCTTTCTTCACCCGCTTGCAAGGGCCACTGGCACAAGACACCTATCCTGTCTTTCATCGACTCGCTGTGATTGGCATCCAGCATGACGACAATCTTTGCTTCCAGCCCCTTGGCACTGTGGATGGTCAATATGCGCACAGCATCAGCCGCACTATCAACCGCAGATTCATCAGGCGCATCACTATCACCACCACGGCGCAAGGCGCTCAGGGCAGCGATAAATTTGGGCAAACTTGGGTAACGCCCGGCATCCAGATTCAAAGCCAGTTCTGTAAAACTATGGATATTGCCCATGACCTGGCTGCGCTGCGCAACTGATGATGCTTGCGCATAGCGTTGCAAGACCTCACCCTGATGCAATATGCGGTCCAGCAAATCATGCACTGGCAAATAATAAGACGCTTCCATCCATTGTTGCAGCAAGCTGGCGGCGCGTTGCAGAACTGGATAAGAGTCATCCTGCTCCGAGGCTAAGTCCAATGCCATGGTTTGCAGGCGCTTCCACCACGTTGCTTCATCGCGCATGGCTAACGCAATAAGATCATCATCACTGGCTGCCACGATGGGGGACTTTAACACATGCGCCAGCGCACGGTTGTCACCTGGCGTCATCAGGAAATTTAATAGTGCGATCAAATCCAGCACTTCCAGCGCATCCAGCAAGCCACCACGGCGGCTGGAAACAAAAGGGATGCCTGCCTCGCGCAAAGCCTTTTCGTAGGCTGACAAATGCGTGCGGCGCTTGACCAGCAGCATCACGTCACTCCAGTGCCAGCTATCTGCACCCTGCGCGGCACCTATGCCCAGCAAGGCTTGTGCGACTTGCTTGCCTTCTTCATAGCGTTGCTGGTTTTCTGCTTCCTCCAGTGGGGTTGTCAGCGGATTGCGCAGAGGAAAACGTGAAGGTGCAGCGTCTTCTTCGCCACCCTCTTCAATATCAATGGGCGCTGCCATGCCTATCAATGGCAAACGCCAGACTGCACCATCTGCATCAGAAGCTGTCGTCTGTGCATGAAACAAAGGGTTGCCATACATGCTGACATTAAGTACATCAACAATCGCGGGTGCATTTCTGCGTGTCTGGTTGGTACGTAAAACCCGTGCCCCCTGCGCTGCCAGCATATTTTGTGCAGCAGTAAATACTCTAGGTTCAGCACGGCGAAAACGGTAGATAGACTGTTTGGGGTCGCCCACCACAAACACACTGGGCTTGGCCCCATCATCCCCATAGGCTTCCAGCCAGGCTTGCACTATGCCCCATTGCAGGGGATTGGTATCCTGGAATTCATCCAGCAAGATATGTTTGTAGCGCGCATCAAGACGGCTATGCAGGTAGGCTGCATATTCTTCATTACTGAGCAGTCTATATGCCTGCCATTCCAGGTCAGCAAAATCAAATACCCGCTGGTCTGACTTCAGGCCTTGGTAGCATTCAAGGTAAGCTGTGCCGACAGCAAACAGGGCCTCATTGACTTGCATCACCAATTTCTCTGCACTGCGTTTTTGCAGTTGATGCAGCGCCTGTACTATCGCTTCGCATTCATCTTCAAAGGCATTGATCTGGTCCATACCAAGGTGTTTTTCTATGGAGGCAATCAACGCCTTTACCTTGACATTATGCGAGCGAATATTGCCCTGACCATTGATAAAGCCATCGCAAATCATGGCAAAGGCATCCAGGCTGGGGCCATCTGTCAGACCCTGTTCTATCTTGCTGGCATTGGTCTGGTTATTCTTTGAACCCTGGCCCAATACCAGGGCCATATGGGCAATACGCTGATATAGCTGAGCGTCTTCCCAGATGCTGAGGCGCGCATCCTGATACAGGTCTGCGCCGCATAAATCACGCAACCAGTCCAATGGGCCACCCAGTTCAATTTGCTGGTTGCTGGCCCACCACTCGGCTCGCTTGTCGAGAAAGGCTTCCAGCATTTCGCGTGCATTGAAGTCACCAATTTCCTGATACAGGAATAGCAGTGCTTCCTTGACGTCAGCATGCTCTTCCTGCGCCAGCATCTGCATGAGCTGGCCGTAGGCTTCTCGTTGTATGTCCCCACTCGCCTCGACAAGCGTAAAGCCATGTGGCACGCCAGATGCCAGCGGTGCCAGTTGTATCAAACGGCCAAACCAGCTATGGAAGGTATCAAGAGAGAGTGACTGCGGGCTGGACAAGACCTTCTCGTACAGGCCACGCGCCAACGGGATGACATTCTGTAAGTCAGCCTCGGCTATGCCGCGCTCAGTCAGCAATTGCCGCACATGGGCGATATCTGCCAGTGCCAGTTCATGCAGCAAATCCATGAGGCGTTCACGCATTTCCTGAGCAGCCTTGCGGGTAAAGGTAATCGCCAATAATTCTGCCGGTTCAGCACCGGCCAGCAAGAGACGCAACATGCGCGACACCAGCAACCAGGTCTTGCCACTACCGGCACAAGCTTCGACAACTACGCTATGACGCGGGTCACAGGCCGTTGCCGTGAAATGTGCATGACTGACAGCCTGGCCATTGACTTCATAAGCCTGTGAGTACTGAGGAGAATCGCTCATCACCATGCCCCCTTGCGGCACAGGCCACGCATTTCACAATACTGGCAATTTGCTTCTACACCATGGGCTGGCAAGCTTGCACCTTTCTGTATAGATGACATGCTGGTTTTAATCGCCAGTGCCAGCTCTGAAACCCAGCGGTCAAAATCATCGGCGGCGACATCGCCAGCCTTGCCCTGACTCAGTTCCAGCGCGACATAACTGCCTGAGCTGACAGGCAAATCCGTCAGCAAGCCATAAAACGGCAGTTGATGATCTTCACCCTCCTTCAGTCTTCTGCGCAAGTCATTCAGATTTTTTGTCTTGTAATCGAGTACCGCCACTTCACCATTCATATTTCTGTCTATGCGGTCTATGCGACCTTTGAGCATGATCTGGCCACCCTGCCATTCCAGCGTCTTTTCATTCTTGATTTCACCCATGTCAAACTGCCAGCCCGCTTCTTCATGCGCCTGCATCCAGGCGACATAAGCAGGGATGACTTTATCCCAGCGCACGCTATAAGCTAGTGCCGCCGGGCTTTTTTGCAAGACGTCAGCAAAAAAATCAGCTGATATGTTACGCAGCAGGGCTTCTTTATCCACGTCTGGCTGAGTAGCCTGTACCACCTTCAACTCTTCATGATAACGCTTGAGGATGGCATGCAACCAGTCACCGTAGTCACGCTTCTCCGGCATATCCGACAACTCATCCAGCGCACTCAAACCCAGCATGCGCCCAGCAAAAAACTGGTAAGGACACACTACCAGGCTGGTATAGGCACTGGCAGATAAAGTTGCGGGCAGCAGCGCAGCCGCAGATGGTGTTGGCATATGCTGGATGCTGGCTTGCATGGTCCTGACTGGCAAATCAAGAGGATGGCTGTCCAGCACACCTTGCTGGGTACGCTCCAGTGTCAGACCCAGTTGCTCCAGCCACGGGCTGACGGGATTATGTTCGCCATTCAGGCTACCCTGCCAGGATAAAACGACGTCCGTATTACTCAGCAAGAGTTCAGCAAAGTCGCGCAATTGCTGTTGCTGGCGCGACTCGCGGGTTTCCAGCCCACATTCTCGCCTGACTGCATTTGCAAAAAACAAAATCTCGCTGGCTTGTGATGGCAGGTGAGAAGCATCCGCACCGACCAGCAGTACCGCATCAAAGGGACGCAGGCGCGCACCATTTAGCGGCAACATGACCACGCGCTTGTCGGTATGTGAGAACACAAATGCCGTGCTCTCCAGCTGCAGATTCATCAGGGCACGCCATTCAGCAAAAGTGAATGGGGTTTTCAAGTCCTGACAGGCAAGCTGCAATTTCTGTAGCAGTTGTATGATTTGCCCACCCGCCGGGTCTGCCTGAAAGGCATTAAACATGGAGAGATCAAAGAACAACTGCAGGCTCAACGCACTCCATTCAGACAGGCTGCGCCTGCCAGTGAAATTGCCCGCCTGCCGAGACATGGACCTGATCCAGCGGCTGGCTGACGCGGTATCCTTGCCAGCATCCAGCGCAGCCAGGACTGATTCCCAGCCACCCAGCACATTCGCGCAGCGCAAGACCAGCTCTATGCGCATGACCATGTCGGCCTTGGCAGCAATGGCATCTTGCTCAGGCTCGTTATTGTCAGTATCTTTCCACAGCAGGTAAGGTGACTTCAAAAAATCCAGCAAAGCCATGGTATCGGCCCGCGTCGTCACCACTTCCAGCCAGGCGGCGATGGCTGCCGCAGCCCGGGTAGTCGATAGCTTCCAGCCGGTTTCATCAGCCACCATGATCTGTGCGCGTTCCAGCAAGGCGCGTATGCGTCGGGAGACGACGCGGTCTTGCGCCACCACGGCCACACTCTGCTTGCCAGCCTGCAGCCAGTTAATGATGGTTTGTGCGCCCTGTACCGCCTCATCTTCCAGCGAAGTGGCGCGGCACAGGCGTATGTGGGATGTCTCTACGTATTCAGTCAGCGCCTGTTGATGCTGGCTGCCAGTGTCCTGCAAACCCGGCCACGCATGGTAATAAGGCTGCGGCAAGGTATGTGCGCGCCAGTCCAGGCTGATTTGCAATACGCTTTGCTTCTTTGCCCAAGCTTGCAAAAATGCATTTTCCATTGGGTTAGGCAAAGTGGGTGCTATCCATAGCAATGGCTCACTGGCCTGCCCAGCAATTTGCAGCAACTGGGCATAACGTTTTACCTGCGGGTCATTGCCATCAAGCTGGCTCTGCCAGACTGACCATACCAGTTGCGTTTCTTCCGACAATAAGGCTTGTGCAGGCGCAGGCAATTGTGCCAGTGCTGCCTGCCAGTCTTTTTCCAGCTTGCTTTTATCCTTGCCTACGTTGGGTAACAAGACAGCGGTTAATTCATCCGACAGCGTCAGCAGAGTCTGCGCCAGCGGCAATAAGTCAGTATTACGCCGTGCACCAAATAATTTCTTTAACCAGGGATGTTGTCGCAATTCCGCATACAGCCCCATGAGTCTTTCGCTGGAATCTCCGCCAATGTTATTTTGCAGCGCAACATCCGGCGCCTGCATTTCCAGCAGGGCAAACAGGGTTTGTATGCGTGGCGGGATAAAGTTACCCTGCAATACAGCCCCCAATGCCCTTAACAGCAGATGGGCGTGCTGATAAGTAGGCACGATCACCCTTACCCCGGAAAAATCCCGCTCTTGCTCGCGCCCCCAGCCCTGCTCCCTGGCGGCGCGCAAAAACGCCTGTGCAGTCTGTTGCCAGAAGAGGGGGCCAGCAGGTATCAGTTGGGGATTATGTAGCATCAAGGATTAATGGTTTTGCCTGTAGAGCAAGTATACTATGCGACGGCTACAGCATTTTGGCTGCATGCATGACACTTTTCTAAAAAATAGGTTATTATCTACCGCATAGCTAACCAAGCCTGACTCATTTTGCTTTAGTCACGGTGCGACACTATTCAACACCATTGAATTTGTGACTATCACCCCCAGATTCAAATCAGAATGCGGCGCGGTTTCAAAATACCGACATTCAGTGGCGCTGTTACCCCTTAATTTTTCCCTCTCGTTGAGGATTCCATGAGCGAAAACATCAAATATGTAAGCGATGCTTCATTCGAAGCAGACGTATTAAACTCTAACGTACCGGTATTGGTCGATTTCTGGGCTGAATGGTGCGGTCCTTGCAAAATGATTGCACCCATACTGGAAGAAGTTGCCAAAGAATATAACGGCAAAATCATCGTAGCCAAGATGGACGTAGATGCCAACCAGGCAATTCCTGCTAAGTTCGGTATCCGTGGCATCCCTACCCTGATCCTGTTCAAGGATGGTAAATCAGCTGCACAAAAAGTAGGCGCATTGGCAAAAGGCCAATTAACCTCTTTCATTGACAGTAATATTTAAGGTATTATTGCGGTCTGAAACTTTAAAGCTGCGAACAACAAGATTGTTTGCAGCTTTAAAATACAGAAACAAGAGACAGCTGCCCCGGTTGATGACCCTCAACTGCTGCATGCAAATTCAGACCTGAATTACATAATATTAAATAAAACGAAACCAAGACAGAATTCTTTCTATCCTGTTTAATCTGTAGTTCCTCTGCTCACTCCCCCACCCCATAATCCCATCCCGGGACACTCACCATGCATCTATCTGAACTAAAGGCCTTACACGTATCCGCTTTATTGGAAATGGCCATAGGACTCGATATCGATAACGCTGCGCGTATGCGCAAGCAGGAATTGATGTTCGCGATCCTCAAAAAACGTGCAAAATCAGGCGAACAAATTTTTGGCGATGGCGCACTTGAAGTATTGCCTGACGGCTTTGGCTTCCTGCGCTCGCCAGATGCCAGTTACATGGCCTCGACTGATGACATCTATATCTCTCCTTCGCAAATCCGCCGTTTCAATCTGCATACTGGCGATTCCATCGAAGGTGAAGTACGTACACCAAAAGACGGTGAACGTTATTTTGCATTGGTGAAGGTGGACAAGGTCAATGGCGAATCGCCAGAAGCCTCCAAGCACCGCATCCTGTTTGAAAATCTGACACCGCTGCACCCGAACAAGGTATTGACCTTGGAACGCGAGATGCGCGGCGAAGAAAATACTACCGGCCGTATCATCGACATGATCGCCCCTATCGGCCGTGGCCAGCGTGGTTTGCTGGTAGCGTCACCAAAATCCGGTAAGTCCGTCATGCTGCAACACGTAGCACACGCGATTACCACCAATCACCCTGACGTTACTTTGATCGTTTTGCTGATCGACGAACGTCCGGAAGAAGTAACCGAGATGCAGCGTTCAGTACGCGGTGAAGTGGTCGCATCGACTTTCGATGAACCAGCTACCCGTCACGTCCAAGTTGCTGAAATGGTGCTGGAAAAAGCCAAGCGCCTGGTTGAAATGAAAAAAGACGTGGTCATCCTGCTGGATTCCATCACCCGTCTGGCACGTGCTTACAACACCGTCATCCCTGCATCCGGCAAGGTATTGACTGGTGGTGTGGATGCCAATGCACTGCAACGTCCAAAACGCTTCTTCGGTGCAGCACGTAATGTAGAAGAAGGCGGCTCACTGACCATCATCGCTACCGCCCTGATCGAAACCGGCAGCCGTATGGATGATGTGATCTATGAAGAATTCAAAGGCACGGGCAATATGGAAGTTCATCTGGAACGCCGCCTTGCTGAAAAACGTGTCTATCCAGCCATCAACCTCAACAAATCAGGCACCCGTCGCGAAGAATTGCTGATCAAGCCGGATCAGTTGCAAAAGATCTGGATCTTGCGCAAATTGCTGTATAGCATGGACGAAATCGAAGCGATGGAGTTCATCCTCGACAAGATGAAGGCCACGAAAAACAACGCAGAGTTCTTTGAAATGATGCGCAGAGGCGGATAAGTCCCCTCCTGTTTTCAGGCTGAAGAGCCGTCACTTTTGTGGCGGCTTTTTTATTGCCTGGAGCCCTGGCAAAAGTCGTAGCAGAAGTCGTAGCAACTGCCCTGGCAAAATAAAAAAAGCTGGCTTCCAGACAGGGAAGCCAGCTTTTTTATACTGCCTGTTTTACAAATTATCCACGTACCTGATCATCTGTTTTTTCTTTGTGGATTTTTTTGGATTGGTGATTCTCAGCGTGCTCAATATTGCGCTGCTCGGCTGCGCCAACATGACCATTTTTTGCCGCAACCGCTTCTTTATGATCGACTCTTGCCTGACCTTTCTCCAGCTTTGCCACTTCATGATTGGTCAATTCGCCAGACTTGATGCCATTCTCCACACGCTGTTGCTGGTTCACATTTCTTTGCACATCAGCCTGCATGCGTTTGCTGGATACTGAATTGGGATTGCCGACCTGGGCATCATGCTTTTCCGCATAAATATCGGCACTGGCCTTATCCTGCATTCTGGCCAATTTGTTTTTTTCTTGCTGACTCAGCTTGCCATCTTTTAAGGCCTTGTGTTCTTCATGGGCGACAGCCGCTTCCTCGCGTTCCAGCTTGCCTGCTTCTTTAGTCGTCAACTGCCCGGTTTTCAAGCCATCTTCTATGCGTGTTTGCTGACTCACATTGCGCTGTACATCGCTGCTGACCGTTTGGGCAAATACAGAGCCTGACAGCAAACCAGCCAATAACAAGGGGATAAATTTCGTTTTCATGATGCAATCCTTATCTGGGGTTATAAGTTACTTGTGCTAGTCACATGCCTATAACGACTCATCAGAAAGTGCCGATGACAGCCAAGCTGTAAGAGAGAGTAACAAGCGTAAGTAGCAAAATGTAACGCCTTGAAGAATCGCAAACCCAAAAAAGCAGCGGGCCAGTCTTGTGACTGGCCCGCTGCTTTTTTAATTTACTTCTTTTACTTTATTTCTTCATGCCTTACTTGCTGGCCAAAACCTCAGGCTTGCTCCAGCCACCACCCACCGCTTTGTAGATGCTGACCACGGCAGACAATTGCGCACGCTTGCTGTCGATCAAGCTTGCCTGCGCCTGGAACAGATCACGCTGTGCATTCAAGACTTCCAGATAGCTGCTATAGCCATTCTTGTAGCGCAAATCTGCAAGGCGTAATGAATCCTTCAAGGCAGTGACCCTGCGTTCGGAAGCCACATTGACTTGCTCATTGGCCGCCGTGTTGTTGAGCGCATCATGCACATCACGGAAAGCGCCCTGCACTGCCTGCACATATTGCGCCAGTGCCTGGTTCTTGCGGGCTTCGGCCCCTTGCACTACCGCACCAATTGCACCGGCTCGGAAAATAGGTTGCGCCAGGCTGCTACCCAGGCTCCACAGTAACGATGCCGGATTGATCAAGTCCTGGAATACGCGGGACTCATAACCAGCCGTCGTCGTCAATTTAACGCTAGGGAAATATTGCGCCTTGGCCTGGCCGATATCTGCATTGGCGGCAACCAGCGCCTGCTCTGCCGACAGGATATCCGGACGGCGGTTCAGCAAATCAGACGGCAAGTCTGCCGGCATGATCAATTGCTGATGCAGACTGTCTATCTCATTGCCACGTGCAATCACAGGTTGAGCGATCGCGCTGGCAGAACGACCCAGCAAGACTGCCAGCGTCGATTCTATGTTTGACAAGGCCTGTTTGGCTTGAGCATAACTGATGTCCGATGCGGCTGCTTCAGATTCAGCTACATGCAAATCAAGTTCGCTGGTTGCACCTGCCTTGAAACGGCGTTGCTGCAAACGCAGATTTTCCTGGCGGGTTTTCAGAGTCGAATCCGCCAGGGCCAGTTGTGCATCGGCTGCGCGCAGGCTGAAATAAGTCTGCGCGACATTTGCATACAGGCTGCTTTGCACCAGACCACGATTGGCTTCCTGCGCCAGCAAACGCGCACGGGCGGCTTCATCGGCACGCGCCAGCTTGCCCCAGAAATCAACTTCATACGAAGCTGTCAAGCTCAGTTGGAAGTCTTTGCTGTACGGGCTGACACCAGTACCCAGCTTGCCAGCATTTTCACTGGTACGGGTACGGGTTGCACCAAGGTTGCCATCAACACTCGGATAGCGGTTCGAATTGGTACCGACCGCAACGGCACGAGCTTCTTCTATACGTGCTGCGGCAAGAACCAGATCCTGGTTATTTTTGCTGGCTTCATCCAGCAAACTATCGAGAACCGGGTCCTGAAAGCTTTTCCACCAGGCGGCATAATCGACTGCTGCCAGTTTGTTTTGCGTGACCACCACACCAGGGCTGGCTGGAGTTTCCAGCGCCGGGCGCTGATAGTCAGGCCCTACCGAGGCACAGCCTGCCAGCATCATGCTGGCAACCAGTACCGTTAATATGAATTTTGTTCCAGACATTATTATTCCTTCACATCTGCTTGAGGCGCATTGTGCAAAATATGGACAGGGTGCTCAAAATCCTGCTCAGTGGTTTTCAAGCGTCTGTCATTGATCAGCTTGAAGAACAAAGGCACGAAGAAGATCGCCAGGAAAGTCGCTGCCAACATACCGCCCAATACACCAGTACCCAGGGATTGACGCGCAGCAGCACCAGCGCCATGCGAGAAAGCCAGTGGTACCACACCCAAAATAAACGCCAGCGAAGTCATCAGAATCGGGCGGAAGCGCAAGCGTGCCGCTTCCAGCGCCGCAGCCACCGGTGCATAACCTTCATTCACTTTCATGACCGCGAATTCCACAATCAGAATCGCATTCTTCGCCGACAAGCCCAACAGCGTCACCAGACCAATCTGGAAATAGACGTCATTGTTAAAGTGACGCAGATAGACCGCCAGCAAGGCACCGAAGATACCGAACGGCATCGCCAGCAAGACCGAGAATGGCAAAGACCATTTTTCATACTGTGCAGCCAGGATCAGGAAAATCATCAGTACACCAGCACCCAGTGCCAGGCCAGCGGCATTGCTGCTGCGTTTTTCCTGGAAGGATGCGCCGCCCCAGTCGTACACGACATCAGCAGGCAAGACATTTTTCGCCGCTCTTTCCATCGCAGCAATCGCCTGACCAGAACTGAAGCCTGGTTTGGCATCGCCGAGCAATTTGATTGATGGCAAGGCATTGAAGCGCTGCACAGAATCAGGACCGGTAATGAACTTGATGGTCGTGAAAGCACGTACGGGTATCATCTGGCCAGTGGCAGAACGCACATACATGCTGCCTATGTCATCTGGCTTGGCGCGGTACTGGCCTTCTGCCTGCAACTGCACGGTGTAGATACGGCCATTCTTGTTGAAGTCGTTGACGTAGTAACTACCCATGGTCGCAGCCAGGGTGTTATACACGTCAGACAAGGCCACCCCCATGGAGCGTGCTTTTTCATTGTCCACATCGACATACAACTGTGGTGAATTGGCTTGCCACAAAGTTTTAACGCCCGCCAGTTCAGGCTGCTTATTGGCTTCAGCAATCAGCAATGGCAACAGTTGCGCCAGACGCTTGACGCCACCTTCACCGGCATTTTGCATATAGAACTCAAAGCCACCCGTCTGACCCAGCCCCTGAATCGCAGGCGGGGCAAAGAACAGAGGCAAACCTTCCTTGATACGGCCGGTCTTCATATAGCTTTCGCCAACCATCTGCTGTGCCGACTGGTTACGTTCTTCCCAAGGCTTCAACGGGAAGAACATGGTTGCAGCAGAAGATTTCAAACCGCCACCACCCAGGAAATCCAGACCAACCAGCGCAAAGGTAGTGTCGATGTTCTTGTTGGTTTTCATGATGGATTCAACCTGACGCACCATCGCATCAGTACGATCCAGCGAAGCACCGTCCGGCATGATGGCCGCACCAATGAAATAACCCTGATCTTCATCTGGAACCAAACCACCAGGCACGTTTTTCCACAACACGCCAGTCAAGGCAACCATGCCCAGCACCAGTGCGATGCCCAGTACGGCACGCTTCATGAAGAAGGTCACGCCATTGGTGTAACGCTTGGTCAGACGCAGGAAAGCTGCATTAAACCAGGTAAAGAAACGGTTATGATTTTCTGAGCCTGGCTTGAGCAAAAGCGCGCACAAAGCTGGTGTCAAAGTCAGGGCAACGATACCGGACAACACCACAGCGATAGAAATCGTGACCGAGAACTGGCGATACAATTCACCCGCCAGACCACCAAGGAAGGCGATAGGGCCGAAAGCCGCTACCAGCACCAGCACAATCGCGATAACCGGGCCAGTCACTTCATGCATGGCCTCAATCGCCGCATCTTTTGGTGTCATGCCTTCTTCGTTGATCAGACGCTCAACGTTTTCCAGCACCACAATCGCATCGTCCACCACAATACCGATCGCCAGCACCATACCGAACAGCGTCAACGTATTGATGCTATAGCCCAGCAAATGCAGACCAGCCATCGTACCAATCAACGATACCGGCACCGCCAGTGTAGGGATAATGGTGGCGCGCCAGCTTTGCAGGAACAGATATACCACGATAAACACCAGCACCATGGCTTCTGCCAGGGTTTTCAACACTTCAGCGATGGATTCCGTCACGAAAGGTGTAGTGTCATAAGGCGTGGCGTATTCCATGCCTTCAGGGAACTTGGCTTTCAGGTCTTTCAGGGTTTGTTCTACTGCTTTACGCGTTTCCAGCGCATTTGCACCGGTCTGCAAGAACACACCGATGTTGGCAGATGGGTGACCATTGACGCGACCGTACAGATTGTAATCCTTGGAACCCAGTTCAACACGTGCGACATCACTGATACGGATGGCAGAACCACCCTTGGCCGACTTGACGATGATATTGGCAAACTCAGACGGTTCCAGCAAACGACCTTTGGCCGTCACTGTCATCGTCAGTTCTTCGGTATTGTTTGGTGGGGCACCTACTTTACCTGCTGCATACTGGGCATTTTGCTCAGTAATCGCGTTCGAGATATCGGCAACCGTCACACCCAGTTGTGCCATGCGATCAGGACGCATCCAGATACGCATCGCATAATCCTTGGCACCGAAAATCTGGATATTGGTGGTACCAGGCACACGCTTCAATGCATCCAGCACATTTTGCGTTGCATAGTTGGACAGATACAGCGCATCGTAACGGTTATCAGGTGAGAACAAGGCAGCTACGACCAGGAAGTTGGACGAGCTCTTGGACACTGTCACACCTTGGCGTCTTACCTCTTGCGGCAGCTTGGCATCAGCCTGACGCACGCGGTTGTTGACGTTAACTGCAGCGATATCCAGATCGGTACCGACTTCAAATGTGACGTTGATCGATACACGCCCGTCAGCAGAAGAAACCGAATCCATATACAGCATGTGTTCCACGCCGTTGATCTGTTCTTCGATAGGACCGGCGACGGTACGTTCAACCACCTCGGCAGACGCGCCTGGATAGACCGCAGTCACATTCACTACCGGCGGAGAAATCTCCGGGTAGCGCGAAATCGGCAGGACGCGCAAGGCGGCCAGACCGGCCAGCACGATGATCAGCGATAAAACTGTCGCGAAGATCGGCCGGTTAATGAAAAATTTTGAGAACATGAATTATTCCTTGTAGCCTTAGCTTTGTTATGCAGCGGATTTTCAGCTTGATACTTTGGCTTAATATAGGGCTTAGTGTTTTGCCTCAGCGCTTGCTGCCGGTGCCGCTGGTGCAGACGCTGCTGCAGATGCACTGGAAGCAGCTGGCTTACCTTCTGCCGCAGGAGCACCTGGTGCGCCCGCTGGAGCCGCCGGTGTATTAGCTGCCTTGGCCGTGATTGCCACTGGCGTTACCGTCATGCCTGGGTCATGTGCCTTGATGAAACCATCCACCAATACGCGGTCGCCACCTTGCAAACCCTTGGTCACTATCCATTCACCGTGTGACCAGCCATCCAGTTCAACCGGCTTTGGTACCAGCTTGTTATCCGGCGAAACCGTGAACACGATTTTGCCCATAGGGCTGTCAATCACCGCACGTTGTGGTATCGCGATAGCTGCGCTACGGGTAGCACCGCTGAGTATCACGCGTACAAACTGGCCAGGGCGCAATGTACCGTCAGCATTAGGGACCTGGGCACGTGCATCAAAACCACCAGTAGCCGGGTTCACTTTTTCGCTGACAAAATTCATCTTGCCTGTCACTGGGGCCATGCTGCCATCAGCCAGTTTCAATTGCACATCAAACGCCATACTACCGTTATTGGTTTTCTTGCCAGGCAAGGCAATCTTGCCCGCGCCTACGTCCTTGCTCAATTTCAGGTAATCCGCTTCTGGTACGCTGAAGTTGACATATACAGGGTCAGTCTGCACGATAGTAGTCAACAGGCTGTCGGCCGAAGTCACCAGGCTACCGTTGGATTTGGCAGCAACGCCAGTCACACCATCAATAGGGGCCACAACACGGGTATAACCCAGATTGAGTTTGGCTTCATTCACCTGTGCCTGTACTTGCTTGTAGCTGGCCTCTGCTGTTTCCAGCGCAGACTTGGCATCATCAAATTCTTTCTGGCTGATGGCTTTTTCTGCTGCCAGTGGTGCCAGACGGGCAAATTCGCGTTTGGACTGGTTCAGCTTGGCTTCTGCTACGCCAGCGGATGCTTCTGCAGACGCCAGTTGCGTGCGGTATGCACCCTGATCGATCTGGAACAAGACCGTGCCGGCCTTGACGCGGGAGCCCTCTTCATACAGACGGTTTTCCAAAATACCGGCTACGCGGGCACGCACTTCTGTTTCGCGTGAACCTGCGGTTTGCGCAGCATATTCAAAATCCATACCCAGGTTGCGTGGCTGTACGGTAACGACATTCACTTCTGGCGGAGGCATCTTGCCTGGACCGCCGGCGTTTGCAGCACCTTTATCGCCACAGGCAGCCAGTACCAGCAAAGGCAGGCTCACAGCAGCGATGCGCAAAGCAGGCAAAGCCTGCGTCATATGGCTGGTAATCGAAGATAGCTTAAATACATTTGTTATTGGTTTTGCAGGGGAGCGCATGGGAGATTCTTTCTTCTAAATGGAAAGGCGGTGTGCTATTATATACATTCACGAATGTTTGTAAATAAAGTTTTTCTACAGCCCTACGGTATTACAGGGATTTTGGCAATACTGAATTTATTCTGTCCTATGAAAACTGCCGCAGGATGCAGCATTTTTTCTAAGGCCTTGTTTCTTATTTAGCTTGACTCATCGTGAGTCGTTTTCAAAATAACAAAATTGCGTCATGCCATAAAAGCGCAAAATTCATCAATACGGCATCCGGTATTAATGACTTATAGCTCCGACAGATTAAAGCCTCATGACAAGCTAATAGTGCGCAATGGTACGAGCGGGCATTGACTAAATGTTTAAGCAAGAAAACAAGTATAAAGCAGGAAAAAAATTTCTGCTTTGCAGCAATTAATTTGATCTGAAGCATTGATCTAAAACAGCTCAGGGTTTGAAAATATGCTTCAGTATCAATCAGTAACAATGCAGGTCTGGCAAATACACAAAAGGTATATATATATATATATATATATATATATATACCTGATCATCAGAGTGAAATAAAAGCAGACAGCTTTTGAACCTTCACTCAAGTGATTACATACATGACGAAGAGACAGCAAAAAAATTGTACGTAGCGATAAAAATTAGCAGCGTACGCAAAGGAAACAGAAATGGTCAGGAAAACGAAAGAAGAAGCGCAAGAAACTTATAATACTCTGCTAGACGCAGCTGAAAAAGTCTTCGCCGAAAAAGGTGTCACCAGTACCACACTCAATGATGTTGCCACTGCAGCAGGCATGACGCGTGGCGCTATTTACTGGCACTTCAAGGATAAAAGCGCCCTCTTTCAAGCCATGTGTGACCGCGCCTTCCTGCCTATGGAAGCCCTGCTCAACGAGATTGTTTCCACACCGAACAAAGACCCGCTGGCGGGTATCAAGCAATTAAATGTCCACTTCCTCAATCTCGTCACCGGCAATGCGCGCCAGCAAAACGTGTTTGACATCATTTTTCATCGCTGCGAAAAGAATAGCGAACTGATCTTCTTCAGCGCCGAAAGTGAAAAACGGGTTGAATGCCTGTCCAAAGTGCAGGCCATGATCCAGCAGGCGGTCGATCAGGGGCAACTGCATCCTGACACCGACACCTGGATCGCCATGCAAGCCATCCACGCCTATGTCATAGGCATAGTCCATGAATGGCTGGAAGATTCTTCCGCCTATTGCCTGATGCTGCATGCCGAAGACATGATAGACATGTTCCTGGCAGGCATGGTCGCCCGCCCTCCCCTGAAAAAAGCCAGACCAGCAGACAAAGAATGCGGCCTGCAACTGGTCGTCAATAACCCGGACTAAGCGAAACAAGGGAAATAGCGGCTAAACCGGCAACTTCCAGTCAAAACGTACAGCCATCATGCGCAGTACGAAGCATATGCCCACGCCAAAACCCAGGGCCACACCTTCATTGAGCTCCAGCCAGTTCAGTATCAGGTAAGCCCAGCAACCGGCAAACGCACAAGTCGCATATAAATGGCTGCGGCGGAACACCAGCGGTATCTCATTACAGATAATATCGCGCAAGACACCGCCAAAAATGCCGGTGATGACCCCCATCATGACGCAGACAAACATCGGCATCTGCGCCTCTTGCGCCAGCGACGCCCCGGTCACACTGAACAAACCCAGGCCCAGTGCATCAGCCAGCACAATGGCATTCTCAGTCACGGCATTACGCAAATGCTTGAGAAACGGGATGGCGATAATCGACATGACAAAGATCAGGATAGGGTATTCCTGATTTTCTACCCAGAACAAGGGCCGACGGTCCAGCAGCAGATCACGTAGCGTGCCACCACCAAAGGCCGTAATAAACGCCACGGTAAACACTCCCACCAAATCCATACGCTTGCGCCGCGCCTCAATAAATCCCGAACTGGCAAAAGCCAGTATCCCGGCGACTTCAATGGTATGCAACATCGAACTCATACCCAGATAGCTCGTCGTCATGTTTCTCCTTCAGGATTTGGGTCAAAAATGGGGATTTTAGCAAGTTGGACGTGATTTTGGGCCTGGAGTTTGTGTGTGAAATTCAAAACCTCTCACCACAGAGACACAGAGACAAAGAGACACAGAGACACAGATTCGTCACAGAGAAAGACAAAGGAAAATCGAGGAGGCCAAGAGTTTACGCGAACAAAACGCCCTCAAATTCGTCGGTCCTGCGCAGGCAGAAACCTACCGGGCTGGCGCACCAGCGGCGTTCGTAGCAAACTAGAATAAGTCGCAACAAAATGGACGAAAACATACTCAATAAACAACATCACCTCACTCAAGCTCATCTTATCCACCTCAAATTAATCTGTAATAAGCCACCATCTCTGACAACATACCATCGCAAAAACCCCAATTTTCATTGTATAATCATCGGCTTGGCATTTTGGGCGTCCAAAATCCAGGCAATTATTTAACCTTTGGCAAGTGATAATGCAATCGGGTCAAGAAGCAAGACGACCGACGAAGTGCTTATTGGCTACCTACACTATTTTCGAGGCAAGCATGAGAGATGGCATTCACCCAAATTATCGCGAAGTTCTGTTCCACGACGTTTCTTGCGATTTCAAATTCATCACACGTTCAACGATCAACACCAAAGACAAAGGTGAGTTTGAAGGTAAAGAATACCCACTGGTAAAGATCGAGGTTTCTGCAGAATCTCATCCTTTCTACACTGGCAAACACAAAATCGTGGATACAGCCGGTCGCGTTGAAAAATTCCGTCAAAAGTTCGGCAAAGTCGGTTCCAAGACTTCTGTCGCCAACTAATTGGCCAGGGAAACACAGCACGGTTTCATGCCTTGGCAGGGCCAGCCCTGCTAATACAAAATTGCGGAGTACGCAAGACCGTCTGTGGTTCCCAAGAATTTTTAGTAAAAAAGGCAGCTCAGGCTGCCTTTTTTACTACAGCTTTACCCTACAATAAGCATCCTTTCCCTCCAACACCCAGATATGAAGCCAGTACGACTTCCTGCTGCCGCAACAGTTGCGCTACCGCGCTGGGGAATCATCGCCCTCTGTCTCCTGTATATCCTGCCCGGCCTGATAGGCCGCGACCCGTGGAAAGGCGACGACGCTGCCGGTTTTGGCATCATGTGGACCATGGCACAAGGCAACCTCGCTGACTGGCTGTGGCCACACATCGTCGGCCTGCCCATGCCAGAAGAAGGCCCGCTGGCTTTCTGGCTCGGTGCCATCTGCATTAAATTATTTGGCTGGCTGGTAGGCGAACCTATGGCCGCCCGGATGAGCACTGGTTTTTCTTTCCTGCTCGGCTCGCTCTCAGTCTGGTATGCCACTTACCTGCTAGGCCGCAGGCAAGAAGCCCAACCATTGAAACTGGCCTTTGGCGGCCAGCCAGAAGCGCGCGACTTTGGCCGCACCCTGGCAGACGGTGCCCTGCTGATTTATCTCGGCTGCCTGGGCCTGCTGTTACGCAGCCACGAAACCAGTGCAGAAGCGCTGCAAATATCCCTGATCGCTTGCACCCTGTATTTGTGCATACGCCTGCTGGATGATCCAGCCAAACTCACCGCAGCAAAAATCGGTGGCATACTCGGCTTGCTGGTTCTGACACGTGGCTGGGTATTGCCCACCGGCTTATGGATCAGCCTGCTGGCAGTCTGCGCTTATCGTCAGCAAGCCAAGCCGTTAAAGTATCTGCTCTACATCGCTCTGCCGGTTGCCATTGTGGTAGCAGGCATCTGGATTTGTGCCATCACTCTGGTCAATCCTTATGACAGCTCACCTTATCAGGCATGGATGCTGTGGAATTATCGCCAGTTCAATTTCCCCAAATTTGAGAGCATCAGCTATCTTTTCCGCTACGGCATCTGGTTTAGCTGGCCCGCCTGGCCCTTTGCTGCCTGGGCCATCTATGCATGGCGCAAGCAAGAGAAAGCCCTGCATATCTCATTACCAGTCAGCTTCTTGATTTGCTTTGGCGTGCTCGGCATGCTCAATCACCAGTCTGAAGAAGCGATACTTTTACCCATCTTACCACCGCTGGCCATACTCGCCGCCTTTGGCTTGCCGACCATGAAGCGCAGCGCCATCAACGCTGTGGACTGGTTCTCAGTGATTGTCTTTACCACGGCTGCCGGCTCCATCTGGATGTACTGGCTGGCAGACCAGACCGGCTGGCCACAAAACATGGCAAAAAAAGTCGTGCATGTGGTGCCAGGCTATCATTCCAGCTTCAACATTTTTGTTTTTATCATTGCACTGGCGGCGACAATTGCCTGGTTCCGTCTTGTATATTGGCGCATCTCACGACAACCAGCCGTGCTCTGGCGTGCTGTTGTCCTGTCGAGCGGTGGCGTAATACTTTGCTGGCTACTTTTCCAAAGCCTGTGGCTGCCATGGTTTGACCAAAAGATCAGCTATGCACCGCTGGCGCAAGAACTCGCGCAAAAAGTACCTGCCAATATGGGCTGCATACAAGCCCATGTCGGCCCATCACAACGCGCCTCATTTGCGTACTTTGGCAAACTGCATTTTGCCGGTTTCTCTGACAATGAATGCCGCCTCTTGCTAGTGCAAAACAGCAAAAAATCGCAAAATGAAAACCCATTACCAGCAGAATATAATCTGGATCAATGGACAATCATCTGGTCTGGTCACCGCAGTTCTGACAATGACGAATTGTTTACCCTGTACCAGCGCAAGCAGCAATGAAAACCGAGCACCCCAGCACGCTGAGCGGCAACATCAAGCGCATCGCCTCACTGTCATGGCCCATGATGGTGGGCCAGATGGCCGTGGTGGGTAATGGGGTGATAGACACAGCCATGACCTCGCGCTTCTCGGCGACTGACCTGGCCGCACTCTCCATCGGCATCTCGATTTACGTCAGCATCTTCGTCGGCCTCAACGGCATCTTGCAAGCCATATCCCCTGTCGTTGGCCAATTATTCGGTGCCCGCAAATTCAAAAAGATAGGCGAAGAAATCAAGCAAGGCGTGTGGCTGGGCGGCTTTCTCGCCTGCATAGGCTGTTTGATCCTACTGTTCCCGAATAGCCTGCTCTCCATCGCACAAGCCTCACCAACCTTGAATGACAAGGCTGCACAATATCTGCAAATACTGGCCATCGCCCTGCCCGCCACACTGGGTTTCAGGATTTACGGCGCACTCAATAACGCGGTTGGCCGTCCCAAGATGGTCATGGCCATACAGCTCGCCGCACTGGCGATAAAAATCCCGCTCAATACCCTGTTCATTTTTGGTGGCCTTGGCATACCCGCCATGGGCGGCCCAGGCTGCGCGGCTGCCACTGCCGTCAATGCCTGGCTCATGCTCATCACTGGCTGGCTCATGCTCAAGCACGTCAAATATTATGAATTGTTTGCACTATTTGGCACTGGCTTCGTCAAACCCAACTGGAAAGCCCTGCGCAGCCTGCTGCATCTCGGCATACCCATGGGCCTGAGCTATCTCATCGAAGTCACCGCCTTTGCCTTCATGGCCCTGTTCATCGCCCGCCTCGGTGAAGTCGCCGTATCTGGCCACCAGCTCACCGCCAACTTTGGCACCATCCTGTATATGCTGCCGCTGTCGATTGCCAGCGCCACTGGCACCCTGGTTGCACAAGCCATAGGTGCCAAACAAATGCAGGCCGCCCGCGTCACCGGCAATGCAGGCATCATCCTCGCGGCAATGCTGGCTGTGCCCATCGGTATCACCATCTGGTTCGCCCGCGACCTGATACTGCACGCCTACACATCCAACCCCATCATCATCGCAGCAGCCTTCCCACTGTTCACCTTTATTTCGGTATATCAGATTTTTGACGCAATACAAGTCACCACCGCCTTCATCCTGCGCGCGTATAAAATCGCCATCGTCCCCACGATTCTTTACGCCTTCGCGCTATGGGGCTGCGGCCTCGGCGGCGGTGTCATGCTGGGCCTGGACCCCTATAACATCAGCCCCGCCTTCCTGCACGGCGCAGCAGGCTTCTGGATGGCCAACAGCACCAGCCTCGCCATCGTCGCCTTCAGCCTGTGGTATTACCTGCGCATAGTCCAAAAACGCTTCCCCACCCCCGCCATGTGGCGCAGGAACGTGAATTTCGACCAGCCAGGCAGAAACCCATGATGAATAACAAAAATAAGAAAACCAGCAAACCCGGCAAAAGCAGCAGCCCGCTTGCAAAATTTTGACAGCTCTGTCATAATTTCGTTCTGCGTTGCCGAGATGGCGGAATAGGTAGACGCACGGGACTCAAAATCCCGCGCCGCAAGGCGTGCCGGTTCGATTCCGGCTCTCGGCACCAAACACTGATTAAGCTCTTGATTATTCAAGGGCTTTTTTAGTTTTTGGCGAACAAATTCCATTCTCTACTTCCCCCTCTTTCATAGCTTTTTTTTGAGCTACGCCAAGTGCATTCCCATAGGCAGCCAGTTGCCAGTCGGGTAAGATACAAATCAAATAAACGCATACAAGCGAAAACATCTCGTTTGTATGCGATGCACATTCGCAAGCAGAGATTTAGCTGCTTCAGCTCAACGATTTTAAAGAACCAAGTATCATCCATGACTCAAACATCGAATAACCTCGCGACCGAATCCTGGGCGATTGCCGACCTGCTCCGTGGTGATTTTAGACAAAGCCAGTATGGCCGCGTCATCTTGCCGTTTTGCTTGTTGCGTCGTTTGGAGTGCGTGCTGGAAGCAAGCAAAGAAGCCGTACTGGCAGAACAGCAAAAAATAGCAAGCATGAATTTGCCCGAAGAGGCGCAGGAAAAATTGCTCTTGCGTGCGACTGGTGGCTTAAGTTTCTTCAACACATCCAAAATGGATTTGTCCAGATTGGGCGAAAGCGACATCAAGGCCAACCTGGAAAGTTACATCCAGAGTTTTTCCAAAGATGCGCGTGAGATCTTTGAATACTTCAATTTTGCTGAATTCATAGGTCAGCTCAACGACGCCAATTTGCTCTATAAGGTCGTGCAAAAAGTACGCACCATTGATCTGAGCATCAGCGCCGTGTCCAACCATGATATGGGCCTGGTATTTGAAGAGCTGATACGCCGCTTTGCTGAGAGTTCAAACGATACTGCTGGTGAACACTTCACCCCACGTGATATCGTGCGCCTGACTACCTCACTAGTGTTTATAGAAGACAATGAAGCACTGACCACTCCAGGCATCATCCGCACCATCTATGACCCTACAGCAGGAACTGGCGGCTTCTTGTCGGCAGGGATGGAATATGTTCATGAACTAAATCCCAACGCCGTCATACGCGCGTATGGTCAGGAGTTGAATCCTGAAAGCTATGCCATCTGCAAAGCAGACATGCTAATCAAAGGGCAAGAAGTCAAAAACATCAAGCTCGGTAATACCCTATCCAACGATCAACTGTATGGCGAACGCTTTAACTACATGCTGTCCAATCCCCCTTTTGGCGTCGATTGGAAAAAGATAGAAGAAGACATCATCAAAGAGCACAATGAAAAAGGCTACGATGGTCGCTTTGGCGCGGGCCTGCCCCGTGTATCAGATGGTTCTTTGCTGTTCCTTTTGCACCTCATTAGCAAATTACGCGATGCTAAGGATGGCGGCGGGCGCATAGGTATTATCTTGAATGGCTCGCCCTTGTTCACAGGCGGTGCAGGTTCTGGCGAGTCTGAAATACGCCGTTATATACTGGAAGCAGATTTACTGGAAGCCATCGTCGCCCTACCGACCGATATGTTCTACAACACCGGCATCGCCACGTATGTCTGGATACTCTCCAACAAAAAGCCAAACGAGAAAAAGGGTCTGGTACAACTGATCAACGGCAGCAACCTCTACAGCAAAATGCGCAAGTCATTGGGCAGCAAGCGTAATGAAATGAGTGCCGACGACATCGCCACCATCATCCGTTGCTTCGGTGATTTTGAAGCTATTGATGCGCGCGAACTGGATAAACCCACAGAACAAAAAAGTAATCGCGGCAGGCAATCGGCAAACCCAAAAACTGAGGCAGCAAAAACCTTTGCCGCCAAGATTTTCAAGGCCCATGAATTTGGCTACCGCCGCATTACGATAGAGCGCCCATTAAGACAGTCTTACCAGTTCTCTGACGAGCGCATTGCCACGCTGCGCTTTGAATCAGGCGCATTGAACAGCATCATGCAATGGGCATACGCAGAGTTCGCCACTCTGCCAGGCGCTATCTGGAGCGATGCACCTGATTGCCCGCACTATGGTGAGCTTGGCCATCATGAAGACACCATACGCCGTTATATCAAAATACATTGTGCTGACCTCAAAGAAAAGCAAATCAAAGACCTGCTCAACCGCGATACCTGGATAAATACTAAAGCCAGTATGCTCAAAGCCCAGGCCCTGCAAGCGCAGATAGGCAAGTCACAGTTTGATGACATGAACGAATACGATGATGCCGTTGCCAAAGCAACCAAGCTGGCCAACATCAGCCTGGACGCCAAAGACAAAAAAGTCATCGAAGCCGCAGTAAGCTGGAAAAACCCTGCCGCCCTGCCCGTCATCAAAAAAATACACAAAACCAAAGCCGACCCTATCTATGGCCTCTTTAACGTGGATGGCAAAACCATAGAATACAAAGCCGATGGCGACCTGCGTGATTTTGAAAACGTCGCCCTCGATCCATCCAAAACAGTCAACGAGATCAACGAAGCCTACTTCAAAAAAGAAGTGCAGACGCACGTGCCAGACGCCTGGATAGACGCCAGCAAAAAAGATGATAAAGACCAACAAATCGGCATCGTCGGCTATGAAATCCCGTTCAACCGCCACTTCTACCAATACCAGCCACCGCGTGACCTGGCTGAGATAGATGCGGATCTGGATGCAGTCAGTGCAGAAATCATGAAGCTGCTGCAAGAGGTGCATTCATGAGCAAATCAAACATGAGCAATGTCGCGCAGCCCGATTTTGCTGAAGTCGTACACCTGATCACCGCCGCACGCCAGCATGCCTATCAAGCCGTCAACACCACCTTGATAGAACTGTATTGGCAAGTGGGTGCCTACATCAGCAATAAAATCAAGGCCGCAGAATGGGGTGATGGTGTGGTCGATGCGCTGGCGAAACATTTAGCGACCACGCAGCCTAACCTAAAGGGTTTTACCCGCGCCAATCTGTTTCGCATGCGCCAGTTTTATGAGACTTATCAAAGTGATCAAATTGTCGCAGCACTGCTGAGACAATTACCGTGGACGCACAATCTCATCATTATGAGCCGTAGTAAGCATGCTGAAGAGCGAGTTTTCTATCTCAACATGGCGGTTCAAGAAAAATGGTCTAGCCGTGAACTAGAGCGTCAATTCAACACGGCATTGTTTGAACGCATGGTCTTGAATCCAGTAAAACTCTCAACAACGTTGAGAGAAACGCACCCAGAAGCTTTAAACGTCTTCAAAGACAGCTATGTCGTCGATTTTCTGAATTTGCCGCAGGGCCATAGCGAAGCCAATTTACAACAAGGTTTAATCTCCAAGCTCAAGCAATTCTTGATCGAACTGGGGCGAGATTTTTGTTTCGTTGGTAGCGAATATCCGGTGCAAGTGGGGAAACAAGATTTCGCTATTGATTTGCTGTTCTTTCATCGCGGCCTGAACGCTTTGGTCGCGATTGAACTGAAAATAGATCGTTTTAGCCCATCGCACCTAGGGCAACTCAATTTCTACCTGGAAGCTCTGGATCGCGACCACAAAAAGCCACACGAAAACCCCGCCATCGGGGTGCTGCTGTGCGCCAGCAAAGATGATGAAGTGGTCGAATATGCACTGAGCCGCAGCCTTTCTCCCGCCATGATCGCCGAATACCAAACGCAATTGCCCGATAAAAAACTGCTGCAAGCGAAACTGCATGAATTTTATCTGTTGAATCTGGCGCAGGAGGATGGGGTATGACGCGGTATAAGGCTTATCCTGAATATAAGGATTCTAGGGTTGAGTGGCTAGGTGATGTGCCAAAGGATTGGTTTGTTAAAAAACTCAAGTATATCTGCAAGGTTAAAACTGGCAGCAAAGACACCGTTAATGCAATAGATGATGGAATTTACCCTTTTTTTGTACGATCACAAACCGTTGAGAGAATCAACTCTATTGGTGCAGATTGTGAAGCTGTCCTAACGGCTGGAGATGGTGTGGGGGTTGGTAAGGTGTTTCATTATTTCAATGGGAAATTCGACTACCACCAGCGTGTATATATGCTGAACAACTTTACAAACGTATTTGGACGGTTTGTTTTTTACTATCTGTCAAATAATTTTTATAAAGTTGCGTTGGAAGGAAATGCAAAATCGACCGTAGATTCATTACGGTTACCACAGTTTTTGAATTTTGAATTTTCGCTTCCTACCTTAGACGCTCAAAAAAACATCGTTGATTTCCTCGACCACGAAACCGCCAAGATCGATACCCTGATCGCGAAGCAGCAAGAGTTGATCAAGCTGCTGAAAGAAAAACGGCAGGCGGTGATTAGTCATGCCGTCACCAAAGGCCTCAACCCCAACTCCCCCATGCGCGACTCCGGTGTGGAATGGTTAGGCGAAGTGCCGGAACATTGGACGGTTGAGAAACTACGATATCTAGGTGAATGTCAAAACGGGATAAATATCGGAGCGGAGTCTTTCGGCTCTGGTTATCCATTCGTCAGTTATGGTGATGTGTATCGAAATGGAATTTTGCCGAAAGAGGTTACTGGGCTAGTGGAGTCAAATCCGCAGGATAGGAAGACATATTCAGTCGAATTGGGCGATGTAATGTTCACACGTACATCGGAAACGATTGACGAAATTGGATTTTCTTCAACTTGTCTTTCAACAATTGAAAACGCATCATTTGCGGGGTTCTTGATTCGCTTTCGACCAATTGAACACACCGTAGATCCAAATTATTCCAAATACTACTTTAGAAGTATTTTGTTAAGAGCTTTCTTTGTCAAAGAGATGAATCTCGTAACAAGAGCGTCATTGAGTCAAGACCTCCTTAAAAAATTGCCAGTGACCTTGCCGCCTTTGGCTGAGCAAAAAGAGATTGCGGATTTTTTGGATATTCGAACTACTATATTTGCGAAGTTGATTCAGAATGCGGAGAACGCAATTCAACTAATGCAAGAACGCCGCACAGCCCTAATATCCGCAGCCGTCACCGGAAAAATCGATGTACGCGACTGGCAAGCACCCAACGAAACAGCCTTAGCAGCCTGACAGTGTGTGACTAAACCAAGCCTCCACCAGAGAACCTCTTTATGAGCAAAGCCAACGAACTGACCTTCCAAAACGACATGATACGCCAGCTCGTTGCCAATGGCTGGCTGCTCGGCAAGGCGGAACATTACAACCGTGAGCTGGCTTTGTATCCTGAAGATGTGCTGGGTTTTGTCAAAGACACGCAAGATGAGCAATGGCAAAAGTTTTGTGCCTTGTATCCGGTACAGCCTGAGCAAAAATTCCTGGAGCGCTTGGCGCAGCAACTCAACAAGGCTGACCCAAATGCCGCGAATAAAGAGATGCGTACCTTTGGCACCCTGGGTGTCTTGCGGCACGAACTTAAAGACCGTGGCACGCGCTTTTCGCTTTGTCAGTTTGCGCCTGAACATGACTTGAACCCGGATACTTTGGCGCGTTATAAGCAGAACCGTTTGCGTGTGGTGCCTGAGTTGGTTTACAGCCACTGGGTGAAGGACGTTGATGGTACGCCGCTGGATTCCCGCCTGCGCGGGAATGACGACGCTACGGGTACGGATGAGGCAAGCAGTGCAAAAGCAAAAGCCTGGCGCATTGATCTGGTCTTGTTCGTCAATGGCATCCCGGTTGCGACGCTGGAATTGAAGTCAGAATTCAAACAGGCGGTGCATAATGCCATGCGCCAGTACCGCACTACGCGCCTGCCCATTGACCCTGTCGCCAAAAAGCCTGAACCACTGCTGACTTTCAAGCGTGGTGCGCTGGTGCATTTTGCGGTGAGCCAGTATGAAGTTTATATGACTACCCGGCTGGAAGGTGAAGATACCTTCTTCCTGCCCTTTAACAAGGGCACACATGATGGCGGCGCTGGTAATGATGTGCCTGAAGATGTCACGCAATATGCCACTGACTATTTGTGGAATGAAGTTTTATTGCCTGATAACCTGCTGAAGATTTTGGGCCGCTATGTGCATTTGCAGATAGAAGAAAAAGAAGACTGGGAAGGCCGCAAGTATAAAAAAGAAAGCCTGATCTTCCCGCGTTATCACCAGTGGGATGTGGTGAATAAATTATTGGACGCAGCACGTACTGAAGGGCCGGGGCATAAATACCTGATACAGCATAGCGCAGGGTCTGGCAAATCAAATTCGATTGCCTGGGTGGCGCACCAGTTATCGTCTTTGTATGATGAACGGGGCAATAAGCAATTTCATTCTGTGATTGTGGTAACAGACCGTACTGTGCTGGATGCGCAATTGCAAGACACGATTGCCCAGTTTGAACATACCGACGGCGTGGTTGGCCGCATCAATAATCAGGAAGGTGATGGTTCAAAATCAGAAAAGTTGGCCAAGGCTTTAGAAAGCTCACAACCTATTATTATTGTGACGATACAGACCTTCCCTTTTGTATTGCAGGCGATAGAAAACAGTGTGAGCCTGAAAGAGCGCAATTATGTAGTCATTGCTGATGAGGCGCATTCTTCACAAACGGGCTCGACAGCCCGCAAGTTGAAAGAAGTCTTGATGGTGGATGGCAGTGCCAGCGATGAAGATGAAATCACTTCTGACGATATCATCGACGCTGCGGTTGCCTCACGCCGTGCTTCCAAGAACCTGAGCTATCTGGCGTTCACTGCGACGCCCAAAACCAAGACGCTGGAATTATTTGGACGTCGCCCCCGTCCTGAAGAACAGGCTTCAAAAACCAATAAGCCTGCTGCTTTCCACGTATACAGCATGCGCCAGGCGATAGAAGAAGGCTTCATTCTGGATGTATTGCAGAACTACACCAATTACAAGGTGGCCTACAACCTGGCAATGCGTATCAACGATGCTGATCAACAGGTAGAAAGCAAGAAAGCCACTGTCAGGCTCAACCAGTGGGTGCGCCTGCATGATCACAATATCAGCCAAAAGGTCATGATCATCGTTGAGCATTTTAAAACACATATCATGGGCTTATTGGGTGGGCAAGCCAAGGCCATGATAGTGACCAGTTCACGCAAAGAGGCCGTGCGCTATAAAAAATCTTTAGACGCTTATATTGCCAAGAAAAGTGAAAGCGAACCTGCCTATCAACAGATAAGGGAGATGGTGGCATTTTCTGGCGAGGTAGAATTTAACGACAAAGACCCGAATGTCGAAGCGCTGCTGGATCAAAAATTCACAGAGTCGAATATGAACCCGGCCTTAAAAGGCCGCGACATGCGCAAGGCTTTTGATACGGATGATTATCAGCTCATGATCGTCGCCAACAAGTTTCAAACGGGTTTTGACCAGCCCAAGCTGTGCGCCATGTATGTGGATAAAAAACTGGGTGGTGTGGAATGTGTGCAAACCCTGTCGCGCCTGAACCGTACCTACCCCGGCAAAAAAGAGACTGGCACTTTTGTGCTGGATTTCTTTAATGAGCCGGAAGATATCCTTTCCTCCTTCCAGCCTTACTTTCAGACGGCAGAACTGGCAGATGTATCCAACCCCAACCTGATTTTTGATCTATTTGATAAATTGCGTACTGCAGACATTTTTACATGGGCAGAGGTAGAACAATTCTGCAAAGCCTTCTTTGTCCAAAGCAAGAGCAATGCCGCCATTGCCAATATCTGTAAGCCAGCAGTAGAGCGCTGGCAAAAGCGCTATAAGCATGCGGTAGAGGCTTACAAGCAAGCCAAGGAAATGTTTGAACGCACAAAGAAGTTTAATGATGCGGTACTGATTGCCAATGCGGAAAACAGTCTTAAAGACTGCAAGAAAGCCAGGGACGCACTGGAGATTTTCAAAAAAGACCTGGGCACTTTCGTGCGCTTTTATGAGTTCATGTCGCAAATTGTTGATTACGACGACAAAGATTTGGAAAAACTCAGCCTGTACGCCCGCAACCTGCGCCCCATGCTGCGAGAAACTATCGTTGATGAAGACGATATCGATTTATCGACTATCTCTCTGAGCCACTATCGCGTATCCAAAATCCGCCAGCAGCATTTGATGCTGAAAGAAGACCAGGAAGAATACCAGCTAGTGCCAGGTGAAGGCGCAGGCACAGCCAAGGCCAAAGACAAGAAAACCGAATTCTTGTCACAGATCATTCACAGGCTTAACGAGTTGTTCATCACCGACCACTTGACTGACCAGGACATGGTGAACTATGCCTTCACCATTCGCGACAAGGTCATGGAAAATACCATCGTCATGCAACAGATCGCCAACAACAGCGCCGAACAAGCCATGCTGGGTGATTTTTCCAGAGCTTTGGATGATGCAATCCTCGATAGTGACGACGCACATCAAAACCAAAAGATGCAGTTATTGTCAGACCCGATACGCCATGCCGGATTTGCGAAAACAATTTTTGATCTGGTGAGACGACCAGTAGCGTAAATCTTCGCAACCGCAAGTTATCAACAACAAACTGCCTTGAAGGCAATGATTTAAGATCAGGAAACACGCAATGCAACCATTTTCCATTACCCTGTTTGCCACTACCGGTGACCCGGAGGCGATTCGCCACGTGGACAAATCCAACTGGTCCGGCTATGGCGTGGTGTTCACCAAAGAACTGGTCGGCAGCCTAAAGCAGGAACCTGGCTATACGCAAGCAGGCATCTATATCCTGGTTGGCAACGCCGCTGAAGAAACTATTTATATCGGTGAAGCCGATCCGGTGGGTGACAGATTAAAGAACCATGTTACCAACAAAGAAGGCTGGGTCTGGGGCGTGTACTTTTTCGACCGCAACCATAAAATCGGCAAGACCGAGGTGCAATACCTTGAATCAGCACTACTTGCACTGGCTAAAAAGTATGACCGCTCCATTTTACTTAACAAGAATACGCCTACTGAACCGACCATGTCACCAGCAGCGAAAGCAACTGCACAGGCTTTTCTGGCGGACATGCTGTTGATCTTGCCCATGCTGGGCATTAATGCATTCACGCCCCCCAAGATCAAGGATGTGACGGAGCAGGTGCAAGCTGTAGGTTCAGAGAGCGGCACATTCGACACCATTGTCATCCCCGCGCGTGAAGATGGTTTTAAAGAGCAGTTTTTGAATAAAAACCGCTGGTTTGCTGTGCGGATCAACGCCAAACAAATCCCAAAATTAAAATACATCGCCGCCTACCAGGTTGCGCCTGTCGCGGCGATTACACATATTGCTGAAATTGATACTATCGTTCCTTACAACGACACTGGCAAGTACATGATCAATCTAAAGCACGCAGCAATCGCTATTAAGCCCATACCACGTACCGATACCAGCGAGGTTAATATGCAGTCGTCTCGCTACGCCTTGCGTGACAAGCTGCTGGCGGCGACGTATCTTGATGAAGTTTGGGTTTGATGCATTCATTAATTCACATATCGCCATTCAATCAAACTCAAGTTAATTATCTTCAACTGGTAAGTTTTGTTCTTTTCGCGCAATTGCCATTTCCAGCAATTCAGTCTGATAGATGTATCGCTGCAAATGTCGATGTAACAATATTGCACCGATGGCTATCCCCGCAAAAAAAGCTGCGGCATATTGCAGCAAAGTAGTAAGCGAAAATCCAGATTGAAGAATTGATAAAGTAGGGGCATTTTTTTCTTTAGCAGAAAATTCTTTAAGAATCGACCATGCCATTGTAGCCAATGAGAACAAGGCTACTTTATCTGGGCCCCCGATAAAAAACCCCATCCTATTTCTTATTCTTGTAATCTTAAGTTGAATAATTTTTAGTGCGTCTTCCAGATCCACTTTTGCAAACGACGTCAATTCATCCAAATGCTGATGATCATTTTTGATTTCGTTAAGAAAATATTCTAATGAATTATTTTGAAAACTGTACAAAGCCCAGATATTTGAAACAATACTCAATATCATCGAGAAAAGTGGCAATGTCATCGTTAATGCTGCAAAAAGCAGTAAAACCGCTTTTTCAGTTTCATTCAGTGGTCGAACATAATTGTTCCACAAGACAAAGCCGCCCAAAATTATCAGCATCAACGTAGCGAAGATAAGCATGAAATTCGAAATCTTCATGCACCATCGTTCAACGTTCGTCTCATTCAGTTTCGACTTGACTGGTTTCATCAAGTGTAATTTCTTGATGACTTCCGTTGGATCTGATTTTTTGCTATTGAGAAATTTTGCTTTCGTCATTTCTAAATTTTAGTAATTTATGAAATGACATATTAACATTAATTTAATTGCAATTATATTTTTACAATATCTAGTCAATCATAATAGACTAATACCTATGCTCATCCACCAAATGCTTATTAAAACTGTATTTGCTGCCGCCTTGCAGCACATCGGTCAGGCGTTTGGGGTTGGCGGATGAGATGAAGATGTCGGCGATGCCGTCCTTGACGCGGAACTTGGTGGCGGGGCTCAGGATGTTGTTGGCTTTGATCGTCAGGTGGCGGATGATTTTGGCTTTTTCGCTGCAGATGAGGAAGTGGTTTTCTTTTCTGAAGTTGGTCAGGGGGATGTTGAGCCACCAGCCTTCGTCGGTGCCGTAGCGGACGACTTGGGAGAATTGGGTGTTGCCTTCGTTGAGGACGTTGGCTTGCAGGGAATCGTTGGCGATTTGGATGGCTTCGGCTTTGTTCATTTTTTGTCTTCTTTGGCGTTTGGGTGGGATTCAGTGGTTAAATTGCTACTGGGTCTGCGATGGAAACCCATCCCCATCCCTGCCTTCCCCTTGAAGGGGAAGGGGTTTCAAGCCGTTATTGTAAACGCTTAAGCCAGCAATTTAGCTTGTTGGTTTACTGCGGCTCTTACATTGCGTTAAACTGTATGCATATACAGTTATTTAAACGCTACTCCCCTGCCCCATGCTTGCCAATCTGGATAATCCTTTTTACTACCTTGAAAACTTCCAGGCCGTGCTGGACTGGGTGGGTGGGCGCTATGCGGATTTGTTGGCGGGTGATGAGCAGGCGTTTATAGCGCAGTTTGGTAGCCTGCCGCAACCGTCGCGGGCTTTGTTTGTGCGGATGGTGATGCGCAAGGGTTGCGTGTTCAGGGCCAGCAAGCTGGTGTATGGCGAGATTGGTGAGGCCAGGGCGGCCATGCAGGCGCTGGTGGATGTGCACTGGGTGCAGGCTGATCCTGTGGTCGATATTGCTGGCTTGTTTGATTTGCTGCAAAAACCTGAGCTGGCGCTGGTGTTGGCGATGACGCCTGCTGAAAAGAAATTGCCCAAGGCTGAGCAACTGGGCTTGTTTAGCTTGCGGCGTACGGGTAGCCAGGCTTTTTCTGGCTGGTGTGCGGGCGCTTTGGGTACCGTGGACGATGTGGCTTATCAAGTGCTGAACAAGGATTTGTGTGACCGTTTGCGGCTGCTGTTTTTTGGCAATCTGTATCAGGACTGGTCTGAGTTTGTGTTGTCTGACCTGGGTATTTTCCAGTATGAGAAGGTGGAATTTTCTGCTGCCTCGCGTGGCTTTGGCAAGCGAGCGGATATAGATGCTTATCTGGCTTTGCATGCCTGCCGTGAGGCTTTTCATGCGGAGCAGCCTGTGCCTGAGGTGTTGGCGCAACTGGCTGCGACTGGTTTGCATGACTTGGACAATGCCTGGATTGCCAGCCGCCGCAACCGCTTGCTGTACCAGATTGGTGAACACCTTGAAAAGCAAAAGGATTGGGCGCTGGCGCAGCAGGTGTATGCGGGCTGCACTTACCCTGGTGCGCGCTTGCGGGCCATACGTGTGCTGGAGAAAAGCGAACAGACGCAGGCTGCATATGATTTGCTGACGCTGGCGCAGCAAGCGCCTGAGAGTGAGGCAGAGCATCAGCAGATATTGCGTATTGCACCGCGGCTTAGTCGCAAGCTGGGGCTGGCCAAAATTGCCAAAGCGGCTGGCAAGCCTCCAATAGAACAGGCCTTGCGCCTGCCATTTCCACAAGAAGATTATGTGGTCGAGTATGTAGTGCGTGATCATTTGCATAGTGATGATGCGCCGGTGTTTTATGTGGAGAATGCGCTTATCAATTCTCTGTTTGGTTTGTTGTGCTGGCCTGTGATTTTCAAGGCGATACCGGGGGCGTTTTTTCACCCTTTCCAGCGTGGGCCTACGGATTTGTTGAGTGTTGATTTTCAGGCGCGGCGGGCGGATGATTTTGCCACCTGTTTTGCGCAGCTTGATACAGGTGCTTATCGCCAGACCATACGGCAAACTTATGCGGCCAAGTCTGGTTTGCAGTCGCCTTTTGTGTTCTGGAGTGTGTTGTCTGAAGACTTGCTGGAGATGGCGCTGGCCTGCATACCAGCGCAGCATCTAAAGCATAGTTTTGAGCGCATCTTGCTGGACATAGGCGCCAATCGCAACGGCTTTCCTGACTTGATACAGTTTTGGCCGCATGAGCAGCGTTACCAGATGATAGAGGTCAAAGGCCCTGGCGATAAGCTGCAGGATAACCAGAAGCGCTGGCTGGACTTTTGTGCCACGCATGATATGCCTGTGACAGTGTGCTACCTTGAGTGGCAAGAGGCTGAACAGTGAGCAGTGAGAGCACCGCCAGTTATACCGTCGCCGTGCGTGCCCTGTGCGAATTCACGGCCAAGCAAGGTGACCTGGATTTGCGCTTTACCCCCTCACCCACTGCCGAGCAAGGTATGGCCGGGCATGCAACAGTGGCCTTACGCAGGAACAGCAGCTACCAGCGTGAAGTGAAGCTGGAAGGTCAGCATGGCAGCTTGCATGTGCGTGGCCGTGCTGATGGTTATGACCCCGACTTGCAGCAGGTTGAAGAAATCAAGACCTATCTGGGCGACTTGCGTGCCATGCCAGACAACCACCGCCATTTGCATTGGGCGCAGGCCAAGGTGTATGGACATTTGCTTTGCCAGAAACTGGGCTTGCAAAAGATCAGTGTGGCGCTGGTGTATTTCAATATACAAAGTCAGAAAGAAACGGTGCTGCAGCAGGACTTGGCTGCTGCTGAACTGGCAGATTTTTTTGCTTTGCTGTGTGGCCGGTTTATCGCCTGGGCAGAGCAGGAAGTAGCTCACCGTGCTGCGCGTGATCTGGCTTTGGCTGACATGGTTTTTCCGCATGCGACATTCCGGCCAGGGCAAAGGCAACTGGCCGAAGCGATGTACAAAGCCAGCACGCGCGGCTGTTGTCTGCTGGCGCAAGCACCGACTGGCATAGGCAAGACCATAGGCAGTTTGTTCCCTCTGTTAAAGGCCACTGCTGAACATAAGCTGGACAAGATTTTTTATCTGGCAGCAAAAACATCGGGGCGGCAACTGGCTTTGCATGCGCTGGGCAACATCCAGAACAGCACGCCAAGCATGGGCTTGCGCACGCTGGAACTGGTCGCCAAGACCAAGGCCTGTGAATATCCTGAAGCGGCTTGTCACGGTGATGCCTGCCCGTTGGCCAAAGGCTTTTACGACCGCCTGCCTGCTGCGCGTGCTGCCGCTGCTGAACAGCAATTGCTGGACAAAGAAGGCTTGCGCAACGTTGCTCTCGCTCACCAGGTTTGCCCTTATTATCTGGGCATAGAAATGGCACGCTGGGCCGATGTCATCATAGGCGACTATAACTATTATTTCGATCTCTATGCTTTGCTGCATGGTTTAACGATAGTCAACAACTGGCGCGTGGCTGTGCTGGTGGATGAGGCGCACAATATGGTGACGCGGGCGCGGCAGATGTATAGCGCAGAGCTGCAACGCGATAGCCTGAAGCGCTTGCGCAAGACACCGCCGCCAGCACTCAAGAAAACTTTGGACAGCTTGTATCGCGCCTGGCTGCAACTGGAAAAAGAGCAGGAGGCTGATTACCAGCCTCATGCCGAGATACCAGAAAAACTGCTGGCCGCGATAACGAGGCTATGCACAGAAATTGGTCTTTACTTTGCTGACAACCCCAGCCAGTTAGCGCCAGATTTGCAGCAGTTTTATCTGGATGCCTTGCTGTTCAACCGTCTGGCAGAAAGCTTTGCTGATCATTCGATATTCGATGTCAGCAAAGCGCATGGCACATCGACGCTCTGCATACGCAATATCGTGCCAGCGGCTTTTTTGACGCCGCGTTTTGCGGCCAGCCATACCACAGCCCTGTTCTCGGCCACGCTCAGCCCCTGGAATTATTATTGCGACACGCTAGGTATGCCAGAGGGCACAGCTTGGGTGGATGTGGAATCGCCCTTCTCTGCTGATCAGTTGCAGGTGCATGTGGTGGACAGTGTCTCTACCCGCTATGCCGATCGCGCCCGCTCTGTTGCCCCTATCGTGGCATTGATGGCGCGGCAGTATCATGCGCAGCCTGGCAATTATCTGGCCTTCTTTAGCAGCTTTGATTATCTTGAGCAGGTCAGCAGCAGCTTTATTAATCAGCATCCTGATATCCCTGTGCGCTTGCAAACCCGGCGTATGAATGAGGTGGATCGTGAAGACTTCCTGGCGCAATTTACTGATGATAGCCAGGGGATTGCTTTCGCTGTGCTGGGTGGCTCATTTGGTGAAGGTATTGATTTGCCTGGTGCGCGGCTGATTGGTGCGTTCATTGCCACGCTGGGTTTGCCGCAAATCAATCCCATCAATGAGCAAATCAAACTGCGCATGGATAAGATATTTGGGTCGGGGTATGACTATGCTTATCTTTATCCTGGCTTGCAGAAGGTGGTGCAGGCAGCCGGGCGGGTCATACGGCAGACGGATGATCAGGGGGTGGTGTATTTGATTGATGACAGGTTTGGGCGGGGCGATGTGCTGGCTTTGTTGCCGGGGTGGTGGGTGGTGGATTGACGCAATTGTATTTTTGCCCCTTCGTAGGTTGGGCTACGGTTTACCAGCCTAGCGAGGCCCGGCCCAACACTCTGCCTCTGCAAACGTTTATGTTATTTAAACGCCCAGTGTTGGGCTGATAAATCGTAGCCCAACCTACACCACGCTCACCTTCCGCCCTCGCAATCAACACAAACCCTCCATTAAACAAGTAAACCTTGTTATTTAACGAAACAATGTATACATTAATGGAACTCAACCACCATTTTTATAGAAGTTCGTCTCGATTATGAAAACTTCCAAGTCCCAGCAAGAGCAAACCCGGCGCACCTTGATACGCACTGCCGTTGATCTGATTACAGAAAAAGGCTATGACGCCGCCACCATGAAACAGATTGCCCGTGAGGCGGGTATAGGGGATGCGACGATTTACAAGTACTTCCCCAGCAAGGAAAAAATCCTGCTGGCTTACTATGAGCTGTGTATAGAAATAACGCTGGAAGTTGTGCAAGAAACACCAGGTTGGGACGAATTTACCCTACAAGAAAAGCTGCAAAGGCTGGTGGACGCCTTGCTGGAACTCTTGCTAGGTGACCGTGAATTTGTCGAGATCACGCGCGATATATTTGGCAAATCGCCACTGCTGATGATGCGCGACAATATGCCGGGTCAACAGACCCTGAAACAGGAAATTATCAGCCTGCTGGATGAAGCAGAACAACGTGGCGAGATATCGCCTTGCGATTTTAAGAACCTGATAGGTGGCCTTTTTGGCGATTATCTGTTTGCTGTCATCGCTTACTGGCTCAAGGATGACTCAGAAGAATTCTCGAATACCACACAACTGGTGGATATGACGCTGGCGATACTGGTGATGGCTTTGAAGAGTGGCATCGTCAATAAAGTATCAGAGCTTGCCAGCTTCATGCTGCGCAACCAGTTGTCACGCATCATGCAAAATGGTTCTGGCTTGCTGGAGATGGTCAAGCTTGTGCGCAATGGTCTAGGGGATGCGCGATGAACAAGGCACCGCCCGCCAGCAAGCTGGGCAGAACTGCCATCACTGGCCTGGCGCTGGCACAGGCTGGTGCCAGCAAGCTGGGGCACAAGGCGCGGCAAATGCTGCGCAGCGATGATGACAAGCAAGCTGCGCAAGAGCGGCATGAAGCTGAGCTGGGTCGCATATTGTTCAAGGCACTGAACCAGTTAAAAGGCAGTGCCCTCAAGGTGTCGCAATTGCTGAGTATGGAAGCCGATTTTTTACCGGAAGGCATACGCCGCGAACTGGCTAAAGGCTGCCACCAGGTGACGCCTTTGAATCGCGCCCTCATCCATAAAGTATTTCAACGTGAATTTGGCAAGGCACCAGAACATCTGTATGCACAATTTGATGCACACGCGTTTGCTGCAGCCAGCCTGGGCCAGGTGCATCATGCACAGCTGGCCGATGGCCAGCAACTCGCGGTAAAGGTACAGTACCCCGGCATTGCATCTGCCATAGGCAGTGATTTGCACATGCTGCGCGGCATTTTTCAAACACTGGCCATGGGCACCACCGTCTTGCCGCGTAAAGAGGTGATAGACCGCTTCATGAGTGAGCTTGAAGTAAAGATGGGTGAAGAGCTGGATTATGAACATGAGGCGATGCAGCTCAACTGGTTTCATGAGCATGTGAACTTGCCCGGCATAGTCATCCCCAAATGCATCAATGAGATGTCGAGCAAGCGGGTCTTGACGATGGAAAGACTAGATGGCCTGCACCTGGATGCATGGCTGGCGACAGCGCCTGACCAGGTACAGCGCAATCACTACGGGCAATTGCTGTTTGACTGGTTCTGGTTCAGTGTTTGCGAACTGGGCCGCATACATGCAGACCCGCATCCTGGCAATTTTTTATTCATGTCGGGTGGGCGTTTGGCGGTACTGGATTTTGGTTGCACGAATAAAATCTCGTTCAGCTTTTGTGATGCGATGGCGCGCAGCTGGCGTGCCTTGCTGATGCCAGATGTGGCTGAGCGTAATCGTGTCCTGCGGCTGGCGTATATAGATCTGGGTTTGTTTTCTGATACGGTCACACAAGATGAATTTGATCATAGTGTCATGACTGCACTCGCCGACCTGCATGCCTGGAAGATGGAAGCATTTCAAAGCAGCGAGTTTGACTTTAGCAATAAATCGCCCTACCCCAAAACCATCAATGCCGAACATAGCAGACTGCTGTCGGGCATCCTGGCGGGCTGGCATGAAGACGTACCTTATTTTGACCGCGCGTATCTGGGGTTAATGAATATGCTCAAGAAAATGGGTGCAGTCGTCAGTACAGAAATAGCCTGGACCAGGCAAGGAGCCGTTCATGCCAACACCAACTAAAACCCGCAAAATCTGGATAGGCCGTTATCTGATCGCCGTTGCAGCCCTGCACACGATAGCGGCCTTTTTATTCTTTGGTCCTGTTTTTATGGGCATGCTGGAGCGAGGAGTATTCAATACCGTCAATCGTGATCCATTACGGTCTGCTGCAACATGGTTCCTGCTATTTGGTGGCCCGCTTTTGCTATTGGGAATGTGCATCGATAGCCTGGAACGGAAACCTAACTTTTCTGAAGCAGGCATGATGGGTCTGGGCTTACTGCTCTGCTGCATACTGGCAGTAATACTGATGCCCTTGTCCGGCTTTTGGCTGGCCATGCCTGCTGCAATAGCTTTGATGAATATACGTGTAAACCAAGGACAGGCAGCATGAGAAACAAGATCACGGAAACAGCAGTCCCGGCATCAAGCAAAATCGCTGAAGATGTACCCGGCGCTTACTTTTATGACTGCTTTCAAACACCCTTCCCTCATACAGATTTGAGCGCCATGCAAATCTATATGGATACCTTTGCCAAAACACCAGACTGGGTCAATGCCATGATGGGAATACGTAATCGCGTGGTGGTTTTATTTGGTTTAAAAAACGTAGGTGGAATGAAGGCATTGAACAAGAGCAAACCTGCAGAAGCCTATCAGGTCGGTGACAAGGCCGGGATATTTTCTCTGGTGTACAAGTCAGATGAAGAAGTCATACTCTGCGATTCTGACAAGCATCTGGATGTCAAGGTATCCGTCTCCAAGCAAACCAGGGATGGCCAGCCCTTTATCGCTCTCAGCACCGTGGTCCATGTACACAATAATCTGGGGAGAGCATATATGTTGTTCGTCGGCCCCGCGCATAAAATCATTGCGCCCGCCGTTTTAGCCAGAGCATAAGATAGAATTTTCTGTTAAGTCGGCGCTAAACTAGAACTCATTTCATAAATACGATGAGTGCGAACAAGGCGATTGGGGATGCAGTGCAAGGCGTGACCTGCAGCTAAGGCTCATGCCTTAGCAAAGGGCACAACACAGCAATGCGCCCAAATCGTCAGTTCCCGAAGGGTTTGCCTTATAACGCATGTTGGACCACGTTGGATTCATTATCCGTAGCACCGCTATTGACGGCCTCACCCGCTTGCCTGCTCACGTTATGAGGCAAACGCATCTCACCCTATTTATGAAATGAGTTCTATATACGTATTTTCCCTCATCATTTTTGTCATGCATTTGTCATAAATCTCTTCTAAGATGGAATCATTAAAACAAAAGAGAAAAGGAGATTAAAGACGATGCTAAGTAAATTAAAACAAAAATACCAAATGATGCGGGCGAGAAATATCACCGAATTTTCCGACTACAGGCGTCAGTTAGTTGACATACCAAATGCAGTATTCTTGCATTGGCAGGCAACAGCAAAAGATGAATTCCCCGGCATCCCTAGTGATGCCGTTTTTTTTGCCCGCGCCGCTGAGGGCTTGATGATGTTCTTCGATTATGTTAGCCGTAGCAAACAGGCCTGCGCCCTGCCCTCAAAGGCGGCTGATTCTGTCTGGCATGCATGGAATAGCTGGTCATCCATCAATCTGGATCGCTTCTGCCTCAAACACTATCAACGCACGATACCGCATGTTGAAGCAGAACAAATGGCCAGCGAAATGGATGCTGCACTGGCCAATTGCCTGATCACTGCACAGCAAGCAGAAGGCAGCGTACCAGGCAGCCCCTCCGTACCCCGGTTGTTTGCCCTTGACCGCAAATTGCACATGCCGCTGGGTTACTCCTACTTTGGTACTTATGCCCGCATAGGCTTTCAAAATATGAGTGCACGGGGTGTTGGGGTCGGTAAATCCACCTACCCGGAAAGCTTTGGCGCAGCCCAGTTACTGGCCGCAGGTTTGATTTCTACCCTGGCTTACGAAGAAATGATCAAGAAACAGGCGCAAGCCGCGAATACAGGATCATCCTGCGGCGGCGGCAGCAGTTGCGGCAGCAGCAGTGACTCAGGCGGTTGCGATGGCGGCGGATCAAGCTGTGGCAGCAGTTGCGGTGGTGGTTGTGGTGGGGGTTGCGGTAGCTGAAATCTATCCACCGAGGCGCTGCTCAGCTAAAAAGTCTCAACTAAGAAAATGCCTGCTGTATCGCATCAACATACTTCAACACATCGCTGGCATAAAAACCGGAACTATTGATGTTGTTAAACTCAATCACCTTATAGCTATCTTCAGACAGGCAGACATCCATGACAAAAGCCTGAGCTGGCGTCCACTTGCTGATAATGGTTTGTGCGTACATAAGCACTTCATCGTCCAGGTCAGCAGACACTTGCGGCCTGCCAGCCATTTTGTAAAGCGAACCTGTGACAACCCTGCCATTCACCACAAACAAACGGTATTCGCGATAAATATCCTTGACTGGAGATACCATGACATCCAGTTTCAATAAATTATTTTTTGCCGGATCGCTGCGCCAGTCGGCCAACATTTCGTTATCAATGACTGTGCCATCGAAGGCTTTATTGTCTTCCATGGGGCGGATAAAGAATTGCTTATACCGGGTTGTATCAATATCTGCCAGCTTACCGGTACCCACGGCATGGTTAAGCAGCTCTGAGCCCAAATGCTGTTGCCAGACATTGAAGTTGAAATTTTCATTTAATAAACTGCCAGGTAGCCAGCCACGCTCATTCGCTATCCTGGCGAGTTTGATGGCGCCGCAAACATAGACTTTTCCAGTCAGGTTGACATCCGGCTCCAAATCGTAAGTACCTGGCTTGATCGTCACGCTTGTGTAAGCAACTTCCAGGCTATCAAGCGCCTGTATCAGCAAATCATAATTGCCTGGTTTAAAAATTCTGCGTTGTATTACCCAATGCATGGTCATCCCTATAAAATTGCCTTGCAAGTTCAAAAAGCTGGAGCAGCAAACATGGCAATGCTACCATTAGCAATAACATAGCTAATTTGTGATGTAAATCCACGCAAGTACAATACATAAGTACAAGACATAAATAAAAGAAATCAGGCAAAAATGAATTTATCAAGAATGACAATTATTTCAACAGCCTTACTGGTAATGGCTATCAGCGCCTGCGCAAGTGGCAACCGTTATTATCTGGGAGTTTCAGAAACAGATGCGCCGCAAAAAATGGCAAGTATTAAATTTTCTCATGCACTTAAAGTCAATGAGATCGATAACAAAGCATTCTTACCCAACTCAGGCGCATCCAATTCCACCTTGCATCAGGTATTTTTGCCTGCAGGCGTGCATAAATTTACCTTCAGGTATCGCAGTGGCATTTCGCACAGCCTGGAAGATGTGGTATTGGCACGTAATCTGGAAGCGGGGAAAAACTATGCCATCATGATGTCGGCACCAATAGAAAGTAAAAATGGGAATGCTTCTCAGCGCACGATGGCATTCAAGATTGAAGAAGTGGCAAAACCCTGACCGCCTGCGAGTTACGCGTAGCGCAGCTAAAGCGGCGGGACTGTAGCAAATCGATACAAAGCCCGCCTCACCCGCATCCCGCCAACAGGGTACACTGGCATTTTTATCTAGCCTGCGCTGCTATTTATGCCGAATACCATTGATACCACAGTCTCCATTTCACCGACTTATGCCAAAAGGCTGAGCAAAGGCTCGGCAGCCAGCCTGCTGTTGCTGGCGTTTAGCCTGTCTTTGAGCCTGCCTGCACTGGCAGAGATCAAGCTGAATGATCCGCTTCCCATCAATCCCGACCTGAAAAAGGGCAAGCTGGAAAACGGCCTGACTTACTATATCCAGAAGAATGACAACCCACAAAAGAAAGTCGAGCTGCGCCTGGTGGTAAAAGCCGGGTCGGTGCTGGAGGACGATGATCAACAAGGTCTGGCGCATTTTACCGAGCACATGGCCTTTAATGGCTCGAAGCACTTCAAGAAACATCAACTGATTTCTTACCTGCAGTCGATAGGCGTTAAATTTGGTGCTGACCTGAATGCCTATACCAGTTTTGATGAGACGGTATACATCCTGCCCATTCCTACCGACAAGCCTGCTTACCTGAAAACAGGCTTTCAGGTATTGGCTGACTGGGCGCAAGGTGTAGATATGAAGGATGTCGATATCGACAAGGAGCGCGGTATTATCCTTGAAGAGGCAAGGCTGGGCAAAGGTGCCAGTGACCGCATGATGCGCCAGTTTTTGCCAGAGGTATTCAACGGTTCCAAATATGCAGAGCGCCTGCCCATAGGTAAAGAAGACATCATCAAGCAATTCAAGCATGATGCCCTGCGCCGTTTTTACAAAGATTGGTACAGACCAGAACTGATGGCCGTGGTTGTTATCGGTGATGTGCAGCCTACAGAAGCCGAGAAGATGATACGCAAGTATTTTTCAGGCTTGAAAAATCCTGTGCCTGCCCGCGTCAGGCCACAAATCAGCATACCAAAAAACACGGCCTCCAAGGCCATGGTGGTCACCGATAAAGAAGCCACCAATAACCTGCTGATGCTGCGTTACCCGCTGGTAAAGCAGCCTGCGCATGATGTCATTGCTGACTACCGGCAAGATATTATTGCCGGCTTTTACAAGTCTATGCTGAACCGCCGCCTGGGCGCATTGACTGAGCAAGCCAACCCGCCCTTCCTGGGTGCTTCTGCAGGTAGTGAACAAGTCGTGCCTGGCTATGATTCATTTATCTCGACAGCGATGTTGTCACAGGCAGGCATACAGCCAGCGCTCGATGCCTTGATGCAAGAGAAAAACGGCATACGTCAATTTGGTTTTACTGCAGCGGAGTTTGACCGCGCTAAGAAAATCGAAGCGCGTGAATATGAAAGCATGTTCAATGAACGCAGCAAGTCCAATTCTGCGACCTTTGCCGCAGAATATATACGCAACTTCCTGACCAATGAACCTATCCCTGGCATCAAGAATGAATACCTGTACTTCAAGGAATTTGCCGAAGGTATTTCACTGGAAGAGATGAATCAGTTCGCCAGGAACGCAACACCGGATGACAGTATCAGGCTGGCGTTTTATGTGGGTTCAAACAAGACAGGCGAGACCATACCAAGTGAAACAGATTTGCTGGCGATGACTGCCACGGCAGAGCAAAAGCCATTGCAGGCCCGCACAGAAAAAGCAGCCAGCGCCAGCTTGATGACTACTCTTCCTACGCCCGGCAAGATCGTTTCTGAAAAAGAAAACAAACTGCTGGGTCTGGTGGAGATGACTTTATCGAATGGCGTTAAAGTCAGCTTGAAAAAAACCGACTTCAAGAATGACCAGGTCTTGATGAGCGCCCGTCGTGCAGGCGGCATGTCTTTGTTCTCTGACGCAGATTATTTTAATGTGTATTACAGTAATCCCGTCGTCTGGGGCATGGGCATGGGAAATTTCAGCCAGAAAGATTTACAGGAAACCCTGGCAGGCAAATCAGCCAATGTCCGCACCAGCATGGATAATTATTCTGAAAGCATAGGCGGTGCGTCTGGTGCCAGCGATATAGAAACCATGTTGCAGTTGCTGTACCTGCGTCTGACCAGTCCGCGCAAGGATGAAGCAATGTTTCAGTCACTGATCAGCTCACAAAAGGAATTGGCAAGGAACACCTGGGCACGTCCTGAAGCCGTCTTCTCAGAAGCAATTACCACGACCATCTACAAAGACAATCCACGCGTGCCGCGCCTAGCAAGAGTAGAGGATTTTGACAAGATTTCGCTGGACCGCAGTATGGAAATTTATCAATCCCGTTTTGGTAGCGCCAAGGATTTGCACTTTATTTTTGTTGGCAGCTTTGAACTGGACAAGATCAGGCCGCTGATCGCCACCTATCTCGCCAGCTTGCCCAATACGGACATCAAGACCGAATATCAGGATTTGCATATCAATCCTGTGCAGGGTGTCGTCAAGAAAGATGTCTATGCCGGCAATGAAGAAAAAAGTACTGTGGTACTCAGCTTCAACGGCACATCCACTTATACGCGGGAAGAAAATGCACGCTTTCATGCGATGGTGGATATCCTGAATCTGAAGGTCATTGATGTGCTGCGCGAAAAGCAGGGGTTGATTTACAGTGGTGGCCTGAATGGTTCTTTTGAACGTATTCCATCAAATAGGTACAGCATAGATGCAGAATTGCCTTGCAGCCCAGAAAACGTGGATAAGGTCATTGCTGCCCTGTTTGCCGAAATCAAGAAAATACAGCAGTCTGGCCCGCAACTGGAAGATTTGAACAAGGTCAAGCAATCCTGGCTGAAAGCACATCAGGAAGAATTGCGCAGCAATGAAAGCTGGCTGAACCACCTGCAAGGCGCGGTCTATTATAAAACCGAGGCAGAGGCCATCTTGTCGGTGGATAAACGCATACGCGCCATCACGCCGGCACAGATCAAGGAGGCAGCGCAGCGTTATTTCAATTTCCAGAACTATGCGCAGATTGTGCTTTATCCTGAACAGAAGAAATAATCCGGTGCAATGTCTGCGGCAAACATGCGCGCGGAAAAGAGAAAGGGAAGACAATCCAGACAGATTGCCTTCCCTTTTTTTATAGGGTGTTAATTAAAGGAGAAAGTGTAATTCACATCCACCGCAGACTCAGCACCAGTACGGCCTGTGATGCTGATGCGCCGGGTCAGTTGCCAGCTCAGCTTGATACCGCCGCTAGCGTCTGACAAGCCACGCTCCACAGACAACACCAGGCCCGGCATAATACGTTTGCCTACGCTGACGACCTGATCGGTAGTGGCATTGGAGGTACCGGTTGAACCGGCAATCGTCTGCAATGGCAGGCGGCTGCCTGAACCATTCGATGAAGAGCCTATCGAGAACTCATCAAAGCCCAAACCTTGCACAATATCGCGCGGCACATTGCGGCTGCCATCGCCGCCAAATATCGCGGTGGCTGCCGACATCAACAATGAGGCATCGCCACTGGCAAGCTGGTCTGAGCCACGCCCCAATACCAGCCATGAGAGTTTTTCAGCATCCGGCACTTCTGGTTCTGACACCAGCCTGACTTGCGGTGCGCTGACTGTGCCTGCCACTTCTACCCCTGCTTCAACAGGCAAACCCTTGCGCAAGGCACGGATATTTAGGCCAGGGTTGGCCGGTGGCCCCTGGAAGTTCAGGATACCCCGCTCTATCGCCAGTTGTTGGCCATAGCCTTCATATGCGCCCTTGACGGTGCGTATCGACCCGTTCGCCTGCAAGGGGCTGCCATCGCTGGAACGCAGGCGCAGGCTGCCCTCCAGGCCCGTATCGAGGCCACGACCAACAAACACGAAGCGCGGCCCCATGTCGAAGCTGACATCAATGCGGGTCTTGAGACCTTTTCTATTACTGTCTGCCTCTGCTATTTTGGCAACCGCCTTGTCAGTCTTGCGTACGACAACGACATCGCTGGAAAGGCTGGGCGGCGGCAACTTGGGCAGCCTGAAGTAGGCACCATCGGCCAGCACTTTGCCGGTCAGGCTCCAGATATTATTGGCTTCAACGATATTCGCCTGGCCAGATACCAGCAACCATCTGTCCTTGCGCTGCAGTAGTGGAAATTGTGTCCATTGTGCCTGTATGCTGCCAGTCTCTTTGCCCATGTCGATATCACCACTGGCCTTGAACTCACCTTTGCGGCCTATCCAGTTCTCATCCCTGAATTGTGCATGACGCGGCATGTTGGCGACGGTGTTGGAGAATTGCAGATTCGTCAGCTTCAAATGCTTGTCTTCTATCTGCGCATCCAGGCTGCCGTTTGGCAATAACAAACCCTCTGAGGCAAAAGCGATTTCCATCTCGCGTCCCGCCAGGTTGGCGCGATAGCCAGGCTTGCCTATGGTGCCAGACAGCCGCGCATCGGCGTTCAGCTTGCCCTTGAGTACCACCCCAGGATTGACAAATGGCCCCAGCCATTGCAAGTCGGGAACTGCTGCCGTGACCTGGCCACTGAGGGGTGCACTGGTCAGTATGGTCCAGGCATCGTTTTGTTTGCTTAGGCGGGAATTGAGCTTCGCTTGCCATTGGCCCAGGCGGCTGCCATCGGCAAGCAGATCAAGACTGAGGTTTTCGCTATCGCTACCGGCGACCAGGCCACCCAGTTTCATCTGCAATTGCACATCACGTATGCCCAGGGCGACTGAAGTACCGGTTCCCTCAGGATCATTGAAGCGCACATCACCGCTCTGGCGTTGCAATTTGATTTCGCCCTGGGCTTGCTCGGTCAATTGCAATTTCCATTGTGCATTCAGGCGCAGATTACCTGTGACTGCATTTTGCGGGTAAAACAGTTTGGCAATTTCCAGCACCTGTACATCGCTGATTTGCCCTTTGGTTTTGAGTGCGGCAGGTGTCCATTCCAGTTCTTCCAGGTCCAGCTTGCCCAGTGCGCTCTGTAGCGACAGGCTACCCAGGCGTACAGACTGTGTCGACACCTGCAATGGTGCTGAGCTTTGCAAGCGCAGGTCAGGATTGCCATTCAAATTCAAGGCCTGTAATTGCCCATTCCATGACCAGGCAGTGTCATTTTTTGCACTGGCCTCCATGCTGCCATTCGCGACCAGGCTTAGTGCCTGCTTGTTAGGGAAGATGGTTTCCAGGCTCAGCTTATGGGCGTCACGCCTGCCCTGCAATTTGAGACTGACTTGCGCAAGTTTATCGGGGTTATCAGGCGCAGAGCTCAGGGCCGGAAGATCACCACCCAGATGCTGGGCCACGAGCTCGCCATCAAACTGGCCTTTGGCACCGTTAGCCAGATTCAGGCTGGACTTTAACTGGGCAATGGTAAATTGCTGCTTGCCACGCTTGATCACGATCTGCTGTGCCACTGCGTCGAGACTGCCAGCGGGCTCATTGAAACGGCCCCGCAATACGGCATCTGCCTTCAGGTTGCCGCCCAATGCCAGTTGCCAGTTGCTGAGCAAGGGATTCAGGTGACTCAAATCCTGGGCATCAATATTGAACTTCAAGCTGTCGCCGGTACCGCCCCAGTTGCCTTGTGCTGTCACTGTATTTTTACCAAAGTGCGCATCCAGTTGCCTGACTTGCAGTTGCTGGTCTTGCAGCCAGCGCGCATCCAGCGCTGCCTGCACAGGCTGGCCCGCATATTGACCCTGTAATTGCTGCAGATTGACTTGTACATCAAGGCGCGGCGACAGTTGGCCACGCGCGCTGAAGTCTGCCTGCAAGCGGCCTGCCGGTGTCGCCACCCAGCGCGCGGGGTCAAAATCTTTGAGGCTGGCTTTGATGTTGAATACCTGCTTGCCGGCAAAGCTGATGTCACCTGCGCCCTGCAGGTGAGCATTTTCTGCCTGCAGATCAAATTTATTCAAATCCAGCAGCAGTTTCTCGGGATGGTAACTGGCTTCTGCTTTTAGGCTGGCGCGTGCGTCTTGCAACTGTGCTTGCAGATTAATGCTCTTGTCTTTCGCTGTCTGTGCAGAAAACTGGCCCTTGATATTACTGGCATGCAGGCGCTGGTCGATCTGGTTCAGGTCTATATTGGCTAGATTCAGTTTCAGGTCAGCCTGCAATTGCGCCGCTTGCCAATTAACATCAGCCTGACCTTGCAACTTGCCTTTGCCGGCCAGTTGCACTGCCAGGTCTGTCAGGCTCAGATGCTGACCTTGCCAGAATAATTTGGTACTCAACGACTGCACTGGCAAACCTTGTTTATTGATGCTGGCCACCTGGCTGTTCTGAATATTGATAGGGCCAGTCAAACCAAATACAGTATTTTTTTGCGCGTTTTTTGTAGTATTTTTCTCCGCATTTTCCACATCGATTACTGGCTTCAACTTCGTCAATACACGCAAGTCTGCATGAGGTGCATTGACCTGCCATGCGGACGGGTCAAAGTGTTGGACATCAATGTCAAGCTCGCGTACATACGGTGCGACAAATGAATTGATACGCCCCCGGGCATGTCCTTGCAGGTTTGGATTGCGGATATTTTTTTCTGCCGCATTATCCAATGCAGCTTCCAGCGCGATTTGCATCTCATGCAGGTTGCCAGAAACCACGCCCTGCAGAATAACAGGCGGTATGCTTTCCTGGACCTGGCCTTGCAGGCTCAGGCGACTATCCAGCTTGAAAGGCGTGTGGCTGCCCAATGCAGCTTCGCCTTTCAAATTACCCCAGGGGCTGCTGAATGCGGTTTGCGCTTTGTATAAATTGTCCTGATAAGAAAAACTGCCAGTCAATGCACTGAGCTTCAGAGTCTCCAACTGTTTGCCATCATCAGCCAGAGTAGCGATATGCAAACGCCCCAGTGCCAGCTTTGGTGCACTCAGGCTAAAGGGTAGTCCTATATCAACAGGTACGCTGGCGGTTTTTTTGCTGGATCTGCTGGCGATAGTCAAAGCGCTTAATTGCAGACTGGTGACATCCAGCTGACGTCGCCATAAAGCGCCAGGCCGCCAGCGCAAGGAGATGGCGCTGCCATCGATATGCAAATCCTGGGCTACCAAGCTGAATTCGTCGAGTTTGAGTTCGTCATCCAGTGTGCCTTGCACACCACGGAACTTGAGGCTGCCAAGGCTGATATTTTCTATCAGTGCCAGCGCAGTTCTGGTGCCACTCTCAGTTTTGTAAATCCAGGTCAGGGCTAAGCCTGACAAGACAATAAATAAAAAACACAACTTGAGAATGAACAGGCTCAAGCGGCGCAAATGACTCCGCTTTTTTTTAGCGGGCGTTTTTTGCTCTGGCTGATTTTTTTCGTTTTCGCTCATATCAGAAAGCAATCGCGATAGAAAAATCCAACCGCACCTTCTTGGTCTGGCGACCGTAAGCCAGATCAAGTGCAATCGGCCCCGCAGGTGTCTTGTAACGTGCACCGACACCCATGCCCTGCTTTAAATTCAACTCACGAAAATTGTCGGCGGCATTGCCTACATCGAGGAAAGTGGCAGCACCCCAGGAAGAATTAAGCCAGTGTACATATTCAGCACTGGCCGTTGCCAGCACGCGGCCACCACGTGTGCTGCCTATGTGCTGTATGCCCAGGGTTTGATAACCATAGCCACGCACGGTGGTGCTGCCACCAGTGCGGAACAGGTAATCTTCAGGGATACCCTGTTCATCTTTGGAAAAAACTGCGCCTAGCTCTGCGCGCAAGATCACGGTATCGGTTTTGCGTACTGGTATCCAGCGCTGATATTTGGCGTAGCTGCGTATGAAGCGCTGGTCAGAGAACAAGGCTTTTTCAGAGCCAGCAAGATCGAACTGCAAGATCTGCCCTTTGCGTGGATCAAAAGGCTGATCAACATCACGCCATGTCCACCCTATGCTGGCAACCAGTGCCTTGTTGACCTCTTCCGCTTCGCCATCAGGAGAAATTTTTTCCCTGACGATGTTCAGACCCAGGCGTTGTTCGAGATGCCCGCGCGTGCTGGTGCGCTTGATACCCAGGGCATAGCGGCTGGAACGCACACCGGCGATATTTTCGCGCTCCACCAGTACACCAAAAGAATCGAGGAATTTGCTTTCGCGCGGTGGCAGGTAAATATCGGCATATCCGAGTTGCCTGCGCTGCTCCAGCCTGACAGCACTACGCAAATCCCAGGCCTGCTCCAGTATATTGCGGTCGCGGTAGGCAACTTCGCTACGGTAACCGGTATTGGTGCTGTAACCAAGGCCAAAGCTCAGGTCACGTGCCTGACGCTCTACCACGGTCACATCCACAGGTACGGCGTCGGCTTTTTCTGGGTCAGGATCTATGCCAACAGCGACGGTGGCAAAGTAAGCAGAGTTTTGCAGGGAGCGCTGAAAATCCAGCAAGCGCGAACGTGAATAGACCTCGCCTTTTTTGGGTGCCTGATAGCGCTCTATGAGCCAGGAGGGGTAACGCTGCAAACCGGTGACACGCAAATCACCCAGGGTAAATACCGGGCCACTATCGACTTCTACTTGCAAAATGCCGCTATGCTGGTCAGCGTCTATTTTTGCTTCACTGGATGTCATGCTGGCTGAAGCATAGGCATCTGAGCGCAGGCTTTCCAATAGCTGGTTTTTGGAATCACTCCAGTCAGCATCACGAAATGGCTGGCCAACTGCCAGACCCCAGTCTTCCTGTAAGGCCCGTCGCCTTTTGGTAACGGCCTTGTCGCCAGCATCAATCGAGTCTGCCATGGGGCCCTGCACCTTCACAGACACGTTTTCTATAATGGTGCGCTGGCCGGCTCCCACTGTCACATGGATGATTTTATTTGTGGAGACTGGCGCCAGCGCCTGATCTGGATTATCAAACTGGATTTGCGGCGAGAAATAGCCTTCAGTCGCGAGGATATTGCTGATATCCAGGCGCAATCTCTTGATCAGTGCGGGAGTAATATTCTGCGCTTCAGCATTGCTGGCAAATTCAGGAATATGTTCCCTGAGCAGATCAGCCCAGTGTGATTTGGCAGCGACCAGTTGCAAACGGCCACTGCTGGTACTGGAAACAGCCTCGTTGTCTGCCTCAGACACTTGCACAGACGGAGCAGACGCAGCAGCTGGAGTTGATTGAGCGGAAGAGGTTTCAGTTTGGGCTGACTGCTGCGCTCTCACCAAGCCTGCACCGCATAAACCGGCAGCACAGAACAGTATAAGTAAGGGGCGCAGTCTTATCTGCATCTGCAAAAACTCACTTGGTCGCCAGACCAACGCGATTGATACCCAGTTTTTTTGCTTCTGAAATCACTTGTATGACCTCGTCATAAATTATGCCCTTGTCGGCAGACACCAGCACAGACAACTCTGGCTTGGCATCATGGTACTCACGCAGTTTTTGCATCAGTTGCTTTCGGTCTTTGGCTTCTTCCTTGCTTTCCTGGCGGTTGTTGCCATTGTTACCGGCTTTGCTATTGATGCTGATGGTGGAAGCGGCATCGGGCCGCAAGGTGATTTCTATGTAATCAGATGGCGGCTGGGTAGATTGCCCGGCAGTAGGCAGGTTGATGACGCTGGGATTGGTCATCGGTGCGCACACCATGAAAATCACCAGCAACACCAGCATCACGTCGATATATGGAACAACGTTGATCTCTGCCTTGAATTTGCGTTTACGTTCGCCACGCAGGGTACTCATACTATCTCATTCTGCCTTAGCGTGACTGACGCTGGAGAATGTTGGAGAATTCCTCGATAAAGGTTTCAAAGCGTATCGCGAGCCTGTCGATATCGTGGGAGTAACGGTTATAGGCCAGCACGGCAGGTATAGCAGCAAACAAGCCTATCGCAGTAGCAATCAGGGCTTCAGCAATACCAGGAGCGACGGCAGCCAGTGTCGCCTGCTGCACATTCGCCAGACCACGGAAAGAATTCATGATGCCCCAGACCGTGCCAAACAGGCCGATGTAAGGCGAGACCGAGCCGACGGATGCAAGAAAGGACAGGTGTGATTCCAGCAAATCCATCTCACGCTGGTAAGACGCACGCATGGCACGGCGTGCGCCATCGAGCATGGCGGTGGCATCCAGCGTGGTTTTATTGGCTGTCTTTACCTTGTGGTATTCGCTCATGCCGGCTTCAAAGATGCGTTCGAGCGCACCACTGGTGTCGCGGCCAGTACGACGGCTATTGGTCGCCGCTGCATACAGATCAACCAGATTGCCACCAGACCAGAAATTGCGTTCAAACTCTTCAGTTTGTCCACGCGCTTTTTTGATGGCGAACATTTTACTGAAGATATAAGTCCAGCTCGTCAGTGACACGCCTAGCAGCAATGCCATGACCAGTTGCACCAGAATAGAGGCATTCGTGATCAGACTTAAAAATGAAAGGTCTTGGGTAACAGTCATATTGAATCAATTCAAAAACAAAACACCGGGCAATGTTGCCGCCCTAAATAAAATAATTTCAGCCAGCATCTCTGTCTATCTGTGCCAGCACGTCAGCAGGAATTGCCGCCGGTCTGACCTCAGTCTTGCTGACACAAGCAACCTTGATCTTGCCTGAGGCAAGCAAACGCTGGCCACACCAGGCATCTTGCACGAACTGCACAGATGCCCTGCCCAGTTTTTCGACCACAACGGTGAGTCTTAGTTCATCATCCAGCCTCGCGGGTGCATGATACTCGACTGCAGTGGCTTTGACGACAAACATCAGGCCATGCTCATCTGCCATTTGCTGTTGATTGACGCCTGCCGCCCTGAGCCACTCGGTACGGGCACGCTCAAAAAACTTCAGGTAATTCGCATAAAAAACGATGCCACCGGTATCAGTATCTTCATAGTAGACCCTGACCGGCCATACAAATTCTGTTTTCATAGTATAAACTTTACCAGCTATTCAGTGCGCATATTTACTCTTTGTCACTCAAAGGAGCTACTGCTGCCATCAATTTGGCAGCAGGCAGAGCAAATTTACATCTCAGCAAAGCCTGAGACCTGATGAAAATCACGCAGTATTGCGCTTGATGACCAGTGGCCCATAGCCCTGGCAAGTAGGCATCATTTCTATGTGATTGATATTCACATGCGCAGGCAAAGTAGCGATCCAGTAGGCTGTTTCAGCGATATCAACAGCCGTCAGCGGTACAGTTCCCTCATAGACCTTGGCTGCCGCATCATCATTGCCACGGAAGCGCACATTGGAAAACTCAGTGCCGCCGCAAAGGCCAGGAGCAATATTGGTAGCACGAACGCCTGTACCAACCAGATCGGCACGCAAATTGCGGGTGAACTGATCGACAAAAGCCTTGGTCGCGCCATAAACATTGCCACCTGGATAAGGTGTCTCACCAGCCACAGAGCCTATATTGACGACCGTACCAGTGCCACGCGCCACCATATCTGGCAGGATCGCTCTGGTGACTGTCACCAGACCCTTGGTATTGGTGTCTATCATGGTATCCCATTCATCCTGGGACGCCAGATGGGCAGGTTCCGTACCCAGGGCCAGGCCGGCATTATTGACCAGCACATCGATGTTTTTCCATTCGGCACTTAATCCAGCCAAAGCCTGTTTGATGGAATCTTTGCTGGTCACATCCAGCGTGACTGGCAACAAGGCAGCGCCAAGCTCTGCTTGCAAGGCGTCCAGCCTTTCTGTGCGGCGCGCTGCAGCAATGACTTTATGGCCTTCGCGGACAAATTTGCGTGCCATTTCTTCACCAAAACCTGAACTTGCGCCTGTAATCAAGACGATCATGCTGAATTCCTTCAATTTTTGTGGGTAATTTGCCTAGCTGACGTTTGCAGCTCTGAAGCGTACTATTTTAAGTGGTTTTGCCATCCAATATCGGGAAGCTAAAAATTTCAGGGTAATACTTGTGTGAAAATTAATTTTTGCTATACCACTGCTTGCACTTGCCCATTCAAACGCCATCACGTAAAATCCTTGCACCATTTCATCTCACGTGACTGGCGAAGTGGCCATATCTGCCCTGTTAGACGGGCAAGCATCCTGGCCCAAGATGGAGATCCATCGGGAAGCGTGAGATTTCGGAGTCTATCTGACTCCAGCCGTGCGCCTGGGTAGCCTGATGGTAAAAGCAATGAGGCTGCCCCTATCCGTTTCAGACACCTCATTAACAACAATCATTGTTTATTAACAGGAATAATCAGGAACCGCCATGTTTGCAAAAAATCATACCCTCGCCAACGTAGATCCAGAACTGTTTGCTACGATACAAAAAGAAAATGTCCGTCAACAAGAGCATATCGAGTTGATCGCCTCTGAAAACTATTGTTCCCCTGCCGTCATGGAAGCCCAGGGCTCCCAGTTGACCAACAAATATGCTGAAGGCTATCCAGGCAAGCGCTACTACGGTGGTTGCGAGCATGTGGATGTGGTCGAGCAACTGGCCATTGACCGTCTGAAGCAATTGTTCAATGCCAATTTCGCCAATGTGCAGCCTAACTCCGGCTCACAAGCCAACCAGGGCGTGTTCTTTGCCTTGCTGAACCCAGGCGACACCATCATGGGCATGAGCCTGGCTGAAGGTGGTCACCTGACTCACGGCATGCCTTTGAACATGTCTGGCAAATGGTTCAATGTCGTCTCTTATGGCCTCAACGCTCAAGAAGATATCGACTACGATGCCATGGAAAAGCTGGCGCGTGAAACCAAGCCTAAACTGATCATCGCCGGTGCTTCCGCATTTGCGCTGCGCATCGACTTTGAGCGCTTCTCCAAAATCGCCAAGGAAATCGGCGCTTACTTCATGGTCGATATGGCCCACTATGCTGGCCTGATCGCGGCAGGTGTGTATCCTAACCCAGTACCTTTTGCAGATGTTGTCACTTCTACTACCCACAAGAGCCTGCGCGGCCCACGTGGCGGTATCATCTTGACGAATGACGAAGCGATCGCGAAGAAGATCAATTCTGCGATTTTCCCTGGTTTGCAAGGCGGCCCGCTGATGCACGTGATCGCTGGTAAAGCGGTTGCATTCAAAGAAGCACTGACACCAGAATTCAAGGCTTACCAGGAACAAGTCGTCAAGAATGCTGCCGCACTGGCAGATACCTTGACTGCGCGCGGCCTGCGTATCGTTTCTGGCCGTACAGAATCCCACGTCATGCTGGTGGATTTGCGTCCTAAAAACCTGACAGGTAAAGAAGCCGAAGCCATCCTGGGTTCTGCCCACATGACTTGCAACAAGAACGGTATCCCGAACGACCCGCAAAAACCAATGATCACTTCCGGCATCCGCCTCGGCAGCCCGGCTTTCACTACCCGTGGTTTCAAGGAAGAGCAAGCAGTTAAAGTGGGTAACCTGATTGCGGACGTGCTCGATAATCCGCATGATGCAGCAACGATAGAACGCGTGAAAGCTGAAGTCAAACAATTGACAGATGCATTTCCCGTGTATCAAGCGTAATAGATTCATCAAGCGTAATAGATTCATCAAGCGTAATAGATTCATCAAGCTTAAGAGATTCAACCAAAGCAGGGCTTAAGTATAAGGCAGCACAATAAAAAGCCACTCGCCTGAGTGGCTTTTTTGTATCATCGAATTATAAAATCAATTATAAAAACCATTGGAGCACGATACCTCATGAAATGCCCTTTTTGCCACAACGATGATACCCAGGTCATCGACACCCGCGTTTCAGAAGAAGGCAATGTCATACGCCGCCGCCGCCGTTGTGCCGACTGTGACAAACGTTTTACCACCTATGAGCGTATAGAACTGGTGATGCCTGTCATCGTCAAGAAAAACGGCAGCCGCACAGAATACGAAACCGGCAAGCTACGCGCCAGCCTGATGCTGGCCCTGCGCAAGCGCCCGGTATCAGCCGAGGCAGTCGAGACAGCCATACAGAGAATAGAAGAAAAATTATTGTCCAGCGGAGAGCGCGAGGTCATGTCCGGCCACCTGGGTGAACTGGTCATGCGCGAATTGAAACGCCTCGACAAAATCGCCTACATCCGCTTCGCTTCTGTCTATAAAAGCTTTGAGGATGTATCCGAATTTGCCGAGGCGATACAAGAGGTCAGGAAGAGCTAAAAATTGACTAAGCTCTTCCCGATTTGATTACTTGGTCCAGCAGGTATCCGCCAATAAAGGACCGCTATTCGACCTTGCACCACTTTCGTTAATCGTATATGTGCCGCAACCATCTGTAGCCATCCGGCCACCAGCCCGCGGTACGGCACGTATGCTGAAAGTCGTTGGAGTTGGTGCTATCGTGAAGCTGATGTCATAGTCAACATTACTTCCTGTGGCACCTACCGGGCTGACCAGCATGGGTAATGCAACCGCAGTACCATCACGCATCACATTATATTTGTCATTTGCTGTATAAAAACTCTGCATGAATTGCGCATTTTGCACGAGTACAGAACGTGCATCCGCACGTCGGCTACGCCTGACATTATCGGTGTATGCGGGGACAGAGATTGCGGCCAATATCCCCAAAATAACGACCACAATCAATATCTCTATCAGAGTAAAGCCAGCTTCAGATTTCTTAATTAACACTTGAGCACCTCTATGATTTTAATCAAAGCAGTTTAATCACTGCGCAAAATCTGTTTCCAAATACGTCTTGTAGGATTGTAATTCGGGCTTGCCGTTGTTGGATTAGTACCATAGCTACTAGGAGAGCTACCAGATGATATTGGCTGATAAATAATCGCAGAACGCCCATTTTTCAGCAAAGTCGATCCAAAGGTCAGGTCGCCTTGTTTACCCGCTATAAGTACATCGGCAGAGGTTACTGCCTTATCTCCATTAGTATCGAAAGTGGGATAAGGGAACAAACCACCACTCAAGGCATTCAGGATGAAGGTAGTTGACTTACCGTCAGAGGAACATGTATCCACTGCACTGGCCGGGATAATAGTAGTCAGCACAACTTCGTCAAAGAACACTTGCGGGTCTATGGTAAGACGCTCACCTGTGCTCAAGTTCAAATCAATGAACCAGCCTCGCTTGTTATTCCAGTCAACGGTTTCATTAGTAAGTCCGTAACCAATAGTACCAACCCAACTCAAAGTATGTCTTTGCAATGCAGACTGACTGCCTGAGATTTTATCAGGAGAACTGACGCCTGTAGCTCCTGTCTGATCCCATACGCCATACAAAGACTGAACGTCAGTATTCAGGGCATCTTCAGTTTCAAAAATTTTTCCTGTACCAAACAATACAACTACACCACCACGGCTGTGCTGAATGATATCAGGCTGCACAGTGATAGGCTGTACCACGCTACCAATCTTTGCCTGGAACAATGGGCTACCAGAAAATGCCACCGTAGTACCCGAGTTCTTCACGTCAAACTTCCACAGATTGCCTTGAATATCACCGGCAAAGATTGCTTTGATTGTTGCATCGGGTCCAACTACCAACCTTGGCGTAGCCAGCCCGTTTGGCAAACTCGCGCTGCCGACACCCGTGTCAATTTTTGTGACAACGCCATCATTAAGACGAATAATGAACAACTGTGCACGCTTCGAGGAACTTTCATAGCCATTTCCAAGGACTGCAACCCAGTCGCCATTTGGCATACGCCCAATCTGGGGAGTGCCTATGGTATATCCCAATTCTGGTTGCGTTGTGGAATTGATTTCCCACAAGATTTTGCCTTCGTTAAAAGTAGGACGAGTAGGCTCAGTAATGTCCATGGCAAATACGGCTTTGCCGCCAGCGCCAGTTGTACCAACCAGAGCTGTTTTCCAGCCACCATTATAGTAGTCACCTACAGCTGGCGTGCTATCGACATAAAATCTGTGCCCATAAGTAGTGCGGGACAGCAAGGGCAAATTACTCATCACAGCTTTAGGAATATAAGCAAACTCCTCTACACCTGTCAGGCCATTAATAGCATGCAACATACCGTCATTTGAGCCTATGTACACCATGGGTGTACGATTATATTTGGCCAACAGATATGCACCGTAAGTATCTTTGCCAGGTGTGCCTGCTGGTAAATAACTATAACCGCTGTCGTCACCCTCTTTAAGATATTGCGGTGCCGAGTTAACAAAATCACCGAAAGGTACGGTACGTGGACGAAGACGGCTCAAGTCTGGACCACCAGCTATGTAATCGACTATATTGGCGCCGGTAACCGTGGCAGTTGGATATGTCGCAGCCTCCGTATCAAAATAAGCCTTGTCCGTAAGTGCGAGATTAGTGTAATTGAAGACCTTACCTTTGATCGTCGGATCAATATAAGTGAAGACATTATTTTGTCTGGTCGAAAATACTGGAGTCGTCGCAGTCCAGCCATTTCCAGTAATGACGCCGTTATCATCCAGTAATCTTTGTATAAGTTGACCTGACCAGTCAGATGTACGGTAAGTAGAGGTAAAAATACTGCCCCCTGCGCGCACAGTATTACTGGAAGTACCCACAGCAGCTGCATCACCAACCCGCTCTGCGATTGCGCTCAGCGAATCTTCGAGTGCCTGGGCAAATTTGGTCGGATTAGATGCACTAAAATACTTGCCGTGGGAATTGACTGCAGCATGCCATAGGTCATCTACCTGATTAGTTGCACCATTCGGCCAGACTTTGGCGCCGCTTGTTAACGCAGGTAAATCATTATCCTCATCCAGGGTACCTTTAACACCCAGACCAACCGTGAATTGTGTCAAATGCTGCCAGAAAGCGGGGTCGGCCAAAGTCGGCGGCACATTTTTCTTCGCTGCAGGCCAGTCAGGACGCAAATCATTAACCCAGTAATAGAAGGCGATGTCTGCCAAAGTATCACTATAAGTGTCTGTATATGGTTTTGCAGGCGTATATTGATAAGTACTTCCATCGGGCCTGGTGATGACTGGTCCGTTAGATCCATCATAATTACCGTTGCGCCCACCACCTGCAGCCGTACCGTTCCAATAGCCATCAGTCATTAAGATATTATAATTTTGACGGCAAGTTAATTGCGTTGAGGCCAAACCGACACCAGAAGTCGTCTGCCATGGACCGGTAATTGACGTGTCTTTGAAATATTGACCAACCTCATCAACAGCCTTGCGCAATGGCGTACCGGCAGCTGGCATTCTTTGCTTGTACAAAGTATTCAAGAAATTGGTTTTATTGGCGGCACTGAAGTCATTTGAGACCTTGTTAATGACAGTGCCATTGGTATTAATGGTACCAAATCCAACCCGGATTGTGGAATTTTGCTTGGCAAAAGCCTGCCCACTGCCGCCACGCGCGGTCAGAATACGGGACCGGTGATATTGGAACCAGTTGGCAAAGTTTTGCAGCTCTTGCGCTACTGTACATGCACTGAGATCACAGTCAGTACGGGCTGGCGCCTTCGCAGGAAAAACTGTCCCAGTCCTGATTTCATAACGATCAAAGCAAGCCAGCGTGGACTGGTTGCATCCTGGGGTACCTTTATAGACATAATAAAGGGCAGGGAAAATCGTTCTGCCATTTGTGTTATACGATTTAGCGTCATCAGCAAGCCATCCATAAGCGCCGTTGGCATAAGTCTGATTAACTGACAAATTAATTGCATTGGTATTTGTCCCGCCATTAGGCGCAACAGGATTATAGAGAGCAGATAAGGGATTGGCAGGAGCCATCAGACCACCATTTGGGTCCGCCCAAGGCTGATAAAAAATCTTGGGATCATAATACGCCTTGTTAATATCAGAAGAACGCCAGCGTGCTACAGTAATATTATGATTAAAACCTACAACGACGGAGTTCGAGATACCATAATCACCTGCACCGCCAACGTTATACACATTGGCTGGCTTGGGAAATACATTGGTAACCCAGCAAGCCCCCCCCGTTTCGCAATAGTCATCATAACCTGTGCCTGTAACATCCCCATTACCTGTCCGGGGAATATCATCAGGCATCATTTCCCACATCATGGAGCCAGAATCGTCCAGAGTATAAAAAATGTTAGGGGGTACATTGGGTTTTACTAAAGGCGGAGCATTCGATATTGTGGCGTATGCCAGGCTTGGCGCAACCAATTGCCCAATCATGGAGGCAATCAGGCACACGATTAGCGATTTATTTATTTTCTTCATGGTCTTCCCCTGAGTATTCATTGGTCTGCGGCAAGCGATCATCTACTATCGCAATAGACCTCAAACGATATCAATCAGCAAACAGCAAGTGCCGAATCGACGAAACACACTGTCTCAAATAAAGTTGTATTAAATAATTTTCCTGTATGTGAAACTGCTTAATTTCCCGCGCCAATATACAGGACCACTTGCAGCCAGATAACAGAAAGGTTAGAGGTCCCCTGCCCTCGTGCAGTAAACACATAGGCGTATTGGCTTCCCAGGTTTCCACCACCTTGTCCGGAAGACGAACCACCAGAAAAATTACCAGTAAGAAGGGGTTTATACCAAGCCTCTACCATGCACTCTGGCTGTTGCCCTGCATCCAGGTTCGCTACCGTACCCGCTGGCAAACGAAAGCCTTTCGTAGCCCAGTTCGACCTTACCGACCACAGCGTTGGAGGCGGGTTTGAGGGATCACCTCCCTGCGAATACTGATTGACAGGAATATTACCTACAAGCTTATCAAGCCCCGCAGGCAAAACATCGCCTTTATTGGTCAATTCAAAATTCTTCTGACAATAACGCAGTGCTGTTTCTGCTGCCTGAAACGCTATATTCTGTTCTCTTATGCTGCGTGCAAAGCGCTCTTCCTGGGTTGCGCGCCTGACTGCAGTGATTGCAAGCATGGTAAGCACCATCAAGAAAATCATGGATGTCAGCATCACAAAACCACGCTGAGCTGAATGCAATTTCCTCATAAAGTCCTCCCATTTGTGCGGCCGCGCAAGGAAACCACAGTAGAAAATGCTGAATACAATCTCTTATCAACAGGCGTCACCAGAGCACCACTACAATCACGATATTTTTGCGGAGTAGGCGTGAGATTGTCATTGGCGGAGCGCACCACAATACAGATTTTTGCGGACAGTACTTTATAAAACCGATCCGTCATCAATAATTGGATTTCGGGGGAAAGTAATGAAACGTCTGGATCCTGGTATGCAGGCATGGGCACCGATGAACTAGGTCCCAAAGAAGCAGCTGAGTAGAAACCATCAACAGACTGGTTATCATCCTGGTCGTATCCATACATCACTTTCATGTCTATGACATTGTCTGCAATTGGTTGTCCAGCCAGCAAAGTCCCTGAACCAGGCGTTCCACCATTACCAGCACAAAACAACTCCCTACGATTTGTGACTGGATTCAACTGCACATAAAAACGATTTTCCACGATACCACCAGCAACAGGTTGCCCCAGACAATCCGTAGGCACCCCCCCACTTTGATTGGAGTTGACACCGTCAATCACATAGCGCACCAGGAATGAATCAGGCGTAGTACCACCAGCACAACTCATAGGCACTGCCAAGGGTGATGAGAATCCACCAGTACACCCCTGCAAGGCCTGGCCCGCTCCGGTATAACTTGATGAACCGCCACCGGATTGACGCGAGGGTGAGGCATTAGTCAATTGACCATAACCAGCCATCCTCACACTGAATGCCATAGTTGCCAATGCCAGCCTGCCGTCCTCTTCCAGCAGCGCCTTATCATCAGTCACTCTGTATGTCTGCGTATTGGTTACATATAAAGTACTGACAGCAAGCATGATAATCAGACCAATAGTCAAGGAGATCATCAGCTCCACGAGGGTACGACCTTGCGCATAACGTAAATTCATATTTTTCATATTTACCTCAGTTATGGCGTAAACCTGACGGTGAAACAACGCACACCGATACCTGGGGCCGGGGGCACGCCAGCAGGACAAGAAGGATCAACAATAGTCAGGTTAGCCTCTTTCCACATGACGATAACATCGTAACCAACAGGAGCGACGGGAACGATATATCCGGCACCATCAGTCAATCGATTTGACAACCCCCTTAGCCATTCATTAATATCCATGGCAGCAACCTCGGCAGGGGTACAGGTCGAAACTGCACAGCTGGGCATGGCAGGCAAACTTGATACCGTCGTTGCATAGGCAGTTGTATAAGTGTATGAGGCAGCTCCTGTAACTGAGTTTTTGACCCCCTGGCCATTCGCGCGCATGCGCTCACTCAAATCATATGCAGCTACCGTAGCCTCGGTACGTTGATTAGCCACTTTTAAATACCGCATAGTGTTTGCCTGCAAACTCGCCACACCCAGCAAACCGATAGCGATAATAATGATAGTCACAACGATTTCTACCATCGACGCACCAGCCTGCTTATTCAATTTATGTTGTTTCATGGCGCTCTCAATTCTCAGTTACAGGCTGCAGTTTTGGAAACCAAGATACGTCCACCCAGACCAACGCATACATAGCGGTTACGTGTAGTATCAGGATCATTGCCCTGAACATAGAAACTCACAGCTCCCCCCATATTTTGTCCGGTCGCATTAAAAGTCAACGCCTGCACATTTGGATTTGGAACTACGGATCCCTCATTAAAAGTGCGCATAGTTGATGGTTGGACAAACAACAAAGTATCAGTCCCATTAAATTGTGCATCACCATTTACATCCTTGAATGCTATCCAGCCACTCGCCCAACCTGTATTACCCAATGGATTGCTTGCAACAGCGGAGCAAGCCGGAGGAATAGCTTCTGGATTATCACTTTTGCAGATCACAATTCCACCTCCTTGCTCGCGGGCAGCAGCCTTTACCAGGATCAAATCATGCAATAGTGCATCCGTCGTAGTACGCACACGACCACCACTCAGCGTATTCCGAAACTGGGGTACTGCAAATACTGAAATAATTCCGATAATGGCAACAACAATCATCACTTCAATAATTGTGTACCCGCTATGCCGCTCAGATCGGTTTTGATGTTGGTTGGTCATTATTGTCACCTTAGTTTCAGACATGATATGCGTAATTGCATCCCGGAATCAAAAGCTAGTCGATTAACGGTATGCTTAAACTGATGAATGGATATTGAAAATCGTATCCGTAGTACGGGAGGCATCAGTTTATACCATGCGAGTTCGCTTTTTTGAGCTTTAACTTGTGTCGTTAGTGTTGCCACCAACAGTCCTAACGCGCCGATCGCCGATTCGGAAGGCGCGAAGATGTGAAGTTTTCAGGTTGGTTCTTTTGCGCACAAACACAAGAATCTACTATTTCACTAGCGGCACTGTCAGTGCTTCTAACATTGAAACAAACACATTCAGATATAAAAACGACATAAATTCTTTTCTAAAAAGACTCGATTAATGCAAACGCTAAAGCGAAGATCTCTGTTAATCCACGAAAGCCACTGGAGCGCCAGCCTGGTGGCCTCCTGCCTGCGCAGGAGCGACGATGTTAAGTTTTCACGTTGAAGTACGCGCATACGGACGCAAAGATTTGAACGACAGCTTCAACAATGGTAGCGATGCTGGCAGCCAGCCACATAGGTTGCCAGAGAGCCAGCCTCAAATTCGTCGCTCCAGCGCAGGCTGGAGTCCAGTGTCGTTGGTCGATGCATCGAGCAGTGATCAGAGAGAGAATAAGTGATCAGACAGTGGTGCGCACGGCGCGCACTACTGCGGTGAGGAAGCGTTGAGCCCTAAGAATTAAATAAAAAAGCAAAGACACAGAGTAAAAACAGAGAAGTTCTCGTGTTTTTTGCGAGCCTGTAAATAAAAGTGTGTAAGTAATTCTGGCAGATGAAGCTCCTATAATGAGGAATTGCCAAAATGACGACAAACGCAATGGAAAGAAGCAAACTGCAGGCGCTGGCCAAAGAGCTGGC
>NZ_JBMPPJ010000031.1:0-68778 GCF_049339865.1 Undibacterium sp. TC9W | reverse complement strand
GACCGATTACATTCAACCTTGAATTACGTCAGTCCAATGCAGTTTGAAAGAAATTGGCTAGCCAGTCAGTCCCGGCAGGCAGCATAATGTGCCCGGCTAAGGGATACGTTAGTTAGGGGCAAGCTCAAAGATTTAAGTGTAATGCGAATTCATTGATGGATTTTTAAGTGTTCTTGAATTTGCAATTCAAGGCCACGCCTGCGCGCTATGCAAAACTCTAAGTATGCTGATGGTGTCGCCCTCAATTGCATACACCATAATGTAGTTGGGATGAACGACTGCTTCACGCGTTTTCTTGACACGGCCAGGTTTGTACATGCGTGGGTTGAGCAAAAGCTGATCTGCCGTGTGTTCGAACGATTCATCAAGATCAATCGCAGCTTGTGGTTTGTCTTCTGCGATGTAGTCCATGATACGTTCGCGATCTGCCAGCGCGAGAGGCTTCCAGATTAGTTTCAAGCTTTATTACCCACGATACGTTGCTTCAATGCGGCGCGCCTAGCTGCAAATTTTTGTTTGACATCTTCGTTTGCAATGCCGGGGGCGGGGTCATCCAGCGAAGCTTGCACCTGCTCGCGAAACCACTTGTCGTAAGCGGCGGCTGCGTGTGCCTGGCGCATGCGCTCTGAGGTGTCTTTCCGAACGCTGGATTTATCTGATACATCGCTGTGTTTGCTGGCGTCGAGCAAATCGACGCGGGTGATATGCAGTTCGGTTTTCAGATAATCCATGCAGCGGTCAAGTGAACGCCACACGCGAGGCTGATCAGTTCTTTGTGCGCCCAGCGGTTTTTCTGTGGCGCCGAATTTCAACATGACGCCCCAGCCACCTGGCTGCCCTATGATGGACGCACCCTGTATGGCAGAGGCATCGACCATGCGCTTGGCCATGGCAGTGTCTATGGTATTGTTGCTCATAAAATACTTTCTGCTTAATGTATTTGATGGCTTAATTATGCATTTCATCTAATAAATATGCAATCAATAGTAGATTAATGTGCGGAAATCATGAGCATTGCGAGTTTTACACAGTGCCGGCAATTTTTGCTACCCCATTTGACAAGCCACAAAAACAGGATTATTCTATAAAAATGAAAACACTGAGCACACTCTTTTTTACCTCCGCCCTCCCGGCATGTCAGACGACATCCCGGGGCCGCTGATGTGTGCCCGTTGAAACTCTGATCAGTTTGAATCAGAAAAAAAAAGGCCCACAAGGGCCTTTTTTGTTTTCTACCACTTTGTTTTTCGGCGCTTAGGTTTTGCCCTTGATATCCAAAACCTCAGCACCATTTTAGTCAGCACTTTGTAGTGTACTTTGAACCAAACACTCTCTCATTGAGGAGCCATATAACATGAAGTCAGCAGATGTAGAACGCGCGCGGGTCCACTGAAATTAGGGTGGTCGCATGGCCCCGCGGCGCTGTCACCAAGACAACCCCACGACCGCTCGCTATCAGAACTCATTTCATCAATAGGGATGAGTGCGAACAAGACGATTTGGGATGCAGTGCAAGGCGTGACGCGTAGCTAAGGCGTCTGCCTTTGCAAGCGGCACAACGCTGCAATGCGCCCAAATCGTCAGTTCCCGGAGGGTTTGCCTCATAACGCGTGCTGGACTGCGTTGGACTCGTTATCAATAGCACCGCTATTGACTGCCTCGTCCGCCTTGCCAGCCCACGTTATGAGACAAACGCATCTCATCCCTATTGATGAAATGAGTTCAGGAAAGACCATCATGACGAACACTGTCCCCCGTGCCGCTTCCAACAAGGCATCTGCTCACTCTGCGCTCAATAATGTGCGTAACAACTGGCGCAACTTTGGCATCATCGCGCACATAGACGCTGGCAAGACCACGCTGTCTGAACGCATCCTGTTTAAAACCGGCGAAATCCACCGCACTGGTGAAGTCCATGAAGGCAATGCTGCCATGGACCATATGGACCTGGAAAAAGAACGTGGTATCACCATTGGTGCAGCGGCGACGCGCTGCGTCTGGAATGGTCATGAATTCACGCTGATTGATACACCTGGCCATATCGATTTTGCGATAGAAGTTGAACGCTCTCTGCGCGTGCTGGATGGTGCCATCACTGTCTTGTCCGGCGTGGCTGGCGTGCAGCCGCAGACCGAATCTGTCTGGCACCAGGCCGAGAAGCATGGTGTGCCCATGATCATCTTCGTCAACAAGATGGACCAGACTGGTGCTGACTTTGCCCGCGTCACAGAACAAGTGCGCAAGCACCTGGGCGCGCGTCCTGTGCCGCTGGCGATACCTGTCGGTGCAGCGGATGAGTTTGGTGGCGTCATCGATGTCTTGCAACAGCGTCTGCTGCAGTGGGATGCCAAGGGCAATATGACGGTGCTGGCTTTGCCCGCAGAACTGCAGGCGCAAGCCCAGGCGGCGTATGCCTATGCTGCCTCGGTCGCAGCAGAAGCGAGTGATGTATTGACGGATGCTTATCTGGCGAACGACACGCTGACCCATGTAGATATCCTGCAAGGTTTGCGTACCCTGACGCTGGCCAGAAAAGCCGTGCCCATGCTGGCCGGTTCTGCGTATAAAAACGCAGGCATAGAACCGCTGCTTGATGCCGTTATCGACTGGCTGCCTGCGCCTGACGACCGCGCTGCGCCCGTTGCTACATTGAACGGTGACAGCGTGACCGTGGCAACTGGCGATGCTGATCCTCTGGCGGCGCTGGTGTTCAAGGTCACGCATGATGAACATGGCTCGCTGGCGTTTGTGCGTATTTATGGTGGCAGTCTGCATGAAGGTGAAACCATCTGGAATGCCAGTCTGGATAGTTCTGTGCGCATAGGCCGTCTGTATGTCGTGCATGCGGATGAACGTACCAGTACCACGCAGTCTGGCGCCGGCAGTATTATCGCCATCGCCAACCTGAAAGACGCGCTGACGGGGCAAACTTTGTCCAGCAAGGCGCAAGCGTGGACGCTGGAAACCATCCATGCAGGTGAGCCCGTGGTGGCGCTGGCAGTTGAGCCAGGCAGTGGCACTGACCGTGCAAAGATGCTGGCTGCACTCGACAAGTTCCGTCGTGAAGATCCGTCTTTGCGCCTGGAAAACAATGTCGAGACTGGCGAGACCATTTTGTGGGGCATGGGTGAATTGCATCTGGACGTGGTGCTCGAACGTGCCCGCCGTGAAGCTGCGGTGGATATACGTGTCGGCGCGCCGCATGTGGCCTACAAGGAAACCATGGGTCTGCCTATGGTCGAAGCAGAAGGCAAGCTGGACAAACAAAACGGCGGCAAAGGCATGTATGCCCGCGTGGTCGTGCGGCTTGAGCTGCTGGATGAAGGTGAGTTTGCCTTTGCCAATGTCGTCAAGGGTGGCGTGATACCAACGGCATTTTTCCCGGCTGTTGAAAAAGGCGTGCAGCAGGCCATGCAACAAGGTCCGCTGGGGCAAAAAGTGACAGGCGTCAAAGTCACTTTGCTCGATGGTGATTTTCATGCCGTCGATAGTAATGAAATGGCCTTTATCATCGCCGCCAAGGAAGCCGTGCTGGCAGGCTTGCGCAAGGCTAAACCAGTCTTGCTCGAACCCGTCATGAAAGTGACCGTCGATGCCCCCGCCATCAACACTGGCGATGTCATCGGTGACTTGCAAAAACGCAGTGGCCGCGTGTTGGGCATCACCGAGAACACAGGCCGTGTTGAAGTGGTGGCTGATGTGCCTTTGACCAGGTTGTTCGGCCATACGAATGACTTGCGTTCTTTGTCGCAAGGCAGGGCGTTTGCCAGTGCTGTCTATGCGCGTCATGCAGCTTGTGACGTGAATGAGGCGTCGTTTGTGTAAGGTCTTATCGTAGTAGCAGGTGATGGGTGGGCTGCAGTCCGCTTTGTCTGTCATCGAATAGAAAAAAGCCAGGGTTAAGGCCCTGGCTTTTTCATGGCTATTTTGATAATTATTGTTAAAATATCTTGTAAATCTAATTTGCTTTTATATACTGATAATAAATCGATTTAATTAGAGTAAATAGTGCAAATCGATTTACGATGTCGTATTGTCTTGTGCACCGTCACAACATAATCTTGGATATTGCTATAAATCAATATGTGGATAATTAAATCCTCCATAATGTGTTTAAATGAAGTTTATTGACGAGTGCATACAGACCTTTTCCCCATCTGTTTGCCTGAGCAAGAATCTGGTTATGCGATGCAGTATGTTTATGGCATAGTAATGAACGCTATATTCAACGCTATATTCAGAGACGTATTTAGCGAATGATGTTTTGCTGAATTGCATCAGGTTTCCGGCCCAAATCCGCCGATTTTGTAAAGCTACAAAAATGCGTCCACAGTACCAGAGCGGTGTGTGGATTTTTAATCGGGCACGATCTTTCGTGAACGGTGATAGCAGCGGATGTGGAGCACAACATGTCAACACCTATTGTCACTCAGGCACACAATACTTCCGATATACCTTGCGAGTTTCTCGCCTTTCGCCTTGGCGGTGAAGAGTATGGTGTAGATATCCAAAAAGTACAGGAACTACGTGGTTACGAGCCCGTCAGCACTATTGCCGGCGCACCTGACTATCTCAAAGGCGTTGTCAATTTGCGTGGCGTCATCATTCCTATTTTTGACATGCGTATCCGCCTCAAGCTGGGTACAGCAAGTTATGACGATACAACCGTCGTCATCATTTTGCATGCATCAAACCGCATGGTGGGTATCGTGGTTGATGGCGTCTCTGACGTGACTACACTCACCCCTGAACAAATCAAACCAGCGCCCAATTTCAACACCGATATCAGTGCTGACTATGTCACTGGTCTTGGCTTGCAAGATGAGCGCATGTTAATCCTGATTAATCTCGATACGTTGTTACTGGACAAAGAATTAGACATTGTTGCTGATAGTTCCTGATGTAAATCGCATTTGAATTTGTATCAGTTTGAGGTCGGAATATTTCCTGCCTTGATATTTCCATGTCGTTGAAATTTTTTGAAGAGGTTTACTCTCATGCGCAACAATCAACCCGTCAGCGGCAAGGAAGTTGAAGTCAAGGATGGCCAATCCATCGTTTCTAAAACTGATCTCCAGGGCAATATCCTGTATTGCAATCCTACCTTCATAGAAATCAGCGGTTTTGAGGAGCATGAGCTGATCGGTTCGCCGCATAATCTTGTGCGCCATCCAGATATGCCTGTGCAGGCCTTTGCAGACCTGTGGGGCTCTGTCAGAGAAGGGCGGCAGTGGGACGGCATGGTCAAGAACCGATGCAAAAATGGCGACCATTATTGGGTGCGCGCCAATGTCACGCCTGTTATCGAGAAAAACCAGGTGGTGGGTTATATGTCAGTCAGGACCAAGCCAAGCCGGGCAGAGATTGCAGATGCTGAAAAACTCTACCAGCGCATGCGTGATGACAAGTCGGGTAGTATGAAATTACGCCATGGACAATTGATCAGCACTGGCCTGTCTGGACGTATTCAACGTGCGCTGGAAATGTCTGGCAGCACCAAGCTGTGGCTGGGCATGCTGGCTATCTTTGCCGTCATCGTGGCTGGCAGTGTGGCGCAATTCATGCGTACTGGTGTGCAGATGTTTGACCTGGCAGCCTTGTGCCTGGCAAGCGTCTTGATTGCGTGGAATACCCTTTCTATTCACCGTGCCTACATCCAGCCGTTGCAACAAGCCATTCTGGCAGCCAGGACCATGGCTGGTGGTGACCTGACGACGCCGGTCCCCAAAGGTGATGACAGCGAAATGGGGCAGTTGATGCAAGCCATGCGGCAGATGAATATCAATCTTGTTTCCATCATTGGTGATGTGCGTACCAATGTCAATTCCATCACCCACGGCAGCAGGGAAATCGCTGATGGCAATCTTGAATTGTCCAACCGCACCGAGTCACAGGCCTCCAGTCTGGAAGAGACTGCTGCCAGCATGGAAGAGTTTGCATCTACCATCAAGCAAAATTCAGACAGCTCAGCGCAGGCGAGCCAGTTGGCAGAAGCAGCTTCCAGGGTCGCGCAGCAAGGTGGCGACATGGTCAACAAGGTAGGGACTACCATGCATGAGATCAGTGACTCGGCCAAGAGTATAGAAAATATTATCAGCCTCATCGATGGCATTGCATTCCAGACCAATATCCTGGCTTTGAATGCTGCTGTGGAAGCCGCTCGGGCAGGTGAACAGGGACGCGGTTTTGCAGTTGTGGCCAGCGAAGTGCGCAATCTGGCCCAGCGTTCTGCTTCAGCCGCCAAAGAGATCAAGACCCTGATAGGCGATTCCATGAGCAAGGTAGGCACCGGCAACAAGCTCGTCGAGGAAGCAGCCAGGACCATGTCACAACTGGTGACATCAGTGCAGAATGTAACCAGCATTATTCATGAGATCAGCAATGCCAGCCGGGAGCAGAGCGACGGCGTCGAGCAAATGAACCAGGCAATTACCCAGATGGATGAACTGACCCAGCAAAATGCAGCCATGGTGGAGGAGGCAGCCGCGTCCGCCAACAGTCTGGCTGAAGAAAGCAAGAACTTGCAGCAGGCGCTCAGCGTCTTCAAACTCAATGAAGCTGGCCTGGCATCTGCTCGCGCAAGGCCGGACAACATTCAACGCGCAAGTTTGAACAAGCCAGCCGGGGCAGAATTTGGCAAGTCTGGAAGAAAGCAATTGCAGTATAAGGCTGCCTGATAATTCAAGTGTGCAGAGTCCATCTGCAGGCCGTGCGCGTAGATGAACCTACCGCTACACGCAGTGTGACACGGTCAGTTTGATCGTGGCTTTATAAGCGATGCTGGCCGCGTCATGGGCATCACTGCAAACACAGGCCGTGTTGAAGTGCTGGCCGATGAGCCTCTGACCCGGCTGTCCGGTCACACGAACGACTTGCGTCCATAGTCGCAGGGCAGGGCGTTTGCCAGTGCTGCCTATGCAAATTAGGCAGCCTGCAATGTGGAAGAGGCGTCGTTTGTGTAGCTTGTGTTGAATGTGAATGATGGGTGGACCGGAGCCTGGTTTGCCAGTTGTCTGCAAGCTTGTATGAAAAAAGCCAGGGCGCGTGCTCTGGCTTTTTCTTTGTCGTGTTTTGTAATGAGTTTAGTTACAAGCGATGTCAGATAAGGGTAATGGTCATTTGCTAGCATTAGGTGTTTCGCCAAATCATTCGCCATAAATTATATAAGCAATTGTTTTTTAGGATTTTTATGCGGCAATTTAATTGAACTACGATACGCCAAACCTGTTTCGTTAGCCTATCTTCAACAGGTAAGCCAGGGATATTGCAGCGCTTGGTGATTCCATAACAAGTCCAACATGTGCATTAGTCACTTGGTATTTTTAATTTCATTCAGCTACAGCTGATTGAAATAGGGTTTGGTGATAACAAATAGTGCTTCTTTTCGTAAAAGTGGGCACTCGCTAGCACCTTACTGGTGCATACTTCCCCAAGAGCTTGCTCAGCATGATCAGACCGGCAAGCTTTGACGCACTAAATATCAACATCTCCGGCAAGTTTTCGTGGAACAAAAATTGCTGCCTGTAAATGATCACCTTGCATTTATGGAAGTGTTTCACGCCATGCATGAACCTGCCTCCCTGGCAATGCTCTTGCCAGAACAACTACATCACTGCGCGGCACCGGCCTTGCAGGCTGTGATCGCGCAAGCTGCCAGCATTGATCTGCTGGAACAGACGGCTGCATTTGGCCGCTGGTGGTATCACCCTGATAGTGATGAAATGGTATTGTCCGTGGCGGCAGCTACGATGCTGGGAGTGGCTCCTGGCTGGCATGCGAGGCTGGAAAGCGGGTTTGCCAAAGTGCTGGTGGATGACATGTTGCAGGCCAATGCCATGCTGCGCAATGCACATGCCAGGCCAGTGCAGATGGAGCATGAATTCCGCATCTTTAATGAAGGCAGTGGTTTGCGCTGGCTGCGTTTGAAGTCCGTGCCGCAAACCATGGCATCGCCCATCTTTGAAGGCATACTGACTGATATCACGGCAGCGAAACATGCTGCCATGCGTGAGCGTCTGAGTTTTGAAACTACCCGGCTGTTTGTTGGTGCAGATTCGATTGATGTCGCTGTCACCAAGGTAATACAACTGGTGTGTGAAAACCTCGGCTGGGACTGGGGTGCCTACTGGACGGTAGAAGCAAACGGCCTGGGTGAGCGCAAGCTGACGCTACAGAATTTCTGGCATGGACAGCAAGAGACGCTGGCTTTGTTTACACAAGACAGCCAGAGCATGCAGGTGCGCCCTGGCACTGGCCTGGTCGGGCAAGTGTGGCAGCAAGGTGAGCCGCGCTGGGTAGAAGGCATGAGTGGTGACGATGATGTCATGCGCAAGAATAGCGCCATGCAATGTGAATTGCGTTCTGGTTATATCTTCCCGGTCGCTTATATTACCGAGGAAGGTTTCCGCCATTGCCCTGGCGTGCTGGAATTTTATAGCCGTCTGACGCGTCAGACTGAAGCACAGCTGCCAACCCTCTCCGCCACTATCGGCGCGCTTATCGCACAGACAGCGCAAAGGCTGGAACAGCAAGAAACTATACGCCTGCTGGCGCAAATCGATGGCCTGACCGAGCTTGCCAACCGCAGCCATTTTTATCAGATACTCGACAGCACCTGCAAACGCAGTGCTGCCAATGGCACTGTATTTGGCCTCATCTTTATCGACCTGGATCGTTTCAAACCCGTTAATGACGCCTTTGGCCACGAGGCTGGCAATGTCGTCCTGCGTGGTTTTTCGCAAAGAATCCAGGCGCTGTCTATCCCTGGCAAACTGGTAGGTCGGCTGGGTGGTGATGAGTTTGCCATCCTCTACCAGCCTGATGGCTCTGCAACACCTTTCAATGAACAGCTCGATAGCCTGGTCAAGCAAGTACTGCATGCAGCGCAACTGCCTTTCATGTTCAATGGACATGAAATTACTGTCTCGGCCAGTATAGGCATCAGCATCTATCCCGACAATGGCCTGACCGGGCCTGAGCTATTGCGTGGTGCAGACACTGCCATGTACCGCATCAAAAAAAGTGGCCGCAATGCAGTCAGCTATTTTGCCAGCAGCACTTCGTATTCGCTGGCCGTGCAACAATCTGACCTGGCCCAGCGCCTGACGATGGAAACCGAATTACATCAGGCCATTACGGATGAAGGCTTGTATCTCGAATACCAGCCCATATTCGCTGGCAACGGCCAGATCCATGCCATAGAGGCCCTGATACGCTGGCGTCGCGCCAATGGTGACATTGTGCGCCCGGACACCTTTATCCCCATTGCCGAAGAAAGCCGCCTCATCATCCAGATCGGTAACTGGGTAGTTCACCGCGCCTGCCATGACCTGGCACGCCTGCACCGGTCAGGCTTTGAGAATTTGAAGGTGCATGTCAACATGGCGGCATCTGAATTCACCTCCAGCAGCTTGCCGGATGAATTGCGTGCCATTGTCGACAAGTCCGGCATCAAGCCCCATCATCTGTGCCTGGAGCTGACAGAAAGCATGCTCATGCACCAGCCAGACCATGTCATCCCCATCATGAGCACGTTACGACGACTGGGCTTTGGTATTAGCCTCGACGATTTTGGCATGGGCTATTCCTCACTCGCCCACTTGAAGAACCTGCCCATTTCTTCGATGAAGATAGACCGCTCCTTCATCAAGGGTCTGCCGCAACAAAGCGAAGACCGCGCCATCGTCCGCACCATCATAGAACTGGGGCGCAACCTGCGTTTGAATGTGATTGCAGAAGGGGTAGAGACGGATACCCAGCTTGCCTTTTTGCGGCAGTTTGGTGATACGCTGATACAGGGTTTTGTGCTGTCCAGACCGCAGCCTGTCGAGGAGTTGATACGGGTGTATGGGAAGGGGCTGGAATTGCCATTGATGGGTAATATTTAGCCGGGTTTGTTAAGTCACTGCTGACAGACAGCCATAGGATCTTGCTTGCGTTAATGGCGAACTTGAGCCTGGGTAAACCCCGTCACCTGCTTATTTGGATGCCTTTTTTATCGTCGTTCCTGTGCAGGCAGGAATCCATCGTATTTATATCCATGCGTTTGAACTTGGCACAAGCCACATTAAAGCCAGATAAGGTTTTATTAATCGCATCCGCATGAACTACAACGTCGCCGTAAAATAGGGCGCATTGCAATGCGCTGCATGGGTTTGTCGCACGCCATAGCAAGATATTATTGCGGTGTACGTCGCATACATATACATACGGAGCATTGTAATGCGCCCTACGATCGGAGCTTTGCAAGCAGCAGAATTGGCTTCAGTCATGAACCTCGCCATAGCGGTGCGCATGACGCACCTCCATGCCGAAGGTTTATTTGATCTCTTGAAGCTTTACATCAAAGACTCTTTAGTTTGGCAAGTTCCAGACGAACTGACCAGAAAACCAGGAGCGCATTGCTTTGTCGTCGTGCATTTCCGGCGAGAATTTACATCTGGAGAACGCCTGCAAGGTCGCTGTATCCAACAGCACCGAACCACTGCTGACGGAGATGTATTTTGCTGCGATGCCTCCGTTTTCATCAATCAGGAAACGGAATTTTGCGGTGCCACGCAACTGTTGTTGCAAGGCTTCTTCAGGGTATTCTGGCTGCGTACAGGAATTTCGATCAAGAGTCGCAGGCGAATAATTTTTGGGACGCTCCACCCTGACATTAGAGACCATCGTTATCGTACGTTCAATCTTATTGTTCTCTTTATCGGCAAGTTCTGCCAGGTCTTTCCGTCCTAAAGTCCGGTACACTTTGCTCAACTCATCTAAAGAGGCAGATTTTTGTGCCGCTCCTTCTTTACTCTGCAGATTTGAAAAAGCGATGGCTTTTTGCAATACAAGCATCGCTTGCTCTAATTTTCCCAATTTGACATATACACGGCTTAACATCCTGTAAAGGCCAGGCATGAGAAATTCGCTTTTAGATCCTTTGGATTCAAGGTTCTCTACTGCTTCAAACGCAAATTTTTCTGCTGCAGCATATTTACCCTGCTCCATCAGCATTTCGGCAAAGTCTCGCAGTAACATGGAATAATTCGCGCCATCTTTTGCAGGATCTGTACTATAAATTTCTTTGGTCTTGAGCGCCATGATATAGGCCTCATCATATTTTTTCAGATCTTTGAGAAGATAAAAGCGGGATCCATAAATAGACCCCAAATAGGTAAAGTAAGCACTTTTGTTCGCTTCTACTATGTTGAGTGCCAGATCATTCACTCTTAAGGCGCCTGCGTAGTTTTCGTAGCGCCTTTGTAAACTAGCCTCAGATATGAGCTCGTCCAGGATGTTGCTACTGGCTGCCAGGCATGCATTGGATGATGCCAGCGAGAACAGGCATATAGCGAAGAAAGATTTTATTGATTTTATTGATTTTATTGATTTTATTGATTTTATTGAGTTCATATTTGTGAAAGCTTGAGGCGTAATGCAGTAAATGATCATTTGACCGGGCGACCGAACAGGTCAACTGGCGTTATTGATTGCCATTCATCCAGCGAGAAATGGTAAATCATACCTGAATAGTCTGCTTCCAGGCGTGCTGAGCGCAGTGCCATTGCCTACAGAAGACACCGATTTGTAATGCGTTTACTTGTGGGCGCATGCCTGCGAATACCTTATACTAATCTCGCACATGCATGAGATCACAATACTTGCCAACGGGATTGACCTATGCATCAAACAAAACATAGACCGGTTTTAAAATGAAGCGAATCCTGCAAATCCCGACTGAAGAAGACTGGGGCGAATATAAAAATGACCTTGACCAAAAATATGCGCATAAAATGTTTTTTGGAAAAAACTTGGCAGAAGCAAGACTTCTTTTTGAAAGGGCGGTCATAGAACGAACAGAAGAACTCAGGTTCATGCCGGTAATTTCGTTTCGCTATTATATTTTCGCTTACTGCCAGTACCTGACATCAACTGCAGTGTTGGGTAGATGGGATGCTTCAGATGCTGCCAGTTGTTTTTTGCGACTGGTCGAGAGCAAATTGAGAGATGAATCTGATGCGATTTCTCCAATAATGAATGAACTCATGCCTACAATCGAGTACGTCGCAAAAAATCAAACATTGTTTGATGCTGATGTTGATATCTATGGTGATTTCAATGAGATTTTTTCAGAGATAAAGCGGCTGGTGCAGATATAAACCACATGTAGAGTAAGGCTCTGAAAAATAAGCTTTTGGCTGGATTCGGAAAAATTTTATGAGGGAAGTGAGCAATGCAAGTCAGGCATGAGCGCCGTGAAGTCAATGGCGTTCACATCAGTGAGCGCTATGAGAATGATGTTCTTACAGGCATACAGCATCTGGAGAAACTGCCATCAGGTAAATGTATAAGTAAAGAATTTGACCGGCATGGCAAGCAGTGGAGCGAGAGTCACTGGTATGGCATCATGGATATCATGATAGATATTGAGTTCACCTGCTCACAGCCTATCGTAAGCTATAGGGTAAAAAAGAAAATGGCATCAAAGAAGAAGTATGAATTAGCCAGACTTGCTTATCCCGACATGCCTGCTGCCGACCAGAATACTGTTGATTTTGATGTGGCGTTTCGCAGGGCGTTAAAAGAAGGTGACAGCCACACCGAAACTGAATCGAAAGTTCAATTACACGATGTGGCAGCAGGTTTGGCGCATGACCAATGGTGCGGCAATCTGATTGCTGAGACGAGTGGGGAAGATGCCTTTGCATGGTTTGATAACCCCAAAGCGACACTGGGTTTGATGAACAGGGCAAAGAGCAGGCGTATGCTGACCACTCTGAAAAATGCACACTGTGGCAGTGTATTTGCCTGCGATATAGACCGCACCGATAGCCCATATGAAAATACCGGACATCTGGTGATCGAATTACCGCAGGATAGTGACATGCGCAAGAAAGTGTTCAAACTGGCAGGACGTATTGTGCAAGCACAGGGTTATGAAGCGAGCCCGGACAATGGTCAGAAATACCTTTATCTGAAACTGGATTAGCTGGTGTGAATATGCTTGGCTGTGCTAATGGCTGACACCAGCCTGGGCAAACCGCGTCACCCGCTTATTTGGACATCTTCTCTATCGTCATTCCTGCACAGGCAGGAATCCATCTTATTCAAAACCATACGTTTGAACTTGCTGTAAGCCACATTTAGGTCAGATAAAGCTCCGATAATCGCAACCGCGTGAATGACGACATCGCCGTGAAGTAGGGCGCATTGCAATGCGCCGCATGAGCATGCGGCCTGCCGTGGCCAATATTTGTGCCGTGTGCATCGCATACATAGGGCGCATTATAATGCGCCCTACGACCGGGGCTTTGCTAATGTCGGGAGCGGCTTCAGTCTCACATCTTGCTATCATCGTGTCGATGCATGACGGTTTTACTTTTGAGTTCCACCGCTCAAATACTGATGTGCCACCTCAGCCACATCCGCATGCACAGACTTTGCCAAATGCCTGATGCAGTTGTTGACATCGACATTGTCAGCACCATTGATGGCGATGCAGGCATCGATGACGGCACGGGCTTTTTCTGCATCGTCGACATGATAGCCTTCGCTGAAAATAAACGCCTTGATTGCCTCCATGGCAGGTGTGGCTGCCTTGCCTAGTTTGCCCAGGGCGATGACGGCTGGCCCGGCGCTGATAAAACCTTGTCTGGCGACTGTCTTGCGCAGGGACTCAATAACGGCGGCGGAGTCGTCACCTATGGCACCAAAACAATCTGCCAGCAATTGATTGGGGCAAGGATAACCACTGAAATCTTCCACCTCTTCATCGTCACGTGCCAGTCGCAGCAATTTGTCTATCTGGCTGCGGGCCTTGTCACCAAGTGCGGTCAAAGCCCCCAGCGTAGCTGACTGCACGCTCCAGTCGTTGCCTTCGGTATCAAAGATCAAGTCACCGAGGCGATTGATCAGTGCTTCATCTTCTATACCCAGCAAGCCCAGTGACATGGCTGCATTACCACGGATAAACCAGGCTTCACTGTCAAGACAGGGGGTCAGTATCGCTACTGCTTCTGCTTGCCGGTCTTTGCATAGTGCCAGTGCAATGACTGCGCTACTGTATGCCTCGTCATCGCGATTGCCGCCATACGATAGTGCCCGGCGCACAATCATGTCTTGTGCCTGCAAAGGCAGTGCCATTTCCAGTGATTCAAAACTTCTTAGTATGCCGGATTGCAGATTGTCGTTGCCATGCTCAAACCTGCTCATCACTATGTCAAAGCCTTTGGGGTTTTTCGTCAATGCAGCAGCCAGCGCAATGCCGGGTTGGTAGGGCCATTCATGCACGCCGTATTCTTCCATCGTGTCGAGGAGCTGTGCTATGTGCCGGTCGTCTAGCGTGGGAAACGCATCCATGATGGTTCCGGCAAAGGAGGTCAAGAAACTGTCGCCAGTATCGAGCAGGGCCAGTACTTCTTCCTGCGCCAGATGGCCATAGCCTGGTAGGGCATACATGAGGCTACCCAGGTCGGCCACCACTTGTGTGTATTCTTCTTGTGCTTTCTTTCTGGAAGCGCCTTTAAACAGGCCGAGGAAAGTTTCATCGCCCGACGCAGCTTTGAAAGCAGCCAGGCTGCGCGTGTAATTCAGGCGATAACCAGTCAGCATGCGGGCGACGCAATTTGCCTTGTCAAAGCCCGGCATGTTCATGACGGTTTTGAATAGTGTGGCGTCCATGCGCAAGACCAGGGGAGATGCATGCAGTGCATGCAGGCCTTGCAAGGCTTGTTGATTGATCTGATAGTCGTCACCCTGGAAGAGATTAAGCAGGCAGGCACCAATTTCTGTGAGGCGCGGGGCCTGCCACCTGATCAGGTATTCGCCAGGGCTGGTGCGCAGAGTAGCATTGAATATGCTGGTGACCCTGAGTGTGCCTACCTGTTTTTTACCTTCAAGAATATTGAGTTCACGGCCTTCCCAAAGACAGGCCGGGTACATGTCGGGTATGGATAAACACACAGCCACCCGGCCACTTTCACCCGGCTGCACCTGGTCGCCATCCAGATATTCATGGATGCCGGTGCTGCAGTGATTGTCATGCAACTGGTGGGCAGCTCTGTACCCGGTTAGCACGGCAGACTGCCTGCCGTCGTTGTCGGTACGTGAGAGGCTGAGTATGCCTTCAAAATCAGCGGGGCGGGGTAGTGTCATTGCTTGTTTTGCTTTTATCTGATGGTTGCGAACTTGTTTTATGTGTTCACATAAGTTTTTATCGCGCCGTCGATGAATTGATTGGCCTCTTCGCTATGCGTACGCGTCATCACATGCCCGGCACCGGCGATGATGCTGTCGGCCTTGCTGCGCCTGGCGGCAAAGACATTGTCCCTGCTGCCGTGCAGTTGCATGACCGGGCAGGCTGCGGGAGCAGGCTTCCAGCCCAGCAAGGCAGACAGGGCCCAGTCACGAAAATGCTGCTGCGCTGGCGACAGGCGTTGGCGTTTGTATCTGGCCGATGGCAGGCTGGCGATGCTGACATCTTGCCACTGCATTGTCCATTTCCAGATGGTGTCAGCACTGATCAGTTTGCCCAACTGCCTCGCCATGCGCAAGCTGGTCGGCAGGCCATGGGCATCGCGGCTGGACGCAAATAGCAGGCAGGCTTGCGCTTGCAGGTGATGCGCCGCTTCAAGTGCGATGATGCCGCCAAAAGAGGTGCCACCGATCAGGCAGAGGCCACCTGGATCAGCTGCTCTTGCCATACGCTTGGCATACGCCGCCATGCTCTCTGAGCGGGTTGGTGGCAGCCACTGCGCGACCATTAAGGTGGGGAAGGCTTTTAGCTGTTCTGCAAATATGCGTGCATCGCCATTGATACCAGGGAAGAAGATAATCGGGAGTTGATCCATGCTATCGCGGTATTGGTTTTCGTAGAAATATGGGATTGTCACAGTATGGCGAACGAGGCTTAGTCTGGGTCTGGCTTATCTGGTGCAGGAATATCTGCTGCAGGCCTGTCATCACGGAAAGCTTGACAGCGTTTGTCCAGTTCAAATGGTATGCCCAGCTTATTTGTCTCTTCGATGACTGGCTGACTGTCTTCAGTGCTGGATATTTGCAGATGCTGCCCCTCATGGAAGTGGAATTGAAATGCCGATCCTCCTGGGGGTGTCCAGACCTCGCGGATGAACTTGATGCTAGTCCACAAGACCGTCACTTTTTTAAAGCGGCGGTGGAAAGTAAAACCGGTATCGTCAATTTGCGGACGTGTGCGTAACAGGTGACACAGTGCGCCAGTACTTAGCTGCAATACGATAATAAACGGATACCCAATCACCATGAACAAGATGATAAATACAACGTTTATCAATTTTATCTGGAGCAGGCTCAGCAGCCATAACAGGCCGAACAGCACGAGGCAGATCAGTACACATGGCACAGTGACAGGGCTGGTCAACAGCAGCTTCAGAAACAAATAGAGATCAGAGCGTGTGATGCGGTTCATGCAGGTCATAGACTGGGATAGACCAGCTATTGTGACATAAGAGAAGCAGGGCAGGCCGCCAGTATCCATATCGACCCCGGCCATCTTCATTTGCATCCCGCGATCTCACTCACATTTGCTTACATTAATATTTGTTGAATATATTTATTTTACTATACTGATCTCCAACTGCCAGCATCACGCGCAGCGACTGCCCCGATAACATCTTCCATCAACGGTTCTCTCACATCGGGGGAGGTTCCTCCTTAGTCATCAGCTTTAGCAGTATCAACATCAGCGTCAATATCAGCATCAATATCAGCATCAATATCAGCATCAACATCGGCATTAGCACCATCAGCATCGGTAGTTCACACATTCACCTTATTTTATTCGGAGACAGTATGAATTCACTCAAACTTATTTTGATGTCCGTTGCAATTTCAGCTTTTCAAATTAGTGCGGCTCAGGCAGCGAATATTTCGTTGCGTGTTGCCTACAGCGATGGCAGGCAGGGCACCAGTTTTACGCCTGTGCGGGCCGAGCTTGGCGAGTTTGCGCTGACGCCCAGCATGCCTGACAGCGGTCAGGGCGAGCCCTGGCGTGTCATCGCCAGAAATTCTCAGGGTACTGTCATCCATGAAGTGCTGGTGCGTAATGCGCAGCAGCGCCATGTCGAGGCATTTGATCCCAAAACCGGTGCCATCGACGTGTCGCAGCAAGTCAGGCAGGCTGATGGCGTGTTTGAGGTTTCTCTGCCTTTTGATGAGAAGGTCGCCAGCATAGAAATCCAGCCGCAAGCCACGGGCGACGCGCGCATGGCGCTGCCACCACCGCAGCCGGCGGTATTCAAGCGCGCTGCCCTCGACAAGATAGTGCGCAACGGCCAGGCCGCACGTATGCAGCCGCCACCATCTGCCGCCCCGGCAGCAACCGTCACGACTATCATCAATAATGGCCCGTCCAATACACGCATGGACCTGGTCTTTGTTGGCGATGGCTATACCGCTGCCGAGATGAGCAAATGGCGTACCGACGCGCAAAAAGTCATCGATGGCTTTATGGCCGACCCCCTGTTTGCAGCGAATCGCACCAGCATCAATGTGCACCGCGTTGATGTCGCCAGCAACCAGTCCGGCGCAGATGAGCCAGACAAGGGCGTTTATCGCGACACCGCCATGGATGGCAGCTTCTACTGCTATAACATCGACCGCCTGCTGTGTGTGAACTCAACCAAGGTGTATGACATCGTCGGTTCGGTACTTGCGCCTGACCAGCGCGACGTCATTGTCGTGGTGTCCAACTCCACCCGCTACGGTGGTTCTGGCGGTGAGATAGCGACGCTGTCCATGCATGCACAGTCCGTGGAAATTGCCCTGCATGAGATAGGCCACACCGCCTTTGCCCTGGCTGATGAATATGATTACGGTACTTGCAGCCTGAGTGCTGAACCGACTTCTGGGGATGTGTCATTGAATGGCACACGCAATGTCAAATGGGGCGGCCTGATCTCATCATCCACTGCCGTGCCAACCGGCCTGGGGCAATATCCGAACGGCACGGTCGGCACCTTTCAGGGCGCGCAATATTGCAAGACCGGGAAATACAGGCCAACAGAAAACTCGCGCATGCGAACGCTGGGTTATCCATGGCATGCAGTCAATGAAGGCCTGGCCAGGACGGTGTTTGCTTCATACACGCCAGCACCTGGTGGCGCTGTCACCCAGACCGGCAGCCTGACCAACGGTGCGACCGCCAATGCACCCAGTGCATCACCCGGTTATGTTCAGGCAGGCAATGGCACCTATAGCATACAGTTGAGCGGACCAGCGGGTACAGACTTTGACCTCTACCTGTACAAATACTCAGGCAGCGCCTGGACCAAGGTAGCCAGTAGCGAAGGCAGTACATCGACTGAATCCATTAATTATGCAGGCACGGCGGGTTACTACTACGTGCAGGTCAAATCGTATGCGGGGAGCGGGAACTACACGGTGACTTACAGCTTCCCACCGAAGTAAGATTTGCATGGGCGTTTTTGTGTAGTTGCGGGATAGGACGCTCATTCTGGATTTTCTATGCAGGGCCATACAAACCGTGTGGCCTTTTTATCTGGATATCTTTCAATCGTCATTCCTGCGCACGCAGGAATCCATCGTATTTGTGCTGCACGCATTTGAAATGCGATAAAAATTTCAGACAGGTATCCTGGTCCAAGCCTCTTGCAGTCTGCTATTTGCGGCTAAAGCCGCTTCTACGAGGGTGTTGCTTGTCAATACTGTCTTCCCCTCTCTTGCATTTCTCTGTGACTCCGTGTCTCTGTGGTGAGCTTTTTGGTCTTGAATTTTCAATTCCGTTTGCTATTTACGGCTGAGACCGCTGCTACGTGAGGCACCAACTACCTCACCACCCGCGGCCAGCTAAACCTGAACACCGCACCGCGCGGCGCATTGGCTGCAAGGCTGATGCTGCCGCCCAGGGATTCTATGGTTTTCTTGATGACGGCCAGGCCCATGCCGCTGCCTTCTACTTCGTCGCGCGGGCGCAGGGTCTGGAACATGGCGAACACGCGGTCGCGGTGTTCGGGGGCGATGCCGGGGCCGTCGTCGGCGACTTCGAAGAGGTAGTGCTGCTCATCAGGCGCAGGCAGGGCGCGTACGAAGATGTGGCCGCTGGCCTTGTCGTGGTGCTTGATGGCATTGTTGATGAGGTTGCGCAAGACCAGTTCGAGAGCCACCTTGTGTGTGAAATCTTTGGGGAAAGTGCCCTGCAATTCGAGCGAAAACGAGGGGTTGTTGCAGCATAGTTCAAAGACATCGCGCGCCATCTCTGCAAAGTCTATGCATTCTGTGCTGCCGCCAAGGTTGTCGGCGCGGAAGTAGAGCAGCAGGTCGTCGAGCAGTTTTTCCATGCGGGTGATGCGCACGCGCATGAGGTGCAGGTGTTCCTGGGTTTCTTCATTGATCTGGCCTGCCAGGTCTTCGGTGATCCAGGTGGCGAGCTGGTTAACGCCGCGCAGCGGGGCTTTGAGATCATGCGAGGCGACGTAGGCAAAGTCCTTGAGTTCCTGGTTGCGGCGCGAGAGTTCGTCGGTGAAGCGCTGGCGTTCTGACATATCGACGATGGCAGACAATACCTTCATGCCATCTGCTGTGTCGATGGGGCTGAGGCTGACTTCTACCGGGAACTCGGTACCATCCCTGTGCAAGGCATATAGTTCGCGGCCCTTGCCCATGACAGGTTCGTCCGGATGGGCAAAGTAAGCTGCACGCCGTTCGGGATGTTGGCCGCGAAAGCGTTCAGGTACCAGCATGTCAAGGGAATTGCCTATGAGTTCTGCGCGTGTGTAGCCAAACATCTGTTCACAGCGGTCATTGATCAGTTCAATCTGGCCCTGGCTGTTGACGAGTATCATGGCATTTGGCGCAGCCTGGACTACCTGGCGGAAATGCCTTTCACTCTGTGTCAGCCTGGCGGCCAATTTGTAGCCGCTGCTGAAGTCGCGTGCGCTCAGCGAGAGGCCAAACATATTGCCACTGGCATCGCGTATGGCCGAGATGGTCAGTGACACTGGTATTTCGTTGCCATCAGCACGCCTGCCCATGGTTTCGAACTGGCCGATGGCGTTATTTTTTTGCAGCAGTTGGCCTAGCGTTTGATGGTCGGGTAATTGCCCGTCCGGGAACAGGACGGCAAAGGGGTGGCCCAGGATTGCCTCATGCGCATGCCCAAACAGCAGACTGGCGGCATTGTTCCAACTGATGATGCGGCCACCGGTATCACTGCCTATGATTGCATCGTCCGATGAATTGACGATGGCGGCCAGCAAGGTCACAGGGTCAGTGCCTGCTTCTGTTTTGCGGGGATGTGACATCATCTTATAAAGCCTCCGCCATGTTGCGCGGCCAGGTGAAGTTGAACACGGCGCCGCGTGGCTGGTTGGCACTAAGCCTGATACTGCCACCGAGCGACTCTATGGTTTTCTTGATAATGGCCAGGCCCATGCCGCTGCCTTCAACCTCATCACGCGGACGCAGGGTCTGGAACATGGCGAACACGCGCTCAGTATGTTTAGCCGGGATACCGGGGCCGTCATCGCTGACTGAAAATTCCAGCCATTGTTCATTGGGCATGGACCGTACGACGATGCAGCCTTTTTTGGTATCGTGATGTTTGATGGCATTGCTCATGAGATTGCGGAACACCAGTTCCAGCGGCACCTTGTGGGTATGACAGCGCGGGAATTCGCCCTGCAGCTCCAGCCTGAACGACTGGTCAGGGCAGCACAGTTCAAATACATCGCGCACCAGATCGGCAAAGTCTATGTGTTCTACTGCGCCGCCGAGCTGCCCGGCGCGGAAGTAGAGCAGCAAATCGTCCAGCAGCCTCTCCATGCGCTTGATGCGCATGCGCATGAGGCGCAGGTGTTCATTGGTTTCATCATCGATCTTGCCGGCCAGGTCTTCGGTCAGCCAGGTGGCGAGTTGATCGACACCACGCAGGGGAGACTTCAGGTCATGCGAGGCGACATAGGCAAAATTATTCAACTCCTGGTTGCGCCGCGACAGTTCATCAGTAAAGCGCTTGCGCTCGGAGATATCGACAATCGCTGACAAGACCTTGAGACCATCGGCTGTTTGTATGGGGTTCAGGCCTATCTCTATCTGGAATTCGCTACCGTCCTTGTGCAGGCCAAACAGGTCGCGCCCACTACCCATGGCGCGGGTGCTGGGGCTGGTGAAATACTGGGCGCGCAAATCCGGGTGCTGGCTGCGGAAACGGGCCGGTATCAGCATTTCCATGGGCTGGCCCAGCAATTCTGCGCGCGGGTAACCAAACAGGTGCTCGGTCTGGGCATTCACCATTTCTATCATGCCGCGGCTGTCTATCATGACCATGGCATTCGGTGCAGCCTCCACGACAAGGCGGAAGCGTTCTTCCTGGCGTTTGCGCTCAGTGATATCGACGATGGCTGACAAGACCTTGATGCCATCGGCAGTTTCTATCGGGTTCAGGCCTATCTCTACCGGGAACTCGGTACCATCCTTGCGCAGGCCATACAGTTCGCGCCCGCGCCCCATGACGCGGCTAATGGGGTTGGCAAAGTAACCGGTGCGCAGGCTGGGGTGATGGCGCTGGAAGCGCGAGGGGATCAGGATTTCCAGCGGTTTGCCCAGCAGTTCGGTGCGGGTATAGCCAAATATGGTCTCGGCCTGTGAATTCACCATTTCTATGAGACCGCGGCGGTCTATCATGACCATGGCATTCGGCGCCGCATCCACCACCTGGCGGAAATGGCGCTCGCTCTGCGTCAGGCGGGCAGCGATGCGGTAGCCCACGCTAAAGTCGCGCGCGATCAGTGACAGGCCTATGATATTGTCGCCCTCGTCACGCATGGCCGAGATGGTCAGCGCCACTGGCAACTCGGTACCATCCTGGCAGCGCCGCATGGTTTCAAAATGGCCTATCGAAGCACCTTGCTGCATGAGCTTGATCAGTGAGAGGTGGTCAGGCAATTGCCCGGCCGGGAAAAGGCTGGCAAAAGGGCGCTGGTAAATCGCCGTGGCGGTATAACCAAACAGGATTTCTGCTGCGTGATTCCAGCTCAGTATATTGCCGCTGAGGTCGCTGCTGATGATGGCGTCGTCAGATGAGTTGACAATGGCAGCCAGCAAGGCATGCTGCTCGTTGACATAAGCTGGCTGCTTTCCGGATTGTTGAGTGCTGGCCTGCTCATTATTCTGACTGTGGTCCAATTGGCGCATGGCGGAAACTTCCGGTCAGGTAGCGATCTTCAAATTCACTCGAAGGAATAGGGCGTGAATACATATAGCCCTGCAAAAGTTCACAACCACGTTCAGCACAGAACATGGCCTGTTGCTCAGTTTCTATGCCCTCCGCCACCAGGGATAATTCCATGGTTTGTGCAAAGGCAATCATCGCGGCCAGCAGGCGTTCTTGCGATTCACCCTTGCCAACACCGGCGACAAAACTCTGGTCTATCTTCAGCACATGGATGGGGAACAGTTTCAAATGCCCGAAAGATGAATAACCGGTACCAAAATCATCAAGCGATAGTTTGACGCCACGTCCGACCAGCTTGTGCAAAATGGCCGCAACATGGACAGGGTCGCGGATCAGGGCATTCTCGGTGATTTCCAGCTCCAGACAGCAAGGGTCGAGGCCACTGCTCAGCAGGGCATCATCGACGGTATAGATGAGGTTATCGCCCTGCAATTGTATGGCAGAGACATTCACCGCCATCGTCAGGTCCTGGGCATGTAGGAAGGGCAGTGAGCGCCATTCCTGCAACTGGGCACAGGCCGTGCGCATGACCCACTGGTCTATATCAAACATCAGGCCCAGTTCTTCTGCCATCGGCAAGAACACACCTGGTGTCAGCACCCCCTCTACCGGATGGTGCCAGCGCAGCAGGGCTTCCATGCCGCCTATGCTGCCATCAAAAGGATTGATCTTGGCCTGGTAATACACCTGCAACTGCTCATTACGCAAAGCATGGCGCAGATCGCGCTCAAGGTACATGCGGTGGCGTACGGCCTGGTGCAACTGGTCAGAATAAAAATGGCTCTGGTTGCGACCCTCTTGCTTGGCGCGGTACATGGCAATGTCAGCACATTTCATGAGTTCAGTCGCATCATTGGCGCAAGAGCCAAACACGGCAATGCCTATGCTCATCGTCACATGCCATTCCATGCCATCAAGCACAATGGGTTTCTTGAACGCTTCGACAATACGGGTCGCCAGCAGGATGGCCTGATCGACCCTGTCCATATCCTGCACCAGCACCACAAATTCATCACCACCGAGGCGCGCCAGCAAATCACTGCCGCGGGTGGTGGTACCCAGGCGGCGTGCCACCTTGATGAGCAACTGGTCACCTATCGCGTGACCATAGGTGTCATTCACATTCTTGAAACGGTCCAGGTCGAGTAACAGTACCGCCATCTTGCCATGCAGGTTCTCGCGCTTGGCGCGGCTGACGGCAAAGGCCAGTGCCCGTTCAAAATCATAGCGGTTTGCCAGCCCAGTGAGGGCATCATGCTCAGCCAGTTCGCGCAACTGGTTGTAGCTGCGGCTGAGTTCAGATTCCAGCTTGTGGCGGTGGCGTGCCTGGTGCACGGCGCGCATCAGGCGGCGCGCACTGACTTCTTCTTTCAGTAAAAAGTCTTGCGCACCGGCTTCGATGGCTTGTTCTGCCAGGCTCACATCTTCCTGGTGCGTTAGCATGATGATGGCAGCGTGGTGGGTCTTGTCGAGACGCAGGCTCTTTAATACCTCGATGCCGTCACGGTCGGGCAGGCGGTAGTCAAGCAGGATGACATCGAACAGGGTTTCCTTGGCTTTGAGCAGGCCATCAAGCGCATTATTGGCTTCAACGATCTTGACACTGACCGATACCTGCTTCAACGCACGGATGACATTGCGCCTGTCGATTTCATCATCGTCGATGATGAGAATATCGAGGGTAGAGGTTTGCGGTGGCGCGGTCAGCATCATGATTACACCTCAGGCAACAGGAAGTTCAACGACTCGCCAGTAGTGGTCGAGCATTTCTGTCACACGCATGAAACCATCACCAACATGCTGTTTGACGATATAACCAGCCACATGTCTGGAATAAGCCATGAGCTTGTCCTGGTCATCCTGTGAAGTGGTCAGTACAAATACAACCGCAGACGATAAATTCTTGTCCCGCCGCAGTTCTACCAGAAACTCTTGCCCATTCATGCGCGGCATATTAATGTCCAGCAAAATCAGGTAGGGACGTGGCAAACCTTCAGACGAGCGCAGAATTTCCAGCGCTTCTACCCCATCATGGGCTCGCACGATGGGATTGGCGATCTTGAGTTTTTTCAGTGCGCGCTCTATACCCAGCACATCAACATCGTCGTCATCGACAACGAGGATAGTCACTGGCCTGGTCTGCGGAATGCTGTCATTCATTTGACACCTTTCGCCTGCGCACAATAATTAATAATACTCCAGAGCAACTTTGTTGCAGCGCGAAATTTGTAACAAGCCTTTTACAAGCCAAGCTTGCTCACAAACTCGCACCGTACTTATTGCCACAGTACGGCCCCGCTTACGTATTCCCTCAATATACACGTATGTCAATGCAAATATATCATGCTTACCAAATTTACATTCATATTATGTAATTGTCTATAACGCTACAATATTGATATGATTAATTTGCATTTTTTTACGCTTTTGTGGCTTGGCTAGTATTTGCCGTGGAGTAATGCTGCACCTCAAGATTTCATTTGTCTGTAGGAGAATGCCGCGTCTTGATGCATGGCAGGCATGGCCAGCATGGTCGGATTGTGGGACTTTGTGATCACCTCTGCTTTGTGGGTTTAGCAGTTCGGCAGCAAAGGATAGGTCGCTGTCAGTATCTGCGGCACGTCCTCGGTGATCAGCAGCATATGGCTGTAGCAGGCAGATGGATAGTAGTTGCGCTCAGTCACAGGCCAGTGATCTTTGAGCTGCCTGGCGCTGGGCTTGGCAGGGTGGGCCAGTACCACCAGATGCAGCATGCAACCCGCACTCAAGACATGCTCAGCTTCAAACATGCCACGGCGCGGTAAAACCTGCGGCAGCATATGCGCCTGTTCACCGATCATATGACCAGCAAACAGCTCTGAGATAAACAAGCCAGTCTTGCTGCACGCCTGCTGCAAATGGCTGCCAATTGCCGAGACCAGCGCGCCAGGCCGGCACAGCGATATGCTTTCCTGCAAAATTGCATGGCTGGGCCCCAGCAAGTCGCCGGCAATGGCCGTACCCGCTGCGACTTGCACAGTCCAGTTCTGCATGCTGAACGCCCGTTGCTGATGGTGCAGACCAAACGCCAGCTTCACCACATCCCCATCCTTGAGCAGCTTGTCGCTACGCGGCACACCATTCATGATTTCCTGGTTCACACTAATGCTGATACCAGCCGGAAAACCATTCATCAATGGCAGCGAGCTATGCACCCTATGCTCCCGCGCCAGCTCATCCGCCAGCACCGCGACGTCAGCCGTACTGACACCTGCCTGCAAGCTATCAATCAGTTTCGGGAAAATCTGGTTTTGCACAGCCACCAGCGCTGCAATCTGTTGATTGGTCTCAACAGTATTTGCCGGGACAGGTTTGGGTTTTCTGAGCAGGGACATGGCGTGCAGGACAAATTGTGGGTGATGGCTTACCTTAGCAGAAATGGATGTTTCTGAAAACCATGCAAGCTTGGAGCCGCTACCACAGATAGTAAGTTCCAGATTGTAGGGCGTATTATAATGCGTCGCATGTGAGCTTCATTCACTATGGCATTGATGAAGAGCTGTTGTACCAAAAAGCCCAAAAAGTTACACCCGAAATCGCGCTCCCACCAAGTACGTGATATTTTTGCCAGCCCCGTTAATTCCCAAACTGGCGTTTGCATTGCAACTACTCACTGAACAGACTATATCCATCACCAGATCGGCCGAGGCCACGTATCAATACGCGACCAATCTTGAGCATTTTGCCGAGTGGTTTCCTGGGGTTTTGTCGATAGAGTCAGCCAATACACTTGAGCATGGGCAGCGCGGCAAGGAATATCTGGAAACTATTGTTGTTCCTGTCAGGGGTAAGAGAAAAATAAAAATCTGCGTCAAGGAAGCAGAATTTGGCAAAGTGTTTATGACAGAGGGTGAGTTCCTGCCTTTGATGCCAAAAATGGAGATACTCTTTCAGGTGACGGGTGCTGAGTCCTGTAGCGTCACGTGGCGCATGTATAGCCGCAATGACAGCTTTTTGTTCAAGGCCACGCTCCTGCATGTATTCAGGAGCGTCTTACACAAAAGGTCGGCTATTGGTATAAAACGTCTGCAGGAAAATCTCGAAAAGCAGCCGTGACTCCCGGGTTTCCTTTCGTATCCACGTAATGCGAAAGCAAGTACACTAATGCCTACTTTTAAGGGAGCATCAGATGGGTGTTGAATACCGGCATTTTTTGGTCGTCAATGACAAGAGCTGGCTACCAGCGGCGGATACCCTGGCACGTGTCGATGCGGTCTTGCATAAATGGTCGCTGATCGATAAACCGGCCACGGTGTTTGATTTATCGACGATGAAAGAATCGTCAGAAAAAACCATTCCCGGCGCTATGCCGGGTGCAGGCAAGGCGCTCGTCTATGATGAGACCAGCGGCAAGCCTGTAGTAGATATCGCCGGGCGGTGTTACTACGATACCGTAGGGGACGAGGATCATTACATTTCACAAATCATTGTTGTCGCTGGCAATGATATCCGCATCCAGCAGTCTGATGAATACTGTTACTTTGAGCAGATTTCACCTGCGCCTGACCAGGCCTGCATTGGTTTTGTGTATGACCTGGATGCAATTCCCTGGCCAGTTTCAAAAGCCTTTGATGCCTATCTGGTTCATGGGGAATATGCAGGTGTACCTGAGATGAATATTCATGTCAGTAAAAATTTCCCGGAGTTGTATGACTGGAGTGACTATGCAGGCTATTGGCGCGGTGCCGTGATGCTGGATTTTGGTAAAAGCTTGCCGGGTTTTTGCGAAAAACTACGCCAGTTGCCTACACGTGATTTTGTCAATGAACTGGCCAGCGCGTTTCGGGGGCCAATTGCCGAGATAGGTGTCGTTTATTAAGCTGGATAGACACCTGCTCTAGAATCAGCGGGATAGATGTCTTGGATGCGCTGACACAGTTGCGGAGTGCCCCCGGCTTCTCAAAGCAAGTTTACTTCCCGGTCGCCACCGCAGGCAAGGTGCTGATGATAGTCTGCTGAAATTTTTCTGCTTCTTCTTTATGGATTTGATGCCCGGAATGTTCAAATAAAAACAGCGCTTTCTTTGGTGCCTTCAATTGCGCGAAATAGTCTTGGGTAATCTGGGTAGATGTTTGGATGTCGTTTTTACCCACCAGGAAATACACTGGGCAATCGACTTCTTTCAAGGTCTTTGGTAAATCTACATCCATGACGGCATTCCACACCGGCGACCAGGTTTTTGCCCATTGCAGAAAACCATTCGTGAATTCAGCGCTGGTTGCGAACTCTTTGCCTTCTTTGTACAGCAGCCATTTTCTCAGGTAGAGCAGGTCTTCATCGATTTTAAATGGGATATTGACGCTGGCCAGTTCCTGGCTGGCGATTGCATTGTCCTTGAAATGCTTCTTCAGGGCGGCCAGCAATTCTTTTTCACTGGCGAGCTGGCTGATGACGGGATTGGACGCAAAATAGGCATGCAATAATTCAGGGTGATTTTTGACGATGTAAAAACCCAGGACATTGCCCCAGGAGCTGCCGAGCAAATATATTTTTTCCTGCTTTAATTCTTTTCTGATGAACTGTATGACTTCATAGGTATCCTTCTCCATAAGCTCGACCGAGGGCTGTACGGGTGATGGATTGAGTTTCAGGGTTTTACCGGCATCTCTCTGGTCCCATTGGACTATCGTAAATCTCTCTTTCAAGATAGTCGTGAAAGCATCCGCATTGTTCATCATTGAGCTTCCGGGGCCGCCCGATAAAAATAACAGGACGGGCTTGCTGGCATCATCGGTTTTAATCTCGACCAGCTGTTTTATTCCACCTATTTCCGGGGTCAGCGTTTTGTCGATTTTTATGGACGTGGTTTGAGGCTGGGTCTGTTTCATGTCTTGCGCAATGCATGCAGAGAATGGGATCAGGGCGGTAAATAGCAAGACCAGCAGGTTTTTATTTATCATCGGTGAGCACTCAGGTTGATTTATTATGCTTTGGAGTCGTAGCGGGGAACAACGTTCCCGCATCATGGAAATTGATTCATGCAGACAGCTTGCGGTTTCAGGATTGTTCTTCAACGCGCCGATGCAGGCACAGCGCGAAAAGCTGCAGTCTGGTTAGACATGATTTTTACCGGGGGCAGCACATAGGTGGAGTCGGTGGCAGTGAAGCTGAAGGTTTGCGTGGCAGCGGCAGCATTGGCGTTGAAGGATGAATTGGGGATGGCTGCCAGCGAATTGTATTGATACACATTGTATTTCACCCCAACGCTGAGGCCATATACGGTTGCGGTCAGGGTCAGTGGGGCTGCCATGGGCGGAGTATTGGCGCCATTGCTCATTGCCGGGTTTTCATAATTCAGGTCGGTTGCCAGCCGCACTGGCACCGTTTCTCTATTTATATCGATGACGCCGGTAATGGCAACGGCTGAATTGATGTTGTTACTGCTGCTATGCAGGGCCAGCGAATACGGTGGTGCAGACTGGGCATTGGCCTGGGTGCGTGTCATCTGGAATTTGTCGAAGCCATATTGGAACAGATAAGCTGCGGCCACTGGCGGGGCAGTGAATTGATTGGGGTAATTGGCATTATTGGTGCCGCTGTTATCGCTGAATTGCAAAATATCGTCGGCGTAATAAGTCTGGTTCAATCCCGGTACCAGCGGGTGGCTGGAGGCGATGCCATTCACCGGGACGATATGGTCATAGCTGGAAAAACCAGTCGCAGGGTTGCTGCCAGGCTGGTACTGGTTCACATAGATACCCATGATGACCGGATAACCCGCCAGCACATAGCCCTTGATCCAGGCCAGGTACTGGTTGGTCGTAGTGGTGCTGGATTGCCCATTCCACTCAACTGCATTCAGGTGCATATTGGCTGCTGCGGTCAAATCATTGACCGAGACGAGCAACTGGCTGTTGACATCGTTTTGACTTAAACCCGGTGTTGCGGCAGCACGCGCCGTGTATTGCGATACATACTGGCCGTAATACAAACCGGCGCTGATGAAGGCAGTTTCGCCGCAATAGCCGTAGTTGGCATTCCATTGGTGACGCGGCGGAATCGCCAGTGACATCGCGTAACTGCCACCCGTGGGTGGTGGCGGTGAATCTGCCGGAACCGGCCCTGGCAAGATGATGGGTACCAGGCTGGTGCTGACCTGGGTTTGATTACCAGTGTCTGGCGCAGTGCTGGCACTGCCGCTGCCACCTGAGCCGCCACCGCATCCTCCCAATATCGTTGCGAATATTGCAGCCGACAGGTTCAGTGCGTATGCACTGGCTATTTTCTTTTTCATGGTGTCTCCGTATTGTGCGTGAACTTGTGGCTCACTTTTTTTGCCGGGTTTGCTGGCACTCGCAAGCAATTGCGCGGTAGCAATTATGCAATGATTTGGCTGCCGGGTGAGAAATACTTCGATGTACTGGGGACGTGACTGGAGTAACCCAGGTTGTTTCACGTAGCGGGCATTAGAATCAAGCTTTAGAATCAAGCTTTAGATTCAGGCTTAGCAATGTTATCCTGCGTTAATATTTGTGTTTGGCCACTGAGGCCGTCTCATCGCCTGGGATATAGTGGCAAACGGTACTGAGCAAAGGATATCTGGATGTTTTCCTGGTTTAAAAAGCGCCTGGGTGCAGGCAATGAGGCTGAAGTTCAGCCTGTGGCAAAGCTAGTGACTCCGCCTGAACAGGCGGTTGGCGGGCCAATTGAGAGCCCGGCGAAGCTGACGCCTGTCGCAGGGCAACTGTCAACAGTGGCTAGCTTGCTGGAGCAGGCTAATCATTTGTTTGCTGCTGGCAAACTCGACGAGGCAAAAGATTACTGCCAGCAGGCGCTTGTGCTTGACCCGCAAGATGCGCAGGCGCATAACAAGCTGGGCGATATTGCCTATGAGCGGGGGGATATGGCGGTGGCTGAAGCGGCTTATCGCCGTGCCCTGGAAATTGCGCCGGGCTTTAGCGATGCCGCGATCAATCTGGGCCTGACCCTTGATGGGCAAGGCCGCAGTGCAGAGGCTGAAGCCACTTACCAGCAATTGATCGCGCGTGAACCGGGTAATGCGGTGGCGCAATTCAACCTGGCAACCAACCTGACAGTGCAAAACCGTTTGCCAGAGGCAGAGGTGAGTTATCACCGGGCCATACAGATCAACCCTGCTTTTTCTTTCGCGCATTTCAACCTGGGGACTTTATTACAGGGGCAGAACAGACTGGCTGAGGCTGAGCCATGCTTCCGGCGCGTGCTGGAGATCAATCCCGATTCCGTCAATACTTATGCCAACCTGGGTGGCATACTGCTGACGCAGGCGCGCTTTGCCGAGGCTGAAGCATTGCTGAAACAAGCCACTACCAATGCGCCGGTATCACCTCAATTATTGTGGATGTTGAGTAATGCCTTGCTGGCCCAGGCCAAAGGTGCAGAAGCTGAAACCTGGCTGTGGCGCTTGCTGGAAGTACAGCCCACCCACGCAGAAGCGCGCGCCATCCTGCTTGAAACACTGGGTGCGCAAGACCGTCTGGTGCAGGCCGACAGCCACTACCAGCGCCTGATCGACACCGTGACGGATGATGCCAACTGGCATTTCCAGCTAGCATAAAAGCAGACGCAGCTAAGGCATATGGCCGAAGCGGTAGCCTGCTACCAGGCAGCGATCAAAATCAAACCTGATTTTGTCGAGGCGCATTTTAATCTTGGCGGCATTCAGATAGGGCAGGGGCTGACGGCCAGTGCCGAGCGCAGTTTCAGGGCCGTGCTTGCGATCAACCCGCAGCATGCGTATGCACATATCAATCTCGCCCTGTTGCTGATGGGGCAGCACAAGCCTGAAGAGGCAGAGCGAGCTGCCGCAGCGCGATTGAACATGCGCCGCAGACCGGTGATTTTTATTGCATACTGGCGTCCATTCTCAAATCACAGGGCAAGATGGCGGATGCAGAGCAGGCACTTAAACAGGCTCTGGAGGTTGATCCCGGCCTGATCGACCAGCGCCTTGAGCTGGCCAGCTGGAAATTATTCAATATGGTTGAAAATCAGGCGACTGATCCGCAAGCCCTGTTTGCTGAACATTGCCGCATCGGCGATATCTATGAAGCTGGCTTGCGCGATGCCTGGCCCAGACATCAAAACCAGCGTGACCCTAAAAAGCAATTGAGGGTAGGCTTTGTCTCGGCAGATTTATGCAATCATGCTGTTGCCTCCTTTATTGAACCGGTCTTTGAACATCTAGCCAAAGCCAGTGATGTATCCGTTTTCATTTACTACAACAACAGCGTGGAAGATGAGGTAACTTACCGCATCCGTTCCTGCTTCAGGCAATGGCGCAAGGTGGCTGAGATGTCTGACATCGATCTGGCAGCCCAAATCATGCAAGATGGTATTGATATTTTGATAGACTTGTCCGGCCACATCAGCATGAACAGGTTGTTGGCATTTGCGCATAAGCCGGCACCTGTTCAGATCAGTTGGATCGGCTACCCGGGCACAACTGGATTTAGTGCCATTGATTATTACATCTCCGATAAGTTTTTCCTTCCACCAGATGAATTTGAAGATCAATTTGTTGAAAAGATTGTACGCATACCAGCAAGCGCAACTTTCCAGCCGTCTGAACCTTTGCCTGACATTTCTGAATTACCGGCTTTTACCAACGGCTATATTACTTTTGGCAGCTTCAACCGCATTGTGAAGATTAATGATGAGGTGATTGAATTATGGGCTAGAAGTATGCTTTCAGTCCCCAATTCGCGGATGATGATCGCTTCCATGCCGGACGATGGAACGACACATAAAATCAGGCAGCGCTTTGAAAATTTGGGTGTTACTGGTGAGCGTTTAACATTCAAACCTCGTTGCGACATTCAAAGCTATTTGCGATTACACAATCAGGTTGATGTATGTCTTGATACTTTCCCTTACTCTGGCGGTACCACGACTCTGTACTCTTTATGGATGGGAGTTCAGGTAATGACCATATTTGGAAAAACAGCAGCAACCCGGACCAGTACATGTGTAATGAGACATCTTGGCCTTGATAATTTTATCGCTGCAAATCCAGATGAATTTATTCATCAACTTGTCGCCATTACTGAAGATCTTGCAGGACTTGCTGACATTCGACTCAATGCGCGAAAAAATATGAGGGGAACCGCATTAGGCCAACCTAAACTAATCGAACTTAGTTTAAGGCGGGCTCTGCGGATAATGTGGGAAGGCTGGTGCCAGGGTGTTCCGAAACACGCATTTGAGGTGCTTGAAAAGGATTTAAATTCAAATTCTAGCGATGAATAATACGATAGCGATTATGCAGCCTTACATATTCCCTTACCTGGGATATTTTTGCTTGATTGATGCATCTGATGTATTTGTTTTTTATGACGATGTCAATTTTATCCAGAAAGGCTGGATCAACAGAAATCAGATATTGGTTGACGGCGCGCCATACCGTTTCACTGTGCCACTTTCGAATAGTAGCCAAAACCAACTCATTTGCGATGTCAAGACGAATTCTTTTGCTTACTTCAAAAAAAAGTTTTGCCGACAGATAGAACTGGCATACAAATCCGCTCCGTTCTACAACAACGGTATGATGTATTTACAGGAAGTTTTCAACACGGAACATGCATTCATCGCTGATTTTGCAATTAGTTCTATTACTAATTTCTATAAACTAATAGGTATTGACAAGACATTTCTGCGGTCTTCGCAAAGTTTTTCTGATTCCAAAGGATTCGAAAAAGCTGACAGGTTAATCAAAATCACTAAACAGTTAAGATCAGATCGTTACATAAACGCGTTAGGTGGCACAACAATTTATGACAAGCTTTATTTTTTAGATAAAGGGATTCACTTATCGTTTGTGAAGCCTAGACTGCTTGAATATCAACAAGTTAAATCAAATAATTTTTCTTCCGGCTTGTCTATCATCGACGTGGTAATGCATAATCGCCTAGATGATGTTTTAAGAATGATCAAATCGTATGAATTGGTTTAGTGAAGTTTGCATGCATTTATATAGCCAGCCCGTTTTTCATGCTTTGATGCTGAATTCGCTTCGTGATCTGCACATTGTAAATTGATTGCCATCACAATAAACTCTATACAAGCGAACAACGCATTTGGCTCGTGTCCTCATTTAGGGAGTGATGAAAAAAGCCAATCCTGGAGTATAAGTCTATTGCTCTAACATCGTTATTATTAACCTCAAGATCCACATTCAAAAACGCACTTTTTTTCGCATAAGCTAAACTTTGATTAAGAAGTTTCAAACCTATTCCTTGATGCTGATATTCAGGTAGAACACTCACATTGGTTATAAAAGCTAACTGATTTAGCTTATCGTTGCAATACATAGCTAGCAGTCCGACCAATTTTCCGTTGGTGATCGCCTCAAATTTCATTGCCCGCTTCCAAATTTTATAAGCGTAATCGTCAATGTTCAATCGACTGCTAAGGGGGGGCATAAATTCTGTATCACATTGCCGCAAATGTTCCGCAATGTGACACAGAGTTGCCTGGTTTTGTGAAAAAATGATCTCAATATTCATATGCTAGGCATTTTCGACCCAAAGAGGTTAACTTTTCAAACACAAATAATGCATATCCTTTTGCTTGTATGAAGAAACCGTTTTTGTTACGTCCATTTTAGAAAACTTCTTTATATTTAGCTTATGAAGTGATGAGCGCTGCGATAGATTCAACCTGTTCCAATTCAAGTGCAGGGTAAATGGGCAGACACAAGACCTGCTGGGCGGCAAGTGTGGCATGTGGCAAATTGGAGCTTCTGGCAGATTGCAATCCTCGATACATAGGAAAGTCGGACAGAAGTGGATAGAAATATCGGCGGCCAAATATCTGGTGGTCGCGTAATTTTTGATACAGTGCATCACGGCTCATGGGGTAGTCTGGCCCTACCATCAGTGGAAAATAAGCGCAGTTCGCCAGCTCATGACTCACAGGTTCAGGGCAGCGTATGGCTTTTACGTCCTTGAGCAGCGAACGGTAGTGCGCATCAATTGTCCTGCGCCTGGCAATGGCATTATCCACATCCTTGAGCTGCAACAGGCCGAAAGCCGCATTGATCTCGCTCATCTTGCCATGGATGCCAGGTGCAGTGACCGTGGTTTCATCAACAAAGCCAAAGTTTTTCAGATGGTCAATATGACGCTTGATTTTGGCGTCTCTGCAGACGATGGCCCCACCTTCAAAGGTGTTAAATACCTTGGTTGCATGAAAGCTGAGTACAGACAGATCACCATGGCGCAATATGCTGCCCCCTGATCCCTGACACCAAACGAATGCGCCGCATCGTAGATCACTTTGAGGTTATAGCGGTCAGCGATATCCTGAATTGCATCGACATCACATGGGTTGCCATAGCAATGCACAGGCATGATGGCCGTGGTCTGCGGCGTGATGGCGGCCTCGATTTTTGTCGGGTCAAGATTCAGGGTATGCGGGTCTATATCTGCAAACACGGGCTTGATACCATTCCACAGCAGCGAATGCGCGGTTGCCACAAATGAATAAGGGGTAGTGATCACCTCACCAGTAATGCGCAAGGCCTGCAAGGCCGTGACCAGCGCCAGCGTACCATTGGTGAACAGCGCCAGGTGTTCAACACCCAGATATTCGCACAGCGCAGCTTCCAGCTGTTGATGGAAAGGCCCGCCATTGGTCAGTATCTTGTTGCCCCAAATTTGCTCCAGATAAGGAATAAATTCCTCAAGCGGAGGCAAATGAGGTTGCGTGACGTAGATGGGCTTTTTGTCAGGTGAATTATCCATAAAGCCTTGGCAGTGGCAGGTGCATCATCGGAAGTGATGGCTTATCGTTGGTGTTTGTAGCTGTTGTATATTGTCTATTTGTAAGGATAGCACAAACGGTCTGGATTTTAAGGGGAAGCACGCGTGCCTGCTACGTTGATGGGGCAAACTTCTCGTGAGAAAAATTATCTATTTATTATTAAAATACGCTAAGCCAAATAAGAGACTGTTCAGGTACCCGTTTTTTTTGCCGAAAATTCAAAAACGGCAGCGGTATTATCAAAGGTGATGCCCAATTTTTCAGTAAATACATCTGCTGCGCTTTGGAAAGGCAATCCCAGTTCCTGAAGGGCTGCCTTGAAAGCCCGGTGCATGTTTTCATCCTGCCAGTTCAATGAGTCATCATTCATCGTGATTTTGACCGAAAAATGACCAAGCATTCCGGTAACCAGCATTTCATAGAGCCTGCCCTCGTAAAAGTAGGCATATACGTTGGATATTGCAGAGTCAAGGCGTGGGACGCCTGCCCTGTACAGATAAGAATTGCCGACGCGGTCTATCATCCACTGGTGTTTTGTCATGGTCTCCACATACATTCTGGCAAGTTCATATAAATGCGTGCTTGCCTTGATGTCAGACCTGATTCTTGCTGCATCCTGTTCTGTCATTGCTGCCTTTACATAATTCATGTTATTTCTCTTGTCGATAAATAGGCTGCCGCTGGCTGCAACCTAGGTTGAGCATCAATTCTTTTCATCATACAGATGCCGCCGCAGATATTGTATGAGCCCCGGTAGCAGAATGATGAGCAGCAGTATGGATTCACCTATAAACGCATAGTGAAGTGATTTCCTGTCATTCCACGTATAGCTGGCAATCACGAGTACGACTGCGACAATTGTAAAAACGGCGGCATACTTTATGAAAAATCCAGGTTGTCTGAACTTGCCCTTGCTGACCAGTACCAGGCTCGCTATGAGACTGACGGCAGCAACCGGGAGTGAAAACAGGACGATAAGCAATCCCAGAAACCCGCTCCAGTCATCCGCCATGGCAAGGCTGGGCAGGCAGCATGTCAGGCCAAATAACAAAAATGCTGGCATTGACTTGCCCGAGGTAACTCTGGTTTCAACATCTGATGAAGGCGTGGTAAATTTCATAAAAAGCGTGTCGCTCAGGTATCAAAAAAATGGGTAAATACAGCAGTAGGGTGCGCCGTGCGCACCGTTCAAGTGTCAACTTAACTTGATCACGGAATCGACTTGGCAAAAAAAGCGGTGCGCATGGCGCACCCTACAAATGACGACATTTTAGTGTTAGTACGCCGTGCGCACCATTCAAACGCCAATCTTAGACTATGTCGATTGCTAGCGAATGTCATTTTACAAACGCTCCAGCAGAAGCGGCTTCATTGGGGCAGCATCCATTATCGCCTGCGCATCTGCATGCATATCCTTGTCGGTACGCACAACCCACAAAAACATGCCAGCCATGAAATGCTGCGATTTTTCCGGACTAAGTATGCCGTCCGGCGACATTTTGACACCACTGCCTTTTTTGATAAATGGCGGGAAGTTGCGATAGTTTTGACTTTCCCAGCTCGAACCATTGCCCCACCAATCCCGGTGTGCTTTGGGAGATATGATCTCGCCAGCGATCGATCTTGCGAAACTGGTCAACTGATCAATGTCTTCATCAAGTTCCAGACGTATTGCATTGGCATATAAAATTTTCCCTATACCAAGCCAGCGCTCTTGTAACCCGGCTTTGTTGAGTGACAGGCAGTCAAATACCAGCTCTTCGAGCAAATCGAGATTTTCAATGTGCTCACGACCCAGCTTTAGTTCTTCCAGGATGACTGGAGCGTATTTCTTTTTGATTTTCACTGAACAAGTTTACTGTCGCGAATTGGTACATGATAAAAACGGTGCGCATGCGCACCCTATGAATTGTGGCAGGCTGCTGTTAACAAACTACTGAATTAACTGCTGCCATCAAACATCAATCCACAAACACTGTATCCGTCTTGCCCTGAGGCGGGATCTTGATGGCGATGGCTTTGACCGGGCCGTTGCTGACGATGCTGCCAGCGTGTGCTGTGCCTTTGGGGATGACGATCAGGCTGCCGGGTTTGAAGTCTTTGCGCTCTTTGCCCAGCCACATGCTGCCGCTGCCTTCGATGATGTACTGGATTTCGTCAGTCTGCGGGTGGATGTGCTTGGCAACATTGCCGGATTGTATGCCGACCGTGGCATTGTCCGTGACCACCAGTGGGCGGGCATTGAGTTCAGGATTGCTGGTCTTGGGCAAGTCATCATGCTTGATCGCTAGCAAGTCTGTGATGCTGGCAGTCAGACCTGGTGCGTCGGCATGGGCATCGCTGACCGCATGTTGCAGCAGGGGTGACGCAACCAGGCCAGCGAAAAAAGCCATTGCAATGGCAGACGTTTTGTTGATGAGCATGATGTCTCCAGATTGTTGATGTCGTGATAATAAGCAGGCGATAAAGGGCAGTTCAGAGTGTAAAGTGTGCAATACAAAGCCATGCCGGGCAAGCAATTTTCATTGTCATGACGGTATTGCCGCGTGTTTGAAGCAATGTCTGTGGTTTCATTTGCTTACCAGCTCTGTCTGCTTGTAATTGTCTGCTACAAATCATTACAAAACCCGGTCAACAACGTCTTTACGATGGCCGTTATCGACACTACATGGCAAGCATGCACCGTGCTTGCCCGCCACATGGTGCGGAATTGATCTGGAGAATAAAATGAAAAAAATTGTACTTGGCTTGACGGCGATTGCTGCCGCAGCCGCGATGACTGGCTGCGTGGTTGCGCCACGCCCTTACTATCATGCGCAACCCCAGCCTGTATATACGCAACCCGCCTACGCCCCTGGCGTTGTCGTCGTAGAAACTGCACCGCCAGCACCGTATGCTGAAGTGATCGGTGTAGCACCTAACCCTGACTATGTCTGGATAGGTGGCGCCTGGTTCTGGGAAGGTGGCCGCCATGTCTGGCACCGTGGTTACTGGTCGGCACCGCGCTCTGGTCATTACTGGGTCGGGCATCATTGGGAACAGGTAGGCCATTCCTGGCATTTCAGGGAAGGTCATTGGGCACCACACCGTCGCTGATCCACGCATCGCTGTCGCTCTGTGAGACCAATAAGACCATGGCGCAGACTATTGCGCCGTGGCAGGTGCTTGTGCTTTAATCCTGCTGACAAAAATCTGCATGTCAGCATAATACTTAGCACATTCACTGCACCTGGATTCGATGCCATCTTTCAATATCAACCGCCGCACACTGCTGCTTGGCTCAACCCTGCTCTTGCTAACCACGTCCCCAACTTTCGCCGCCAGCACTTATCAAAAGCAGCAAATTGATGGCTGGACACTGATGTTCGACCAGGGTTTGCAGGCGGCAGATGCGGCAGCAAGATCTGCTTTCATCAGCGTAGTGACTGATCAATTGAACAAACTCAGGAAATTACCTGTCCATGCGCAGAGCAGTTTACGTAGCGTCAGCATCTATGTGTCCAGCGGCACTTACCGTGCCTTTGGTGCGCAACATCATCCCTCTGCCCAGTGGCTGCAGGAGCATGGCTACCCGGTCGAGTTTTCTGGAAATATAGAAATCTGCAACTGGAAAGAATTTATCACCCTGGTGCGCAGCCAGCCTTATGGGCTGTTGCATGAAATGGCACATGCCTACCACTTCCAGCATCCTGAACTGGATGCGCTTATCTTGGGCGCGTATGAAAAGGCCAAAGCCGCCGGACTTTACCGCCAGGTCACGCGTGACCACAGACCAGAGCTGCAAGAAGCCTATGCCATGAGCAATCATCAGGAATACTTTGCAGAACTCAGTGAAGCCTACTTTGGCGAGAATGATTTCTACCCTTACCAAAACCCAGAGCTCAAGAAATATGATGCGCATGGTTATGCGATGCTGGAAAAAGTCTGGAAAATCTGAGTTGGTGATGGTTTGGCCCAGGTGCGGCACCTCAATTCCGCAAGTTCTTTCCCTTGCCATTACATTGCTAATGAACACGAAATCATACGTCGAGTTTGCGTGTCGATAAACTTTGATCAAACTTTATCTTTTACGTTTATCTATTACTCCGGCCACTCAGCTTTGATACGTAATAGTTCTGGAAGGATGTCGTCAAACAATGTAACGAGCCGTGGCTCAAAGTGGCTGCCAGCACCTTTGTGTATTTCTGCCATGCTGTCTTCAATACTCCAGGCTTCTTTATAGGGACGCTTCATGGTCAAGGCATCAAAAACATCTGCCAGAGCGACAATGCGGGCTGATTCTGGAATATTGCCACCAGCCAGACCAGTTGGATAGCCGCTGCCTTCCCACTTTTCATGGTGATAGCGGGCAATTTCAGCTGCCATCGTAAATATTTTGTCGTCAGATTTGCTCAAAATATTATAGCCGTCATCAGTGTGTTGCTTCATGATGATCCATTCTTCAGGCGTCAGCTTGCGCGGTGCTTTGAGAATGGCGTCTGGCGTACCAATCTTGCCGGTGTCGTGCATGGGCGCAGCCAGCCGCAGCCGCTCAACCTGATGTTCTGGCCAGCCAGCAGCTACAGCCAATGCGCAAGCATAAGCTGCCATTCGCCAGATATGCGCGCCTGTATCATTGTCTTTGAAATGTCCGGCTTCGCCCAGCATGAAGATGGATTGCTCGTGGCTCAGTTCCAGTGAACGCATTTTTACCAATGATAAATGCGTTTCGACCCTGCGCAAAAGTATGGGGGCAGATACTGGCTTTTGTATGTAGTCAACGGCACCGACATCAAAACCTTGCGCCTCGTTTTCAATATCACTCATTGCAGTCACGAAAATCACAGGTATGCCGCTCGTAGCCGAGTTTGCTTTTAGTGTTGCACATACCTGATAACCATTCATGTCCGGCATCATGATATCTAGTAAAATCAGATCTGGTTGGTGAGATATGGCTGCTTGAATTGCCTTTTCGCCGCTTGCCGCAAATATCAATTGATAATGCTCTCTCAGTATCTGCCTTAACATTTGCAGATTGTTCGGATCATCATCGACTACAAGTATTTTTTTGTAAATCATCTTTCATTCTCCCGCAAGGCCAAGCATTTTGGAAAGCGCTGCCGATTTTTCAGCCGCGGTTTCAAAATCAAACGCTTCGACAGCTTTCTCGATGGGGGCAAGATCACTTTTTGGAAAATAGTCTCGTAGTTGCAACAAGACCGGCTCGATAAAATCCGGATTGAGAGTCGCCAGTGCTTTTTCAAGAGACGTAAACAATTCCATCACGGTGTTTACATCGAAGTTTTTCATAGCTGGCTTCTCGCTGATTTCTACCAACTCAATTTTCCCGATGGCGTCGGAGGCCTGGGCAAGCAGCACACGCAATTGTGTTAGCCCTGCAATCGCGTTTATTCTTTTTCCAGCTTTCAGATATGCATCAATCTCGATTATTTGCGCTGCCACTTGTGTGATGAACAGATTACCCGCAAGACCTTTAAGTGCGTGAGCTACTTCTCTTGCTTTGTCGCAGTTGTCCGAATTTGTGTTGAGAAGTCTTTCCATTTCATCAGCATCGCTACGGCGCTCAGTCGCAAAAGAGGACAGCGCCCTGGCATACGCCAGTGGATCGCGCCAGGTGCGAATGGCGGCAGGATGATCCGCAATCCCATCCAGCGCCGAGAAGTCAACATCTGTGGTCGGCGCGGCGATCTCTATCCTCAGAACTGCGTTCGGGATACCTTTACCGGCAGGTACTGCGCGTTCCATCGCTGACATCAAATCGTTAAAATCAATGGGTTTGGCTAATATGCCGTCCATTCCTGCTGCAAGGCATTTTTCGTTATCCTCGCGCATGATACTTGCTGTGAGAGCAATCACTGGCGTGTGCTCTCCGCGTGGTTCTTCCAGCTGACGAATTTTTTTTGTTGCTTGCAGCCCGTCCATCACTGGCATCATCACGTCCATCAGTATCAAGTCAAACGGCGCTTCTTGATATCGGGATAATGCCTCTTGCCCGTTACGGCACCATTCAACCTGGTGTCCCTGCTGTTGTAGCCGCAAAGTCACCAGCGTTGCATTCGTTTCTATATCCTCGACCAGCAGCACATTGAATAGCCTGGGTGAAATGTAACCGTCAACGATGGTACTGCCTTCTTCGAACAAGCTACCTGCCGAAGTTGTGGCTACTTGGAGCAGGGTGGTGAAATGGAAAGTTGAGCCTTCGCCTTTACAACTATCAACCCAGATTTTTCCACCCATCAGTTCGACGATTTGTTTGGATATGGTGGTTCCTAATCCAGTGCCGCCAAAACGTCGTGTTGTCGAAGAATCAGCCTGGGTAAAAGAGTCGAATACGCTTGCGACTTGCTCTGGCAGCATACCGATACCTGTATCTGCGATAGCGAAGTGCAACACATTCTCGAGCTCAGTTGGCTTGACAGAAATCAGGATACTTCCCTTTTCAGTAAATTTGATGGCATTGCTCACCAGATTCAAAACGACTTGCCTGAGTCTGGTGGGGTCACCCGCAAATCGCAAAGGCAGGTCAACATCATATTCAAGTACGATCTTCAAGCCCTTTTCAGATGCCTGGTGGTCCAGCAACTTCAGCATATCTGCCAAAGCGTTGGGCAAATGAAAAACCACAGACTCCAGTGCAAATTTCCCGCTTTCCAGTTTTGCAACGTCGAGCACATCGTTGATGATGGCTAGCAGGGCTTTCGCTGACTCAAGCACTATGCGAACATGCTCGGCACTTTGTGGTGATAGTGCGGTATCTTGAAGCAGTACTTCGGAAAAACCGATAATCGCATTCATGGGTGTACGAATCTCGTGACTCATGTTTGCAATAAATGTGGCTTTGGCACGCGCCCCGGCTTCAGCGGCGTCCTTGGCCCGCTGCAGCTTGTCTTGCAGCGCTTTCTGGTCACTGATATCGGTAATGAAGCCGACAAAAAAGTGTTTGCCTGCCGAAAGCTCTGCATGTCCTACAGCCAGCTGGGCGGCGAAGGTGCTGCCATCTTTGCGACGTGCGACAAGATCACGTTTGATGCCTATGACCTTGTTCAAGCCAGTATCTGCAAAATGGGTGAGATGGTGATTGTGCTGTGAAGCGTCAGGTTCAGTCATGAGCATGGCAACATTGTTGCCAGTGACTTCCCGATTCTGCCAGCCGAACAGTTTTTCAGCGGCTGGATTGAAGACATGAATAATTCCTTCAATATCGATGGTAATGATGCCGCTGACGGCGGTACTTACGATCGCATTGACTTCACCAGTGGCTACAGCGACCATTTCTTCAAGATGTTCATGATGTTCGCGCAGTTTGGCTTCTATCTGTTCTCTTGCCAGATTCGCCGTAACCAGCCGATCGGCCATCTCGTTGAAAGCCGTGGCGACTTTGCCGATTTCGTCCTGAGATTGCAGGTGGACGCGCTGCGTCAAATCCCCTTGTGCCAGCGCATCCAGACCCTTGATGAGATCTCGCAACGGGACATCAATCTTGGTGACTGTTTTTCTCGCCGCGAACAGAATCAGGAAGACGGCAAATGCCCCACCCATCCCTGTTGCCCAAAGTACACGGCTGTTCGCGACTTCAGCCATGGCCTGTTGCGATTCAAGTTGTTCCACTTCCGCTTTAGAAATTTGCTGGCCGATTTGCTGAAATTCTTCCGTATAGCGCCGACCAATACCCTCGCGGATGATAGCAAGCGCTTGTTCTGCCTGACCTGCCTTGGCGAGCTGTATGGTTTCGCCAATTTCCTCAAGTTTGGCGTCAAAAACTTGGCCCAATCGGGGCAATAGCTTTACCGCGACAGGGTTTTTAACCAATTCAGTGAGTCGCACAAAATGCAGCTTATTATCAGCTATCACCTGTTGATACGGGGCGAGGTAAACCTCCTGTCTTGTCAGCAGATATCCGCGCTGGCTGGTCTCGGCATCAATCAATTCTTTCGCATAGTTGGCAAGTTCACGCCGTACCAATTGCGTATGCTCTATCCGTAAATTGGCCTCACGTGTGCGAGCCTGCATCCAGGTGAGAACCAGGGCGAACATACCCAAAGCAGAGCAGGCTAGTATGGCCAGTTGCCAAATACGTATACGGATTGGCGTGTCAGTGCGTGTTGTCATTATTGAACAGACCTTCAGACTACATACATATTGGTAAGCGCAAGCAGCAAAGCACTGCCGTGAACGTGCCTGAAGGAGGTCAATCGATACTGAGGACAGAGACGTGTTGGCCATCGTCTGTACCCTGTCGATATATACGCCGGGCTAAACCGGGCACGCAAGGCGATCCCGGTCTACTGCTTATTGGTAGAGATACCTGATTTATACAGGCTAATTTGGTGGTACAAGAACAACATAATGAAACTTGAAGCAGTGTAGCTTGAATACCTCAAACAAAGTGCTATTCGATTTCTTTTGCGATCGAATGTTTGACATTGGTACTTTCAGCGCATAGCTCTGCGGACCTATCTATTCATATAATAAGAATTATCAATTAAGCTAGAATAATTCTACACGAAGAAAATACTGAAAGGTGGAGAAATCTTTTTCTTCCATATGAAGGTTTTATGCACACATGGATCATGCGTGAAGAAAGCTCGCTTAAACGCATGCTTTCGTATAGCAATAGTGGTACGTCCTTGTACTTTAAGTCAGTAAATGCCACCGGGAATGGTAATTAAACATCATGGTTGCCAGCCCTCTATCAGTCATCGCCGTTCTCGCGCTTCACCCTTCTGCAAATCAGCAATAGTGTGTGCCTTATCGGCAAGGATACGCAGTGGCTGATTTATATACTCGAACCTGATCGCAAGCTACGACTTGCGACTTGCGAGATGGATTTTCAGATAGAGCGGCAACTTTGAGGGGACTAGATTGCAAACGAGATACTTGCTGAAGAAAATCACGCTTACCTGCGCATTTTTAGGAGTAACGAACATCAGCGCACTGGCGGATAATCCGGTTGCGGCAGACATCGTGCTGGGACAATCTGCCCCCTTGACGGGCAGTTTCAGTGAACTGGGCAAGGCTTACCGCGATGGTGCGCTGCTGTATTTCGACAAGATTAACCGCCAGGGTGGTGTCAACGGCCATTCCATCAAACTGCTGACCTTTGATGATGCCTACGTGCCGAAACAGGCAGAAGACAATACCCGCAAGCTGATAGCGCAACATCATGTGCTGGCGCTGTTTGGGCATATGTTTACCAATACGGTGAAAGTGTCTTTGCCCATCGCTACGGCGGCGCAAGTGCCGTATGTGGCGCCTTATGCCGGCAATGATGAATTGTATGCGACCGTCAACCCTTATCTGTTCATGACACGCGCCAGTTTTTCTGCCGAGCTTGATACCCTGATGAAACAATTTTCTGTCATGGGTTTGAAGCGGATGGCGCTGATACGCTATGACAGTTCGTCAGGCGCCGCACTGGAAAAAGAACTGGCAGGCAAGGTGCAGACGCTGAAACTGACACCGCTGGTCAGCACGGTGATTTCTTTGCAGTCCAGTGACTTTTCCAAAAACATCAATGTGCTGACACAGGCGCACCCCGATGCCGTGGTGCTGGGCGTGTCTGGAAAAGATGCTGTCCAGTTTATCCAGCAATTCAACAAGGCCGCGCTGGTCAAGCCTATACAATACTTTGCCCGCAGCCTGATCGCCGGGCATCAACTGGTGGCCGAGCTGGGTGAAGAAAGCCGTGGCCTGGTCTTGTCGCAGGTGGTGCCGTCGCCATTCAATGGCAAGACCCAGATCGCCCGCGAATACCAGGCCACGTTGAATACCACGACCACGGCGGCACTGAAGACCACGCCCAGCCATATTTCGCTGGAAGGTTTTATCGCCGCCAAGGTTATGGTAGAAGCGCTGAAGCGCACAGGTAACAAGCTGACCAGACCAGCCTTGCTGGCCGCGCTGGAATCCATGCATGACTGGAATTGTGGCGACTTCCCCGTCGATTTCTCTGCTGGCAAGCACAATGGATCGAGTTTTGTGACGGTCACCGTGATTGGCGCGGGCGGGCATTTTATTGAATGAAGCGCTGCTGCCATCCTGCCATTCAGCGCAAGGCAGGATGGCAGCAGCGCTTATGCAAGCAAGCCAGAGTCAGACAACAGGCCATTCCAGATTTTATCTGCGATAGGGTTGTTACTGTTGCGCAGGCGGCACAGGCAGATATCGAAACTGACACGCATGCTGGCGTCGCCAACGATCATCAAATTGCCTTGTTTCCAGTCGTCCAGTATCAGGCGCTGGGGCAACCATGCAAGACCGGTGCCGCGCTTGGCCATTTCCAGTATCGATTCATAGGAGTCGGCCTGGAACACGGTTTGCAAGGCAAGCTTGCGCGGCAATTCAGACAGGTGCTTGGCCAGCACGCCGCGCAAGGTGAGCGAGGTCGAATACGCCAGCCAGGGAGTTGGAGAATTGCCTGAAACCGAGATGCGGAATTTGGGTCGCCCCTGTGCATCTGGTGCACTGACAGGCACCAGCAACTCACGTTCCAGCGTCATCGTTTCAAATTGCCTTGGGTCCAGCAGCAGGCGCGTGGCCGGGCTGGAATAGCTGACTACCAGATCAACATCGCCGGCAGATAAATGCTTGATGGCTTCTTGTGCGCCGCTGGTGGTGACAGAGGCAGAAAACGGCCCATAGCGCCGGTTTACCGATTCGTACCAGTCAGGAAAAAAAGTTTTGGCCAGCGTGCGGCCAGTGGCTATCCTGAGTGTATCGTCCTGGCGGTAAGCCGTATCCTGCACTTGTGCCCTGGTGGCGTTAAGCACATCCAGCGTGTGGACGGCGGCATCCAGGAAGAGCAAACCTGCCGGGGTAAGCGACACCGGTTGCTGGCGTTCTACCAGGCTGGCACCGACCCATTCTTCCAGCGCGCGTATGCGCCGCCCAAATGCAGGATGGGTTACAAAACGGTTTTCAGCCGCCCGTGAAAAGCTTCGCGTGCGCGCCAGTTCGACAAAATCTTCCAGCCATGTCAGTTGCATCTTGATTCCCTCTGGGTAGCAATCCGTAATGGCACTAATGGCACGAATGGCACGATGTTAGCCTTACTTACCTTTGTAAATTCCCGCTTCCAATATGATATCGCCGCTGCGCACGAAATAGGTTGCTTTCTTTTCCAATTCCTTGGTTTCGGGATTATTGTAACGATATTCCACCCATCCCTTACCCTTGGTCTTGGCAACGTCGATGATTTCTTTTCTATAAAATTTGCCGTCTGCATCCGCAAAGACCACCATATTCTTGCCCACCGCACGCGGGTTGACTGGATGGACGATGGTGGTGCCATCCATCGCGCGCAGGGCAAGATAGACATCGCCTTTGATGAAGGCCGGGTTTTTATTATTGACTTCCTTGATCAGCGCGTCTTTGCCGTGCGCATCGACATAAGCCAGCCCCTTGTTGACGATGGCAATGGCGTCTTCGGGCGTATCTGCCGCAAAAGCAGGAGCAAAAACCCCCATCAGCAAGGACAGGGCGAATAATTTCAATGTTTTCATGATCATAGTCCTTGGTAATTCAATCGACGAATAATGCAATGGGCATCAGGGCAGGCCGCAGATTAAATATCGGGAATCCATACAGAATCCACACTAAATCATGACACTCTGCCCAAGCCGGATAGTTAGAAGTAGTGACGCACACCCATGTTCAATACCTTGTCCGTCGCACCACCAACCAGCACCTTGTATTTGGCCGCACCGTCATTGCGAATTTGCCCATAACTGGTATACAGCGCAGTGCGTTTTGACAGATCATGGATATAGCCTATCGCCACTTGTGTTGCATCCGCATTGGCCACCGCCTTGTCAGTCTTGCGGATGTAGGAGAAAACCACAGTGCCAGCTTCGCCAGCCTTGGCCCGCACGCCCAGTAACAGATCGCGCTGGTCCAGCGGGGCGGTGGTGCCAAGGATCACACCTTTTTCCCAGCCATAAGCGGCATACAAAGTCGCCCACGAAACTTGCACATTGCCGCCTATCAGGGTCATTTTTGTGGCATTGGTGTCAGCCGCATTCCTGATGTTCTGGTGCGTGATGACGACATCCACAGGCCCGGCCTGGTAGCCTGCAAAACCAGCAAGGGTGCGGTTGGCGCTGTTATTGCCCGCCACTTCACCCGCACCATATTGCAATTCACCCCGCAAGCCATTGGCGGCATAGCTATATGTCAGCAGGTTGTCGGTGCGGCTGCCGTTAAAGCTGATCAGGCGGGAAGAATCCCCCGCCATGCCTATGCGAAAAGGATCAAAAGTCGCATTGTTGGCATACACAGGATTGACCTGGCGACCCATGCGCACTGCACCAAACGCACCGGTAAGGCCAACAAAGGCCTGGCGGTTGAACAGCCTGGCCGCGTCTGACTGCGCACCGGTATCGACATTGAGGCCGCTTTCGAGCAGGAAGATGGCGTTCAATCCATTGCCCAGGTCTTCTGTCCCTTTAAAACCCAGTCGGCTGCTGTTCAAGATGCCGCTGTCCATGCGGGTGACGGTGGTGCTGCCATTGTTTTCATATACGATACCAGCGTCAACAACGCCATACACGGTGACACTGGATTGTGCCTGCGCCAGGCCCGTGACTAACATGGCAGACAGCAATGCGGCGATGCTCAAGAGTGGAGTTTTCATGATAATTCCTTGCAAGGTTTTGATGGAAAAAACGGATAAATCAATCAGGTAAAAAATCAAACATGTCCTTCGTTGTCTGCATGGCCATCCGGTATTTTTTTTGCCAGCCGCATGACGGTGACATTCGGCCCCAGGTGTCGCAATGAAGGCTGGACGATGACGCAATCGTCATAGGGTGTGACGATGTCTGCGCCGTCATCTGTGGCTATCGTGGTGCCTGCAGTCTTGATCAGTTCCAGCCCACGGAAATCACGGCTGAACGAAAAATCCATGGTTTTGGCGACAACCGGTTGCGTGACTTGCAAAAAGCGTTGCGTGACCGGGTAAGCCAGTTTCAAGAAATGTGACAGACTCATGATGTCCATGACACCTGTGGCTGCCAGAAAGCGGCTGGCTGTATCCAGCGCCACATCGCGGCTGCGCGCAGAAAAATGCTGGCCAGTTTCCACCAGCAAGGCATTCTTGGGACTGTTGACATCGCCAAAGCCGCCATAGTCACGCATGCGCTTGCCGTTCGGGTGACCCGCATCGGCAATGACATTGGTTGGCACGCCAATTTGCGCGGCAAAGCGCAAGCCTTTTTCCAGAGGGCCACTCATCATCAGCGGTGGTGATTCTTCATGCATGGAATGGATATCGAGCAGGTAATCGACGCTGTCGATGATGGGCCGCAGTGCACGGGCGCGCCGCAATTCCACGCTGTCGTCCTTGGCGCCCTTGCCATGGAGCCTGGCTGCTGACCAGACACGGTTCATGTCTTCATCAATGTAGCGGGTGGCATCCGGGTTGTTGATATCGAACTTCAGGTAGGCATCGACATTGGCAAAGCCCAGCGTGATGCGGCCTTGCAAGGGCTTTGGCCGCATCCGCAACAAGGCATCGACAGCAATCGCGCCACTGACTTCATTACCATGCGTGAGCGCCATCACCATCACATGCGGGCCGGCGATGCCGCTGTCGAAAGTGTGAATGTAATCGACGCCGGTATTACTTTTCTGCCATCTGGAAATGTCAGGGAAATCGACCTCGATAGGATAAACAGGTAATCCGGCACGAATCTGATCCAGGGTTTTCATGTAAATAATTCCAAAAAAAGACAAAGGGTGACCCAGCCTGCCATGCAGGAGAGCGGTAGAAATGGGGAAATGTCTGAGGTGCGTGAGCTGAGTGTTAACTCTGCGGCCTGCGCGTCATGCGCCGACCAAGCGCCAGCACGGCGATGACGCTGATGGCAGACGTCGCCATGACATAAAAACTGGGCGCCATCTTGTTGTCGGTAGCTGAGATCATCCAGGTCACCAGCAGCGGTGCAAAACCCCCAAAGATGGTGACAGAGAAGTTATAGCTCAAGGCCAGGCCAGTGCCGCGCGATGTGGTCAGGAAGATATCTGATAGCATTGCCGGTATCGGGCCCAGACAGGCGGCGATCAATAAGCCCACCAGAAATTGCACGGCAATCAGCGTCGTCACCGTTGGCCAGGTGTTCAGGATCAAAAACAGCGGGTAAGACGTCAGGCCTATCAGCATCAGCGCAATCGACAACACACGGAAGCGGCCAAAGCGGTCAGACATAGCACCAAAGATGGGAGCCGTAATCATCAACACCACGCCAGTGATCATCGCCCCCAAAAATGAAGATGTGGCGGGTATATGCAATTGCTTCAAGGCGTAAGTTGGCATGTACAGCTTGTGCACATAATTGAATGCCGTCGCACCCGACACCACACCTATGCCCAGCAGCAGGTTCGTGGTTTCATGCAGTAGCACGGTACGTAAGGGTGAACGTTCTGCCTTGATGGCTTTTACTTTTTTGAACTCTGGTGTTTCATCAATCTGGTTGCGTATATACAGCCCCACTGGCCCGACCAATAAACCAAAGGCAAAGGCCAGACGCCAGCCCCAGTCACTCAGTTGCGCATCTGTCAGCGTGTAGCTGAGCAGCGCACTGATACCAGCCGCCAGCACGGTCGCCAGGCCTTGGGTAGACAACTGCCAGCTGGCGAAAAAGCCGCGGCGTTTGCCGTCAGCATGTTCCACCATATAAGCCGTGGCGGCACCAAATTCACCACCGGTAGAAAAGCCCTGCAACATGCGTGCAACGATAATGATGATAGGGGACGCGATACCAATCTGCGCATAGGTCGGCGCAAAGGCGATCATACCTGTGCCTATCATCATGATGGTGATCGACATGGTCAGTGAGGGCTTGCGCCCGGCGCGGTCAGCATACGACCCCAGCATGATGGCACCCAGCGGGCGCATGACAAAGGAAATGCCAAAGGTACCAACGCTGAGCAGCAAGGATGTGGTTTCACTTTCTGCCGGAAAGAACAGCTTGCCGATGATAATGGCGAAGTAGCCATAGATCAACAGGTCATAAAATTCCAGCGCATTGCCTATACTGGCAGCGCAGATTTCTTTCCACGGCTGGCGTGGCGCGGTGATGTTGGGTTCAACAGCAAGGGATTGCAGTTGTGCTGACATATACAGACTCCGGTATTTTTATCAGGTTTCATCAGTATGGGTGAGATACCGCGAAACACATTTAATAAAGTCAAAAAAATCTGCTGGCTTCTACATCCTGCATCGTAACAAGCAAATTTCTCTGGGCTTAAGCGAGTATAGTTTTGCGACAAATTCTCCCTTGTGCCGTTTCGGCACCGCATCGTGCTTTCTTGTGCGACGCAGGACTTTGCAAATGTGTGAAGCAATGTAAAAACTGCTTAGTGATAGCATGCGATGCAAAGTGAAAAGAGAGTGGAAGAGAGTGAAAATACGTGCTGGAAAAACAAAGTGGAAGGAAATTTTGTATCGAAATCTGAGTACGTTCAAACCATATGCGACGGGGATAAAACACCCCGGGATTGTGGTTTTTCATCCAAAGAAAAAAATCGCATCTGACTGCAACGCGGCCGGTGCTTTATTTCTTGCCTGATTATTCACGTAAATCATTTTGCTTACTATCCATAATTTCCGCCTATGAATGTCATATACAATTCATACATAAACCCCATATAGGACCAAAAGGACGAAGTTGATGAATGCGCTGGAAGTATTGAACCGTAGCCTGTTTTTACAATTGAATGCCGGTGATCAAACGGGTGCCAGCCTGATCCGCACCGCAACGGTTATAGCCGATGTGCTGATTTACCTGATTCCGCTGGCCCTCGTGCTAGCCTGGCTATGGCTGCCACAGCGTCGTCAACTGGCACTCAGGGCCTGCCTGGTCTGTTGTGTCGCTCTTGGCATAGGCCAGTTGCTGGCGATGTTCTGGCCGCATCCGCGTCCTTTCATGATAGGCCTGGGACATACCTGGATAGCGCATGCTGCCGACCCCTCTTTCCCCAGCGACCACGGCATCGTCTTTGCCAGCATGGCTTGCAGCCTGCTGCTGACCGGTGAGCTGCTGTGGGGCATGGTAACGGCTGTTGTGGGTATTGCTGTTGCATGGTCAAGGATTTTTCTGGGTGTGCATTTTCCGCTGGATATGCTGGGTGCTCTTGCGGTTTCGCTGTTTGCCTATTTGTTACTGTTACCGGTGTGGGCAAGATGGGGCAACCCGTTCATGCAGATGATAGAGAGACTTTACCGCTATCTGCTGGCCTGGCCCATTGCCAAAGGCTGGACCAGAGCGTAAGTCTGTACTGTTTAGCGGTTGAAATAGGTAAAGGCTGCCACAACCACACTCACCCAGAACAAGAGGCCAACCAGCATGGTCATATCTGTACTCAGGACGATGCCCTTACGGTCGCGCCAGTAATATGATCTTCCTGGCGCTGCCTTGCTATTAAAATCTTCGCTATGCACTAAACCCAAAGTCAGGGCAGGGATCAGCACCCAGCCTGTGCCATACAGTATGAATTGAAACACGGCTTCGAAAAGAAAGCGGAGTATGGCTTCGAGTATGGATTCCATTGTTGAGATTTATGTAAACATGGATGCAAAAACTGCTGCGATATCAGGGCAGTGCGATAAAATTTTTACTCCCTTTCTGCCCCGAACCTGACATACCTCAATTTGCGTTATTATTTAGACTTTATATTAATGCAAATTAGCTCCTGCCATTGTCGTTTCTTTTTCAGGCTCAGGCAATCCTTCCCATCATGCGCGATCAAGTCAGGTTTACCACTTCATTATTCCAGCCACCGCTGGAGCAAAGCGAGAACGGTGCCGCACTCGCCAACTGGCTTTGCGCCAAACTGCCCGCCAGTTTTGAGGCTGCCTGCATGGAAGAAGACTGGGGCTATCTCATCGAATTTGCCAGTCCGCGTTTACATACCAGCAAGATCATCGTCGGTTGCTCCCATGTTGAAGAGCAACAGTGGAGCATCGCCATCATGCATGAACGCTCGTTCTTCGACAAAATCCTCAAGCGCCCAGTGCCGGTTGCTGAATTAAGAGAAATCATCGCCGCCATTGATGAGGTCGTCGCGGAGGAAGCGGCTTTCTCGGAAATAGAATGGTTTGAAAACGACGCGAGCATGCAGGAAAGTAATTACGGAGTGCGCGCTTTTGAAGGATGAAAACGAGGCTGAAGTTCAAGATCAGAGTGCTGTCGCTACGCAAGCAGACAAGCAGCTATCGCTGTTGCAAAGCTATATTGCTGCCGCCGGCGTTGTCGCTATCCTGTCACAAAAACACACAGGCTTCATGCTGGCTTTTGTCATGCTGCTGTCACTGCCTTTCCTGATTTTTAATCTTTTCATGATGATAAAAAATCCGGATCGCAGGCGCTTGCTCAGGAACAAGATATTGCTATGGACCGCTGCATTTGGTTGCGTGATTGCCTCGCACACTTATCTGCATTTCTCCAGCCGCTAAATTGCAAATGAACTCGTCAGCATGGTGCAGCAATACACCGCAAAAAATGGGCATTGTCCGGCAGATATAGCAGCCCTGGGTTTGCCGAAAGACTGGTTGAGAAACAGACTCGGATTTTCTGACTATCAATGCAAAGACGGAGAGCCACGCTTTTTTTACGCTGCTACCTATATCGTGTTTGAAACAGAGTATTACGACTTCAAGAACAATGCCTGGTGGCACATGGATAGTTGAGGGAATATACAAGCATACTGAATGTCGCTATCGCGGCCACGGCAAGCTTCGCAAAGGGATAATCGTAGGGCGCATTGCAATGCGCCCTACATCACGGTGGTGATTTGCGTAGTCGATGTTGTGCAGGATCGTAACTCTTTAAATACGGCAAATGGAGAAATTAGGGGACGCCAATTCCCCGCCCCTGCTTACTCCGCCAGTTTCACATTCATGGTGATACGCGCCGTGAAGACCTTGACGCCACCACCATCGACGACATCCACGGTCACGATCTTGTCGCCCGCCGTGCTCCAGTCCAGTTGGCTGCCATCTGCCACTGCGGTGACATCGGTCTTGGCTTTGGCCAGGTATTCCACTGTCATGCCCTTTGGTATCCAGCGCCCGCCTGCCGGGATGGAGACATCCGTCATCGTGCCTGCCACCAGTTCTGCCGCATTGCACAGGGCAATCGCATGGATAGTGCCCAGGTGATTGGTGATCTCGCGGCGAAAAGGCACGCAGGCAGATGCGTAGCCGGGGCGCAGTTCAGTCAGTGTGGGGTTGATGGTGCTGAAGTAAGGGGCAATCTGGCAAACCATTTTACTGAATTGCTCGGGGCCGCTGAGTTTGAACATCTCTAATGCCTGGCTCATTGATTGTCTCCTGAAGTGTATAAGAAAAACCTTAAATTAGAATAATATTCTAAAATAGAATTAAATTCTGTTAAGAATATTATTCTAGAACATTTTTCGGTGTCAAGCGGTTTACTCCCGGTCGAGCTGCGGTATCATCGACATCAAATGGTCACGCTCATTTACCTTCTTACTCATTTTCAGGCAGCATAGACTTGGCAACAGCAGACGTACTTGAACGCAATTACCCCGGCAGGCGTGCGCAGCTAAAGCGCGATATCCTGTTGGGCGCACTCGCCTGTTTTAATGAACATGGCCTGGACCTGACCACCATAGAAATCATCAAGCAGCATTGCGACACCAGTGTCGGTAATATCTATCACCACTTTGGCAGCAAAGAAGGCCTGGTGGCAGCACTGTTCTTCAGCGCGCTCGAAGACCAGGCGCGCCTGCTGGCAGACTACCTGGGCAAAGCCCAGACCGCACAGGAAGGCGTGGCCGCGATCGTTTGCGCCTATGTCGATTGGGTGACTGAGCAGCCAGAGCTGGCACGCTTCCAGTACCAGGCGCGGGCAGCAATTGCCAAAGGGCCGCAGGCCGGTGAACTGACAAGCCGTAACCGCACTCGCAATAAAAACATGCACGCATGGTGGGCAGCACCAGGCAGGCGTGATCACATCAAACACATACCAGACGATTTGCTGCCATCGCTGTTGATAGGCCAGGCAGAAAACTATTGCCGTGCCTGGCTATCAGGGCGGGTGTATACCTCACCCAAAAAATACCGCGAGCACCTGACGCAGGCGGCCTGGAGTTCTTTGGTAGCGAGGCCGCTGGAATAGAGCTTGGGTGGGGTGATACTGAAGGCAGTTCTGATTCAGATGGTGTAGATCGTATTTTGATAGATGAGGTGTCAGCTATTATTTGTTTGGTACCCAGGCACCAAGTGCCGACTTATCCCGCTGCCTGTTTAACAGTTTCGGCGCGATTAAAAGTCAAGACTTGCCTGTCAGACCTGAAAAGTAACCGTAATTATTTCACATTCACCTGTGCGAATGTCAGAGCTTATTCTTAATCATACGAACTAAACTATATTTAGAAAATCGACCTCCGAGGGACTTCTGCATGGATGCAATTCTTACTGTTATGGTTCCCTGTTTTTTGAATTGGGAATTCGATAAAACGGAAACCCTTTGGAAAGAAGAATTAGAAGTGCAAGGTATCGTCAACCCGGTGTCATTCCGCTTTGGCGAGCATATTAAGATAGAACCAAGGCCGATATACCAGTGGCTGGCCAAATTTATCCCGGATGGAGAAGTTAATTGGTATTCCTTTGTTTTGTGCGGGGATTACATCAATATGCTGGAGACAGAAGCTAATGGCTGGATTGAACCAGACGAGGCGAAACCTACAGGCCTTGATATCGTCATTATGCACATTTGCGACGCTACGCCAAATTGCGTATGGGTATTCGAACCAGGTGATGAGCCAATCGATTTGATTTATGCAAACAAAGGCGCAACTTGGATTTTTGAGAGAATCAAATCTGCGATGGACCGGAAAAAAACGTTGCAGGCTTTTGCCGTGTTTGAAGAAACACAGCTATGTCAGCAAAATTTGCAGAAAACAAAGGAGATGGCAGAAATTAAGAGGAAATTGATAGGAATATTAACGATGCACTCTAAAGGCTTCTATACTGAAGATGAGGTAATTCATGCCGCAGTGCAGTTAATGGGCAAATCAGAGATTGATATTGAGTTATGGCATTCTTTACCCGAATGGGTTCGGAGAGATATCATTGATCAATTGGCTGATTTCCATGCAGAGACCGAGCTTTACCTTTTTCACCATAGCCAAAGCGGAATGGTCAATATTGTTAAAGGGCAGTATCTTGCCTTGAAGTCCTGGCTTTTGAGAATGAACTTGATTTAAGGACTTGGCTTTTGTGAAATTAACCCGGTTTTCACCGTAACGGCAAATGTAATCAAGACACGATGGATTACGGATGGCAAGCACAGAAATGATTTTCCATGCTGTCTTGGCCTTGATCGAGTTGATGGGTGCCTTCTCTTGCTAATGATGTGCAAATTTTTGAGTTCACAAATTTTTTTGGTAGGGTATTCATGCATACAAGTTCAGCTCTGACTTCAGCCTTGGTCTATGATCGCCGTACCATACTGTTCCATTGGCTCAGCGCCATTCTGGTGGTGGGGCTTTGGGTAATCGGGCAGACGATAGACTTTTTCCCAAAAGGGACGCCGCGTGTTACGGTACGCAGTCTGCATATCAGTTTTGGTGTCTTGCTGGGCGCGGTATTGATATTGCGACTCATCTGGCGCAGAACCTCGGGCGCCCGGTTACCAGCGGCTGATCCCGGCATGCTGGGCAAACTGGCGGTAGGCATACATCATCTGCTGTACCTGCTCATGGTGGCTATAGTGATCATTGGGGTCGCCGCAGTATGGATACGCGGGGACAATATATTCAATCTCTTTACCGTACCAGCATTTGACCCTGCCAACAAAGAACTCAGACATAATGTCGTTGAGCTGCACGGCTTGCTGGCCAATATCCTGCTCGCACTGGCCGCTTTTCATGCAGCGGCTGCCTTGTGGCATGGCCTGGTCAAAAAAGACGGCGTGTTGCGGCGTATGTTGCCAGTCAAATCTTGATGTGGATGGGCGCGCTGAGTGAAGCGTGAGGCTTGCAAGCGTTTAAGATGCCTGCAGCTGTGGGGGATGACAGACAGTTTTTTGCCACGTTAATTGGATAGTGCAACGCTGCGTCTGGGAGTCTGTAATTTTTGCAAATCCACTCTCTGCAACTCCACCTGATCCAGTCGCACAAACACAAAGCCCTGTTTCAGTGTCTCTTCCAGTGCTACTGCCAAACCTTCAGCAGAGTCAGAGGCTGGTTTGTTCATGTGGGCGATGATGACATCACCCGCCTGCAGGCGTTTGAATTGTTTGATGATGGCTTGTTTGCGCAGCGTTGCGCCCTGGTCGGCGTTCAGGGAGAAGCCAGCGATCTTGTAGCCCATGCGTTTGATTTCATCCATGGCTTGCGGGTCATATTTGGCGCTGGCGCCGCGGTACCATTGCGGGGTCGTGCCGATGGCGCTGGTGATGGCTTTGGCCCCTTCGGTGACTTCACGCTGCAGGCTGGCGATGTCGGGTTCACCGGCCATGCCATAGACTTTTTTGCCCGGGCCTATGATGGCGGGGATGTGTTTTTCGCCGTGGTCTTCAACATCAAACAGATCAAGATTAGCCTTGATGATGGCAACGCCTTGCGAATTCTTGTCCAGCCATTTCTTGGTTACAAAGATGGTGGCGGGGATGCGCTTGCGTATCAGAAAATCGAGCAACTCAGCATCAAACTTGCCCGAGCAGGCGTCCAGTGTCAGCGCTATTTTTTTGCCTGTGATGGTGGGCGTAGCGATGCGGGTATGCACTTCAACAGGCATGGCTTGCAATGCTGGCGTCACCAGGGCGACGCTGAGCAACGTTGCCAGTAACTGAAGCTGGGGTAAATAGCAGGGTAAATTAGCGCGGCAAAATTTCATGTCAAATAAGCTTAATTATTCTATAAGCCGCGAGTATAAGGAGTTACAGTTTGGATGCAGCTTTAATTACATTTGGTAAAACCCGGTGGAAATGAAAGTGTGTGTGCCAGCGCACAGACTTGAACGCCTGCGCTGTCTAGAATAGCTTCACGTTGCAAAGAACTGCATCACCTGGCAGATAAGCCAGGGAGCAGGAATAAACACGGCATACATAACATGTCATCCTGGGATATAAATTCACTTTACAGATAGTAAGGGCGTTTAATCCGGCTTGGGTGACTTTAAAAGAACCTGCCACTGGTAGGTTTTTTTTCGTCTTGCGTTGTTGTTTGCATTGCCTGTTTGACAAAGCAATTGATATGTCTTAGGGTAGTGTTTCTTTATTTTTTGTGATGACACGATCAAAAATGAAATCCACATTTGTCTTGCTCAGTATGCTGGCAGCCTTGTCGGCAAATATCCCCGCCATTGCAGCACCCGATACCAATAGCAGCAGCGTCAAGATAGATGGCGATACCAAAGTCTCGACCATCGATGGCGTGGCAGGCATTGCCAATGAAAGCGGCAATATCCTTGAACTCAAGGATGGTGAACTCAGCCTCAATGGTACCGTTGTCTATAAAAAGAAGGGCGTGCTGAAAGTGCGGCTGGTGCACAATGGGGCGACATTCAGCCTGACTGTCGATGGCAAGAACGTGCCGCTGCCAAATATCAAACCGGCACCTGCATTGACCTGATAGCAGGTCAGCACGGGTTTGCCATCAAGTCAACGCAAGTGCTGGGTCTGTGTTACTGCTCTTGCCTGGGCATGCCCGGGCAAGTCTCAGGCATCTTGCGGCGTTTGAAGAAATTGACCAGCGCCTGATTCTCAGCGCTGACGGCACGTGCATACAGTGCATGGCCATTGCTATTGTCACTGTCATCACCCTTGTTGCTGGCATCCGGGCAGATAAAATCGCGCAATTGCTGATCGTTAAGACGGTCAAGCACGTCCAATACCGCCGTTGATGTCTGGGCATATACGTCAATGAGATCGCCGCCAGCGCGGTTAAGCTCGCGCATATTGTTGCTGCTCTTGATCAGGTAGGCCAGTAATCCGGCACCGCCATCTTTGGCTGCTGCCAGGCCGCCTTTAAGGGGCAGTTTCTGTGCCAGTGATGCTGCCTCCTTGCTATTCATTTCACGCAGGTATGACTGTATGCGTTTCTGGTCTGCTTCGCTGTAGGCTATTGGCCCCGCATCGGCATAGCCAAATCTTTGCAGCGTCCAGATTTGCTGTGGCGACAGCACGTTATCGTTATCAGGCAGCGCGTACGGATCGACACCTGCATCCAGGGCAAACAGGACGAGATCGACCTTGCCGCTTTCCATGGCGATAGTCAGCAGCGAGCGGTCATTCGCGACGACTTTCATATCCACATTATGCGTCTGCAAATAGCGCAAAACAGTCAACAGGCGATCTTTGTCTTTGGTGTCTGATGTGATTTGCTCATCGTTCAGAATATCCCACCATGCTGGCGCGACTTTGCTTGTGTCGGGAACATAAGCATATTTGGGCGAAGGGCAGGCGAGCGACAGCTTTTGCTCGACAAATACATCCAGCAAAACGGTATTCATGCTCTGCAAGACTGGCGGCAGGTAAGTGCAGTAGGTACGCTCCTCCTTGTCATTACTCACCGCATCCTGCAACAGGATGCGCAATGCCTGCGCATCGGCCTGCGGCAGCACACATTCATTCAAGGCGCGCAACTTGCTTTCTATCTGATGCCTACCCGAGGCCAGTTCTGATTGCAGCAAGGCATGATTACCCTCGCAGGCATTGATGCGCAAGAAATTATGCTGCCAGGCGTCTTCTTCTACGCTGGCGATGTGTGCCGCATCCTGCTCTTGCTGGTACTGCTTGATTTCATGCGCGACATAACCCATGCCCATGCTGCCCGCCATGCACAGCGGGAAAACCAGCACAGGCGTCGCCAGCATGGCGAGCAAACGCGGCAATAAACTGATCTTCAATTTGACCAGCACCACGACCATGGCAATCAGGCTGACTATCGCACTGCCAATGGCTGCATAGATCAGCTCTTCGAGGTTGGATGTGGGTGAAAAAGCAAAGGCCGGGCTGGTGAACGAGAAACAGAATAGTGTGAAAAGCAGGCGGCTCAGCTGGCCTGTGCAATGCTTGTCGCATGAAGAAATTAAACTGGTCGTATTGCAGGTTTTTGTATTGCTCAAGATATTGTCCGCAGTTTATGTACGTATTCGAGTGTGACAGAAGTAAGGAGGCTTGATGGCGATGCGACTATAGCATGCGGCTTGCTCATGAGGATGCTTTGCGTCTTGACATATACCTCTGTATGCATACCGCCTGCCGTGCGGGATGACGGCACTTTATTCAAGGCTCTTTAGCCTCATGTTTTCAGGCAAATACAGCATGAGTCAGTGTAAGATGCGCTTAATTCCAATATACAAATAAATCAATGAATATTGTCGCCCTAGGTGTTTCCATGCCTTTGTCCAGGTTCATGACGGACCTGTTCCCCATTTTTGCTTTTCTGTCTTTACCGTCTTTGCTTGTGGTTGTTTTGCTGCAAATCATTATCTTTGCGCAAGCCGGTGCGTTTTCTGATTCCAGGCGCAATTGGATTGCGCCTTCGATTATCCTGACGGTGGTAACTGCCTTATTTCTGCGCCTCGTTTTTTACATGTTTTTTCCAGACAAGCCCTTGTTATCTCCATATTTACGCTATGGCGGTTTCCTGACTCTCCATGTCTTGTTATCTTCAACGCTTGCTGGTTTCTTGTTTACCCGGCTGGTTTTGGGCAGGGCGCGTAAATATCAGCCATTGAGAGATGTGCCTGAGCTTATGCGAAACCTGGCACTAAGTTGCCTGCTGATGTTATTGCCAGGGGCACTGTATTTGATCGTAATGTGTTTGCACTGGCTCCCGATAAAACCATGGCTCATCAGTTTTTACACCATCTTCGATAAAGCCCATGCGCCTTTATATTTTATTGCTTTCCCAGCTTTTATCTGGCATTTGCACATCCTCAAGCATCTGGTAGAAGTCGCCAAAAAGAGCAAATTGCTGTGGGTGGGTTCTGGCATCATTTACTGGTCTTTGCCAACATTTTATTATGCAGTGACGGCGTATCTGTTCTCCATCGGTCGCTACCACATGGGGCTTGATTACAGGTTGATATTGCTTGTGATGACAATCTGCGTGATAGGCAGTATGAGCGTCGTGCGCAGCGTACGACGGATGGTGCGTGAACAATTGAGGTATGAGGAATTTCTCAGGGAAAGCGAATAAGCTGAAAAATAAAATGCAGGGCATGCCATGTTCGCCCTGCATTTTATCAAGCTTGAGACTTGCCTCAGGCAGTAAAACTATGGATGAGCTCAATCTGGCCAACGATATTGGCATTCATGAGCTCGACATCTTCTGCCGGTATCCACCACTCGGTATGTATGGCACCACCAACGGTCTGGACTGGGTAATTGTCCATGAAACTCTTGCTGACCTCAAAGCGCGTGACATAGCCAGAGCCGCTTGCTGGCACATTCCAGTCCCTGGCAATCTGTATCGCGTATTCCACATTGGTCACAGGGTAAAAGATAGGTTGCTCAGGCAGGCGGGGTGGCCATTTCTTGTTGCCACTGTCGCGCACCAGTGCCAGCTCCTCAGGGCCGGTAGGGCGGTAGAGTGTGACGGTGGTGATGTTGTGCGTAGTCATGATGCGCTCGGTTTGGGTTGTAAGGTCCATACTATAAATTACTTATATTTAAATTGCAACTAACTTGGTTGCGAATTTTATTTAAGATGCGATGCCGGGATGGCAAAGCCATTCAAGCGTTGTAAACCGCATCTCACAATTTACCGGATTTGCGGGCGGCGATAACGCTGCTGGAGTACCAGTCAGTGGCCTCCAGCTTGCGTCACAACACTTTGCGTTACTCTTGCATCATAGATAGAACGTATCCCAATCGCATCTCAGGCCTATCGCAAACTTAGCTCCGCTTCATCCTGTCTTTCTCCTTCACTGAGCGCATCAAGACCTTCCACTTTGATCTTGCTGCTATCCGTTCCAGCGGGGTTTGCTGGTGGCGGCGGGTTTCGCGTTGCAGTTTCTGGAAATTGCTGAGCCTGTCTGCATCGACGCTATCGCGCACGGCGCAGCCGGGTTCGCTCTGGTGGCTGCAGTCGCGGAACTGGCACTCTGCGGCCAGTGCATCAATGTCGGCAAAGCTGGCGCTGAGTTCCTGCTCGTCGAGATTGAGTTGCAGGGTGCGCAGGCCGGGGGTGTCGATGATGCAGGCACCGCCGGGACACAGGTGTAGCGAGCGTGCAGTCGTGGTGTGCTGGCCGCGGCCATCGGTGGTGCGCACCGCACCGGTATCTTGCGCGCTGCTTGCCAGGGTATTGGTCAGCGTCGATTTGCCTGCGCCGGATGAGCCGAGCAAGATCAGAGTCTGGCCAGCCACCATCCACGGTGCCAGCAAGTCTGCCGTCGTGCTGCTCTGGCCGTTAACGGCAAGCACAGGCACACTGGCAGACAGGCGTTGTTCCACCTCGGCCAGGCGTGCCTGCGCATCTTCGTGCACATCAGCCTTGGTCAACACGATGACAGGGGCAACTCCGGCTGCCTGCACCAGTGCCAGGTAACGTTCCAGCCTGCGCAGCTTGAAGTCGCTGTCCAGGCCCATGACGAGCAGGGCGGTATCGACGTTGCTGGCCAGGGCTTGCAAACGTCCTTCATTATTGCGGCGTGCCAGATGCGTGAATGGCGGCATGCTGGCGATGAACCTATAGTCAGCGCCGATATCGCCGCTATTGCTCAACAGGCCCCAGTCACCGACAGCCAGGCTGCTGTCATCTGCCGCCAGCTCAGACAAGAGGCGCGGCAGGGCGCGCACCTGCATGCTCTGGCTGCCATTGTGGACGACCAGGTTGTCGCGGTGTATTTCAGTAATACGTGCCATTTGCAGGCTGGCATCGTCGTCATTATCTGCTGCCAGTGCGTGTAACTGGTTAGCGATAGCCGGTGTCAGGCCGATCAGGCGCAGGGATGCGAAATCAAAATTGATCATGATAAGTGTGTCTGTCCATATTCATGGGCGTGCATCGTTTTTGGATGCACTGAACCATCCCGCAGGCACGGCAATTAAGAAAAAAGCCGGGGCGAGCAGGAACGAAAAAAGAAAATGGAAGTCGGCGCGCGATCAGACACACAAGCAGACGCACAAGCAGGCGCGATTTTAGGCGCGCATCAGCACACTAGCGATAAATTTTGTAAGACGCCAAGAGAAGATGTGTGCGGCGATATAGGCAGCGATGTGAGCAGATCAGGCAGCCGACAAGAGGGCAATATCCGTGGTTCTCATGATGTTGTCTCCTGTGGTGGTTGATGGAAGCTGTAGTGTGCCAGTAGTGGGCGGGTGCGTCAAGTGCTGAGGAAAGGGCAAGTTACTGGAAACAGAGGGCAGGGACAACAATGCCCCTGGACCCTGATTACACTTCAGTCACACTTTAAAACGCATAGTCCAGAATATCGGCGGCAGTAAATTGGCTGGCCCCCACTAGTTTGACGATGATGTCTGCGCGATCGACTGTGTTGGCCGTTGCTGACGTGTGCTGGTATAGATATGTACCAGCAGCCTCTCCATTACCGATGGTGATCAGATATGCCTGCCCTGCCGTTGCTGACAGTGCCTGTCCTGCTCCTGCTGCGCTGCTGGCAATATTGCTGGCCAGGCTGGAAAAGTCAGAACTGCCTATACTTATTTTACTTAGCGATGTTGCCTTTGTACCAGTTGAAAACCTGTCGCTGCCAGCTACATTGAAATTGCTGATCGTGCACAGTGCAGTCTTGATATTCTCTATCGTAGAGAACCTGATTTCAAGAATATCGTTCCCGCTACCAGTTTGCGCAAGCTTGATGTTGCTGGTGGTGGATATGCCTGACATATAGCTGAATTTCCCAGTCTTTCCTTCAGCTCCTATCACATTCACCAATCCATTACCAGACAGCCACAAGCTGGCGCCAGGTTGAAGCATATTGACCGTGTTTGAACTATGCGATGAGTTGGCGCTGAAGCTCAGGGTGCCGGTGCTGGCATGATTGATGGTGACTGCACCCGTTCCCATGACCTCGTAAAAACCGACAAGATTACTGCCAGACGTGGTCAGGCTGATGTCGCCGCTTGTGCCCATTTCATAGAAAAAGACGTTGGTCTTGTTGCCCGCACCCGTGATATCAAAACTACCTGCGCCCGCGAATTTGATCGTGCCACCGCCACCACCACTCATGTCAAGTTTGGTTGCCACTGCGCTGTAGATAGTGTGGTCTTCGGCATTGGTATCCTTGACCGTCAGCGTAGCGCCTTTGTCATACAGGTTGATGCTGGAAAACTGACTGTTCTCTACCGTAAATTTACTATTGCCGGACAGTGTCAGCCCGTATGCCTTGACGCCGCTGATACTCACATTTTGTCCGCCCTTGGCAGCGATAGTGACATTTTTGCTGCTGGACAGACTGATGGCCAGATCGCGCGAGGGTGTAATGTCCAGGTAAGTGTCATCGGTTCCGCGCGCAATGATCTTGTTGAGGCCTATCATATTGACACGGTCCAGTGTGAAACCATTGCCACCTGCTGCTACATCCAGTGTATGGTCGCCCGTGCCGGTATTGCTGAAATTGAAGCTCGCCCCTTTGAGGTTGGCGCTTGTGCTCTTGACGACAGAGTTGGCCTGCGCTCCGGCCTGTTTTACACTTTGGTTGATGCCGCCCAGCGTCACTGTAGATGTACCACTCTGGTTATTCAGGTTCACGGTCTGGCCAGACAGATTGCCAAGCACGATATTGTCACCACCACTGATGCGGTTGGCATTGATCGTCGTGAAACTGTTGATGAAATCGTTGCCCGCATTGCTGGTGTCAGCGCCCGCTTGCAGGTTCAGTGTCTGCACGGCGCTAACCATTGCGCTGCTGTGCGAGACTGGCGTAAAAAAACTGTTGACATTGAGCGCCACTGCCGCGCCGTTGCCTGTCAGCCTGGTATTCGATGCCAGCAACTGGCTATCGTCCGCGGTGAAATAAAAGTCCCCAGTCTTGCTACCCGTATTGTTTTGGCCCGCCAGCACAGGCACGAGTACAGCGTTTGCCAGTTTGTCGTTACCATAGGCTGCGCTCGACGTTAATTTGTCAGTGATGCTGGCGAGGCTGTTGATGGCATCAATACCGCTGGGGATATCAACCACAGGGGCCAGCCAGCTCTTGGCTGTGTTGAATGCTGCGCCACCGAGGTTATAGGCATAATCGGCCAGGGGATCAGCGACCAGTTTTTTTGTGAACGCAATCGCCGCTGCATTCTTGGATTGCACCGCCATCTGGTCTGCACCTGTGGCCCCGTTCAAAATCGCAATCGCCGCTGCCCCTATGCTGACCTTGCCGGTTTTGATCTGACCACTCCAGTAGGCCAGACCATCCGCGTCAGCCTTGTGGTTGAACAGGTTGTTGTACAGGGCATTGATGGTTTGTTCTGCCGTGAACCCGGCAAAGGCACTCGCATATTCCTTCTGTTCAGAAAAGCTTTGCGCGATCTGCAAGAGGCTAAGGCTGACATCCTTCCAGTAAGCGAGACCAGCCTTGTCGGCAGGGCGGTTGAAATAAGCAATGTACAAATTCTGGATCTCGACTTCGGTGGCCATCTAAAAACCTTCTTGCTGAGCGGGAGTGGGGCAATGCCTTGCCAAAAGAGTCAGCATCATCGCAAAAAAACAGGAACTTGTATATATGCAGGTGCCAGCAAGGTGAGCAGGATGCGCCGTGCGCACCCTACCAGTGGAATATCACTACAAGTAAGGAACCCGCCTCAAGTCCTGTTCACCGACACCCCGCCATCCACCAGCATCGCAGTACCCGTCATGAATGAAGATGCATCCGATGCCAGGAACAGTGCTGCCTGCGCAATTTCTTCCGGTTGCGCCAGACGCTTTAAGGCATGCAGACTGGCGACCTGGGCCATGGCCTCTGGCGTGTGGTTCATTTGATGTGCCATCGGTGTCTCTGTGCCGCCAGGCAAGATCGCATTCACGCGTATGCCTTGCGCGCCAAATTCTGTTGCGAGTGCTTGCGTCAAGCCATTCAACCCCGCCTTGCTGGCGGCATAGGCGGCTACACCAGGAAAACCCACCGTATGGCCGACAAAGCTAGATGTAAAAATCAGGCTGCCTCCACCGCGTTTGAGCATCGCAGGTATCTGATATTTCGCGCCAAAAAATGCACTGTTCAAATTGGTATCCAGCGTATCTTGCCAGCCTGCGGCAGACACTTGCAGCGTTGCCCCCATTTCGCCCATGGTACCTGCATTATTGAAGGCAATGTCCAGCCCGCCAAATTCCTGCACGGCAAATTCAACCAGGGTTTGCGCATAGGCTTCTTGCCTGACATCGCCCGCAATGCCTGCGGCACGGCCACCAGCCTGCCTTATCTGTGCTACCAGACTATCCAGCTCAGGCTGCCGCCGCGCAGCGACAATCACGATTGCGCCTGCGCTGGCAAATAGCAAGGCGGCAGCCCGCCCAATGCCCGAGCTGGCTCCGGTGATGATGGCGATTTTATTGTTCAGTTCTATCATGCTCTTCCTCTTTATGGTGTCTATATCGTGTTGGACAAGAGCAGGCAGTATTGATGTTCAGGCCCGCACAGTCTCGCCAGAAACGGACTTGGGATTTTTTGAAGAATGGGCTACTAGTATATTCTGCGGCTTTCGCGCGCTAATTGAGCAAGCGCGTGGTTTATACTTGAGGCGATATCGCGACTGCGTTTCTGAAGATCGCGCTATATGAACCACACGGATAAAACTTGTAAAGGCTACAGATTGAATGGACTACTAGAGTTTTTGCTGGAATCAGTTCCTGCAAATCAGCTTGCATCTTTGATGTCCAGGCTCGCTATCGATATTTCTAATGTGCGAAGCTTTGAGCAAAGTGGTCTTGGAGAACTTGAATTTCAAAACGTCTTTAGTCAAAACTTTTGGGCGCAGATATCCAAAGGCGAAAACTACAGCAGCTTTTTCTTGAATCTTCATGAAATGAAGATTGATCAGCAAATGCTGAAAAATCCAAGCATGCAGATTATCTACGGGGAAAATGCTTTTGATGTAGTCATACTTTTATCCACCAAAGACTGCAGGGACGCAGGCCTGGTGTTGGCCACAGACTTTTTTGTCTGGTTGAAAGACCTCGCCCATACTTTTGGCGCACTCGACTATTGTGGTGGACTGGAGCCTGCCTTTGACGAAGCAACACAGTTGTTCTCATCAAAAGGCTTGGGGCCTATAGATCATATTTAAAAAGCAAAAAAACTGGAAACATATTGTTTTTTTGATATAATAAAAATGTTATCTTTTATGCAAGTCCAGATGTTGATCCTGGCACCGGAATTGTTAACGTCAATCCGCTTTTTAGCGCGATTGCAAAGCCCACCCAGTCCGATTTCTTTATGAAGATATGCAGATGGCATGAGGTGTCACGCCGACTTTATGGCATTTACGGCCATTGTGCTGATGGCTGCATATTGAGGATAGGCAAACTATCACATCAATCCAAAGGAGTATCAACATGGCAGACATGGCAAATGGAGTCAATGCGTGGATTTATCTGAACGAAGATGAACCACCCGGCACCAACTACAACAGCGCAAACAGTTGCTTTCAAACACTCATCAACAATAAAACCTATAACAGCGCCAACTTTCTCGGCATCGCATTTTTTGCCGTCACCCCAGCCGTCAATGGTGACACCATAGAAATTGGCAGTTCAACGCATGAAGGCGGACTCAGCAATCAGGATTACCTGAATTCTGTGCTGCATGATGCGCGCCAGGTCAACCCTGGCATCAAGTTTCTGGCGACCATGGTGTATGCAGGCGCCAATACCCTGGCTGCGATTTTTTCCAAGACAGGCGACCCGCAGACACAGGCAACACAATTTGCCAATAATCTTGTCAGCTATCTGCAAGGCAATGGCATGAATGGCCTCGATGTAGACTGGGAAGGTGATGTCTCTGACGATATGACCCAGGACCAGTTCAAGATATTGTTCTCCACGATACGCCAGGTGTTTGATGAGCAGCCCGTTAAATATTTCCTGTCATTCACACCCGCCTGGCCAACTGATTCCATAGACTATCCCACCGTCAACAGCGCCTTCGATTTTGTCTCGCCGCAATTCTACGATGGCACACGTTTGTTTAAGTTTCTCGATGCTGGAATATCCCCCTCTGTCATCGGTTATGGCGCGCAGTTTGAACCAGGTAATTCTGCCCCAAACTCCAGCGCACAACAGGTATGGAATGTCGTTTCCGCAGGCTTTAACAGCGGTGACAAGCAGTACCATTATCAGGATATTTTCATGTGGCGCCTGAACTCAGGCAACTTCCAGTTCGAGCAGGCACAGTTCATGATCCTTGATCAGCTCGCCAATCCGCCATCAGGCAATGCCTTTGACGACACCGCAATTATCGCAGCAGCGGGTAACCCGAATATTACGCAGGTGATGGTGCGCTCTGGCGATGTGCTCAATGCCATACAGTCCATCAATACCGGCACCGGCCCATACAACATCGGTACGCAGAACAAGGAAACCGGTATCTTCACCACCTTGCAGCACGGTGGCAATAGCGGAACCAGCCAGGTTGTCAACATCCCGTATAACGATCCGATAGTGTCTGTCTCTGGCTATACAGGTACATGGTTTGGCTGGCAATGCGTCCTGCAACTGACCCTGACCGGAAAAAGCGGCACCACTTATGGCCCTTACGGCAGCATGGCCCACGCCAGCTCCAGCAAAGCTTTCTCACAAGCTGCGCCATCCGGGCAAAGCGTGGTCGCCTTCAAAGGTTCCACCGTTACGGTTCCGCTGGCGGATGGTAGTCAGACAGCGATTATTGCTAGTTTGAATGCGGTTTTTGCTTGAGTAAATTTTTTTGCCGGGCCTGTGCGGGGCAACGTGTGGGTCTGGTGAATTTGAGTGCTTTAGAGTAATAACTGCTGCCGTGAACAGATCAGGAATGGCAGTATAAATGCTACTAATCGTGCCATGCAGCGAGGCTCACCGCTTATCTTTATGTTGTTCTGGCTAGTTTGAAGAGCAGACCTATCCGAGGCCACGACCTTGTTCCCAAAAATAGGCAAAGAGCAACACTGATCCATTTTGAAGCGAGTGGGCGACAACAATAGTGTAGTAAGCTCTCATTAGCCCTTTTCTGAAAGACAAGCGAAAGGCATTAGAATGAGTAATAAATGTCCAAAGTATCGTTATTCCCCACATAGGATTGGCAACAGCATGCATTGCTGCCATCAGTATTGCAGGGAGCAATACAGTTAAAGTTGTTTTGAACCGGCATTTTATGGAAAGAAAAATCAGGGATGCCAACAACAGAGACTCAACAAATGGATTAAAAATGAGAGTAGGGAATAAGCTAAGATTTTTCTGTCCACCGCCAGTCCCAACTGTCGCATAAATGGAGGGCGAAATGAACTTCGCCAGTAGTAGCGCGCTTGAAGCAATTAACAATGTAGGCACGACTGCATAGAGAAATAGCGAGAACGAGGCGTAAAAAAAGTTTTGACTTGTAACTCGACTTTCAAATCCAATCAGTATTTTTTTGAAATAAATATGCATTAGATTTTCTAATTATTCCCGATTGCAAAAAATTGAGGATGGCAACTCAAATTATCGCAGAACGTCGGGGAGAATTCCGACGTTCAATCTGAGACAGAATTGCGATTTGTCGAGCCTGTAAATAAAAGTGTGTAAGTAATTCTGGCAGATGAAGCTCCTATAATGAGGAATTGCCAAAATGACGACAAACGCAATGGAAAGAAGCAAACTGCAGGCGCTGGCCAAAGAGCTGGCGA